>JAAUUM010000014.1 GCA_012031565.1 Synechococcaceae cyanobacterium SM2_3_2
TCGGTGATAAAAGCTGCATGGTGTTAGCGGTTCAAGCAGCCGATTTGGCCGTGACCACCATTGAGGGGCTGGCACCCGACGGCAACTCACTGCCTTGCAACAGGCTTCTGGGAGCGCCACGGTCTCCAGTGTGGCTATTGCACCCCGGCTATGGTGCTGGCTTTGACTGATCTGCTTGATCGCAACCCCAACCCCACCGAGGCGGAGATTCGCATCCACATAGATGGCATTCTCTGCCGCTGCACTGGATACCAAAAAGTTGTGGAGGCAGTGCAATACGCCGTGAAGCAAGCAGGTGAAAGTTTGAGGGTTTGAGAGTTATTTTGCTCCAATTGTTCTGAAAACTCACTGACTACATGATGGGTTAAAGGTTTTCTGCTTCTGTTTGCATCGAAAACTGGTTGCCTACTGACTCAACTACGAAGGTGCTTATGCAACTTGAAGCAGCCAAGGTTTTGATTACGGGAGCCAATGGCGGCATTGGACAGCAGTTTATTCAAGCACTGCTGGCGGCGGGGGTGAGCAAGATTTACGCTGCAGCCCGAAAGTTGGAGGCGCTAGAGCCGATTGTGTCCCTGGATCCCACCCGCATTGTTCCGATTGGTCTGGATGTGACAATGCCTAAGGGGGTAGAGCAGACGGCGGTTCAGTGCTCCGATGTGACGCTGCTCATAAACAACGCAGGGGTCAGTAAAGATGTAGGGCTAATCGCTGCCGATAGCACCGAGGGGGCGCGGCTGGAGATGGAAACCAACTACTTTGGCATGCTCAACATGTGTCGGGCGTTTGCGCCGATTCTTAAGTCCAATGGGGGCGGCACCATCTTAAATATGCTGTCACTGGTCTCGAAGGTGAATTTGCCCTTTATGGGATCCTACTGCGCCTCAAAAGCGGCCTGCTTGTCACTGACCCAGGGTATTCGGGCGGAGCTGGCAGATCAGGGCACCCTGGTGGTGGGGGTTATGCCCGGTACAGTGGATACGCCTTTTGCGGTGCATTATCCACCGCCGAAGGTGCCTCCAGAGGAGGTGGTGCGGGTGGCCTTGCGGGCTGTGGAAGACGGCGTGGAGGATGTCTACCCCGGTGAACAGGCGACTTATATGGTGGACATGCTTCTGAGGGATCCCAAGGCGGTGGAGCGGCAGGTGGCTGGGCTGCTGCCGGAGCTATATCCGTTTGCTTAGCAATCTCTTGCAAGGAGATTGCTCATATCGAACATTGCCCACCCTAGAGCACCTACCCTTTCATCCATCAACTTCCCTATGAAATTGGTTCTCTCCGATATTGATCGCTGGCTGGCCCAGGGGCACGAGGTAGCCCTGGCAACGCTGGTGGCGACTATGGGGTCGAGTCCCCGCGAGGTGGGGGCGACTCTAGCGGTGAATAGTGCTGGGGAAGTAGCCGGCTCGATCAGCAATGGCTGTTTGGAAGGGGTGCTGGTGGAGGAAGCGCTGGGGGTGATCGCTACCGACAGCCCCCGACTTCTCACCTTTGAGCCGCCCGACAACGGGGAAACCGATCTGCTGAGCCTGTCCCTGGGGTTAACCTGTGGGGGCACCATGCAGGTGTATGTGGAGAGATTAACCTCCCCCTCCAGAGCCGGACAATTGCCCCTGTCAGTGCTTTTGGAGGTGGTTCGCAACGCCAAGCAGCATCCGGTGGCGATCTGTACGCGGCTGCGAGTGGTGGATGGAGAGGGCAATCGCCCCTCAGAATCCCCAAATCTAGACACTTCCGCTCCTGACAAGCTGGTGGTGTTTGAGGATGGCCAGTGCCTGGGTAGTTTGGGTAACCCCGGTATCGATCACGCCGTCGCGAACAAGGCTAAAGGGCTATTAGGGCAAGGTCAGAGCCACCAAAGTCAGTTTGGACTCCAAGGCGAGTGCGGCCACAGCGATGTTGCAGTTTTTATCGAAGCATTGACCGCGCCACCCCACCTTTTGATGTTTGGGGCAGTGGCTTTTAGCCGAGCCCTATGCCAGTTTGGCCGATTGTTGGGCTACCAAACCACCGTGTGCGATGCAAGATCAATGTTTGCGACCCCAGCCCGCCTGCCCGAGGCTGATAGCCTCGAAACCCTCTGGCCTCAAGACTACTTTGAGCAGTATGGCGCAACCATTGGCGATCGAACTGCCATTCTGGTACTTACCCACGACCCCAAATTCGATATCCCAGCTCTGGAGCAGGCGGTGAAGACCACGGCCTTCTACATTGGCGCGATGGGGAGCCGCAAAACCCACGCTGAGCGTCTGGCGCGGTTGCGAGAAGCAGGGCTGAGCGAGACCCAAATCCATCGCATTGCTGCCCCCACGGGGTTAGATCTAGGTGGTCACACCCTTGAAGAAACAGCGCTATCTATTTTGGCAGAAATGGTAGCCCTACGCCACGGGCGGCAAGGAGGGCGATTGGCTCACAGCCGCGAGCCTATTCATAACGTGTCCATCCAGGAACCACAGGTTCAGGAGGTGTGGCGATGAGCGTGGCGATTGCCATTCTGGCCGCAGGGCACGGCTCACGGTTTGGGGGGGCTCAGCCCAAGCCCTTGGTGCTTTGGAGAGGCATTCCGCTACTGGATCATGCTATCTCTGCCGCTCTTGCTAGCGGAGCTAGCCCGGTGGTGGTGGTGGTGGGGTATCAGGCCGATCAAGTGATTCTCCGTGTGTCCGCCCGGGTTCAAACAGTGGTCAATCTCAAGTGGCAAGAGGGGTTGGCCTCCAGTTTGAAAGCCGCCCTGATTGCCCTGGAATCCCTGGTGGATTTGGCTGGAGTCTGCATTGGCCTAGCGGATCAGCCCCTGATTGGAACAAACTCGTATCGCCGTTTAATCACCGCAGCAAACCAGGGAGCAGAGCTAGCCGTGGCCACCTATGACGGGCAGAGGCGCAACCCCGTTTACCTGAGCCGCAAGCTCTGGCCTCAGGTTATGCAGCTTACAGGGGACAGTGGCGCTCGTCAGCTGATGGCCACCCACTTGGTCACTGAAGTCTCCTGCGATGACACTGGGGATCCCTTCGATGTCGATACCCCCGCTGATTTAGCGTATCTGTTAGCCCAGACACCTCGCCTACCGGCATATACCGCCATCCCACTCCCCCTCTCTCCATCCCACTCCCCCCACCATGACTAACACCATTCTCGGCACCTCAGTTAAACGGCGCGAAGACCCCGAATTTCTCTCGGGACAGGCCAAGTTCACTGCCGACATCACTCTGCCCAACATGGCGCACATCGCGCTCCTCCATAGCCCTCACGCCCACGCGCTGATCAAAGCCATTGACACCAGTGCCGCATTAGCTATGCCGGGGGTGATTGACATCATTACTGGGGCCGATACCGCTGCCATTCTGCCGCTGCCGGTGATCATGAACCCCAGTGGGGCCAAGGCCAAATTTCCGCCCCACCCTTGGGGGGTACCCGCCGCCCAAACGGTTCTGGCGACCGATCGCGTCCGCTACGTGGGCGAACAAGTAGCCGTGGTGGTGGCCGAAACTCGTCAGCAAGCCTACGACGCCCTGGACGCCATTCGTGTTGACTACGAGCCCCTGCCTCTAGTGCTAGACGCTCGCTCAGCCCTAGAACCCAATGCCCCCCAACTCCATGACACGGTGCCAGGTAACCTCAATCAGTACGTTAGCTACGGCGATAAAGAGGCGACCTTGAAGGCGATGGAAGAGGCCGACGTCGTGGTGCGGCAGCACCTGCCCTTTCAGCGGGTCATCCACCATGCAATCGAAACCCGCGCCACCATTGCCGCCTATGACTCCGACACCGAAGACTACACCCTCTGGACAAATAGCCAAATTCCCCACGGCAACCGGTTTTTGCTCTCTCAGCTGGTGATGGGCATTCCCTACAACAAGCTGAGAGTGGTTGCACCCCACATTGGCGGTGGATTTGGGTCGAAGGGTTACCTCTATGCCGACACGGCGATCGCTCTATTCCTAGCCAAGCGCGTCGGTCGCCCGGTGAAATGGGTGGACACCCGCACCGGTCTAGCCCGCACTACCGTCCAAGCCCGAGGGCAGGATATGGACGGAGCGATCGCGGGTAATCGCGACGGTATAATTACCGCCCTCTACTGCACCAACTACTCAAACCTGGGAGCCTACCCCGCCACCAACGGCCCTGGGGCACCTACTAGCCTGACGGGCCGTAGTATCACTGGAGCCTACGCTATTCCTCACCCCTTCTACGAGGTTTACTGTGCCTTCTCCAACACTGTGTTGGGAGGGCCAATTCGCGGGGCCGGGCGCACCGAGGGACTGTACCTGATAGAACGCTTGGTGGACTTGTTTGCGGCGGAAATTGGCCTGGATCCCGTGGAGGTGCGGCGCAAAAATTTCGTGCAGCCTGACCAGTTTCCCTACGCCAACGGACTGGGCTGGGTCTACGACACCGGCGACTACGAAACCGCCCTGGATAAAGTTCTGGCCATAGCTAACCTAGAGAATCTGGAAGTGGTCAAGGCAGAAGCCAAGAGCAGGGGCAAACGGCTGGGGGTGGGTGTCAGTTCCTATGTGGCGGTCACTGGGGTTGGCCCTTCCCGCTTTATGGGACAAGAGATTGGGCTGAATGGCAGCACCTGGGGCAGTGCCCACCTACGGGTACATCCCACTGGCGATATTTCTCTCCAGATCGGTAGCCAACCTCATGGCCAAGGCCATGTCACAACCTTTTCGCAGATCGTAGCCGAAGAACTGGGGGTCGAGCTGGAGCAGATCGAGGTGCTGCACTCTGATACAAGAGGGGCTGTCTACGCCCAGGGCAGCTACGGCTCACGTTCATACAGCGTAGAGGGGGGCACGGTATACCTAGCCTGCCAAAAGGTGCTGACCAAGGCCAAGCAGATGGCGGCTCATATATTTGGCGTGTCCGAGGCAGAGATTATGGTCGATCACGGCAAATTCTCAACCCAGGCCAATCCTGAGGAAGTGAAAACCATCAAAGACATCGCTCTCGCCCTCTGGTACGCATGGGATCTACCCCCCGGCATGGAGCCAGGGCTAGAGGTAATCACTTTCTTCGACCCGCCGGACTTTAGCTACCCCTTCGGTAGCCACGTGGCAATCGTTGAGGTAGATGAGGAAACTGGCGAAGTCGCCGTGCTGCGCTACGTAGCCGTGGACGACTTTGGCACTGTCGGCAACCCCATGGTGGTGGATGGCCAGACCCACGGCAACCTACACCTAGGCATCAGCCAAGCACTGGTGGAAGAGGTGATCTACGACAACCAGGGTCAGATCGCCACCGCCGACTTCATGACCTACCCCATCGTCCGCGCCTCTCAGTTGCCCAACTTTGAGACCGATCGCACCGTTACCCCCACTCCCCATAGCCCCCTCGGGGCCAAGGGCGCAGGTGATGTGCCGGTGAATGGGGTACCTCCTGCGATCGTCAGTGCGGTATGTAATGCCGTCGGCGTGCAGCATATCGATATGCCCCTGACGCCGGAGAAGCTGTGGCGAGCGATGCAGTCGGGTTGAGACCTCATCCCCCACCCCCTTCCCTCCAGGGAGAGAAGACCCAGAGGACACCCCCAAAATCACCAATCCAAAATTTCCTGATGGCCCTTACCCCCAGCCCCTTGCTGTCTGGGAGGTGGAAGCCAGAGAAAACCTCCCTACCCCCGAGCCGCTATGCTTCCCACTACCTTTGACTACGCTGCCCCAGACACCCTGGATGCCGCCCTAGCCTTACTGCAAACTCCCGGTGCCCAAGTCTTGGCCGGTGGGCATAGCCTGATTTTAGAGATGACGGCTAAACGGATGGCACCGTCACTGGTAGTAGATTTGCGCCATTTACTGGGGATGATAGGCATAACCCCAATCGAGGGCGGTCTGCGAATTGGGGCGCTAACCCCCCTGTCCCAAGTGAGGGGGGAAGGGATGATTCAGGCAAGTTACCGGGCTTTGGCTGAGGCGGCAGGGCTGGTGGGCGATGCTCAGATCCGCAATCGGGCTGTGATTGGCGACCCAGTTTCCTACGATGGTTTGACCAACGGTCTGCTGGCGGCATTTCTGGTACTGGAGGCTGGCTTTGTGTGGGCCAGCGGTTCGGGGGAGATGCTCCACCGCAAACCGACCTTCAGGGCAGGGGAGGTGTTGAGGTCGATCGATCTTCCCGCCCTTTTTGGCAACAGCGCCTACGAGGTGCTGCCTCACGCCGCCAGCCAGTTCCCGATTGTCGGGGTAGCGGCCTATGTGGAACAAGCTGACGATCAAATTCAAACCTGCCGGGTGGCGGTGACGGGCATTGGCATTCCTGCTGCTCGTTTGAGCAAGGTGGAAGAGACGTTGGTGGGCAAAGCCGCAACTCCAGAGAATTTGGCAACGGCAGCGGCGATCGCCACCATCTCTGCCCCCGCCGTCACCTCAGTCTCCCCCGACTACATGGCCCACCTAGTCAAGGTCTTCACTCGCCGTGCTCTGGCCCGCGCCAGCCACCAATAGACCACTTTTGCCCACTGTCTTTTCTTTGGAGCCACCCCTATGCCGACAGCTATTCCTGGCCCCGACAACCTCACCAAGGACAGCGTAATCGAAGGATTTCGCACCAATCCTGCCGCTTTTACTACCGAGCTGGCGGCTCAGGAAGTGGGCTTTAAAGGCATGCCCTGGGACTTTAACGCCGAGCAGCAGGAGGGAGCTGCCGCCTTTACCCAGTCCACCACCACCCAAGATGGGAAACGCGCCAGCACTGCTGTCTGCTACGTTCGCCCCATTCTTGATCGCCCCAACTTCACCCTGATCACCCGAGCCCATGCTACCCGAGTAATTTTAAAGGGCACTAAGGCAGTGGGGGTGGAGTACCTTACCGACATCGGCAGCGGTACCCCTACCAGCCACCAAGTCGAAGCCACAGGGGAGGTCATTCTCAGCGCTGGGCCGTTTCAGTCGCCTAAACTACTGATGTTGTCTGGTATTGGCCCTGCAGAGCACCTCAAGTCCTTTGATATTCCAGTGGTGATTGACTTACCGGGGGTAGGCGAAAATCTGCAAGACCACCTACTGGCCCGGGTCTGCTACACCACCACTGTGCCCCAGCACATCCCCAGCATTATCTGCGAGGCCAGCCTGTTTACCTACACCCGCCCTGATATGGGGGCCGCATCACCAGATTTACAATTTTTCTTTGGCGGCTTTCTATTCCCCGACCTGGGCACCACTGAGCCAGGTTTTACAATGTGCCCTGTGGTCACTCAGGCTCAGAGTGTAGGGGATGTGAAGCTGCGATCGTCTGACCCGCTGGAAGCTCCCATTGTACGCATGAACTACCTCTCCAGTGATGTGGATATGAAGGTTCTACTTTACGGGATCCAGCTAGCGCAAGAAATTATCCACACCAAAGCTTTTGATGGTATGCGCGGCAAGGAATTGATCCCCGGCCCTGAGGGCAAGGACGAAGCCAGCCTACGCAACTATATTCGCAACACCTGCATCACCGACTGGCACCCCTCCTGTAGCTGCAAAATGGGCTACGACCTGATGGCCGTTGTCGATCCGCAACTGAGGGTGCACGGGGCCGAAAATCTGCGGGTGATCGATTCCTCGATCATGCCGTTTATCACGAACTGCAACCTCAACTCCACGGCGATCATGATTGGCGAAAAGGGCGCGGATTTGGTGCTGGCGGATAAGTAGGTAGGCAGTTTTAGGAGGGGGAATCTCCTTTTTTGGCGTTACCCCCAAGTTCCACTCTCAAGGGAAAAGGGATTTGGGGGCATTGACGAGTTATAGATTGCCGAGCTATGGGATGATCACTATCCATCATCGGAAATCTTATGAGAAGTTGCCTAGGGCAATTGGGAAGGTTGCAGAGCAATTTTGACGGTATGCCAAGGGAGGATCGCACACTTGATTCTGGCGGGAGATTGGGCAATACCTTTCATCACATTCAATATTCGGAATTCATGAGGGAATTCGCCTTCACCTCGCATCATGGCCTCAAATTTTTGAATTAAGGCCAGCGCCTGATCGGATGTTTTGCCAACCAAAGCCTCAGACATTAAATCGGCAGAAGATATGGATAGAGCACAGCCGTAGCCATCAAATTTGATATCTTCAATTTGGTGATTGCCTGGGCTAAATTTTAGGGTGATCTCGATCTGATCACCACAGGCAGGAATGTGCCCTCTATGAATACGATCAATGGGATCTGTCTTGCCCCGATGACGCAGACTTTTGGAACGTTCTAAAATCACATGATGGTAAAGATTACGATGACGAAGCTGAGACTCTGGAGTCATAGTAAATCTAGAATTTCGTTTAATCTAAACACTAGCAGCCTTTTTCCTAATTTTGTACTTCCCTTGAAAAACCCTACAAGGAGAATCGACGCAACCATTCCTTCAATCCTGTTGATAAGCACGACGGAAATCTGATGAAATCTTTATTTTTGTTTAACGCACGGTAGTTAAACCTAAGTCTAGGATAATGTAATGGAAGATCTCTATGTCTGATTAATTCCCTCAAAGGCTCATAGTTTTCTTAAGAAACAGTGGCAAAATTACTAGTAAAAAAATCTGTCTTGACCGAAAGCATTGACTGATCACTCTGGAGGCAAATCGATGAAAGGCATTCCCGATACAGCTCTTGGCCAGCTATACCGTGAGCATATTCAGCTCATTTTGGACAAAAATATTGAATCTCTGCTTGATCAATATACCGATGATGCTTTGCTGATCAGCAGCTTTATGAAAGAACCTAAATACTATAAAGGACGTGAGCAGCTCAAGGAGCATATGCAGGGTATTCTCGGCATTGAAGGGCTAGAAACTGAAATCGCCTTTTGGGCTGAGACCGAAGACCCGCAAACATTAATGATCGTAGAAGCTATTACCCTGAACGCTGGTGGTCAAGAGGCAAAAATGCGCTTTGCCGACAGTTGGGTGCTGCGAGATGGCAAGATCGCCATCCATTTTGCCGGCATGACTCAATACCCTGATGGCACTGTGGCCTGAGAACATTTTAGAGGCAGTGCATAAAAGCCCTGCTCCTGGATGACCTGGCTTGCCTGCCTCAGTTGTCCCTACCAATCCTTAACATTGCGGTGCGTTGAGAAACTACCGAAATATACACTACAGCTAATTTCGTATTCTAGGAGATTTCAATGCTTCAAATTTTTTCCCAGTTGGCTATAACCTGCCAAGATCCAAACACCACTGAAAAATTCTATTGTGATTACTTTAACTTCAAGCGGGCCAGAGTGGCTAAATTGCCAGATGGAAACCAGATTGTGTTTATTAAAATGGCCGACAGTGGCTTTTATTTAGAGTTATTCAAAGCCAGCGAAACCAATCCTCTGCCCCCTGCGACCAATGACGGTTATACCTTTCCTGGTGTGCGCCACTTGGCTTTTAAGGTAGACAATGTCGATGCCAAATTGGCTGAATTGGGCGACGCCGCTAAGATTACCCTTGGCCCGCTTGATTTTGACGCTTGGATCCCTGGTTGGCGCACCGTATGGATCGCTGACCCCGATGGCAGAATCGTCGAAATCAGCCAGGGCTTTACTGATGAAGAGAACCCTCCCCTGATGGAGGTATAGAGGTTCTTGGTTCTTGCTCCTTGTGGGATCCCTATGGGACAGGGAAGGATAGGACGAGATCATTGGGCAAACCCACCCCAAAAGCAATGTAATGAGAGCAACTTTGGGAAACGACGATGACACAGCTTTGGAAAGAGGGGATCGAACCGACCACCAGTGCCGTCCGAGCAGCGGCAGGCTTTCAGGCTGACTTGCAGCACGAACTCGACTTTTTGTTTACCCGAGAGATTGAGTTTCGCCAAGAAACAATCTACTTCATCATCGTCGATCGCTTCTTTCAGGGGGGCAACCCAATCCAGGATCCAACCCGGAGCTATTTGACCCCACCCGAACTGCCTGGGGCAAATATTGGGGCGGTGACTTGCCGGGGGTAATCGATAAACTCAACTATCTCAAAAATCTTGGTATCACTGCTCTGTGGATTTCGCCGCTGTTTGAACAGGTGGAAGACCTGATGCTGGGCCAGTACACAGCCATGCATGGCTACTGGACGAAGGACTTTAAGCGCATCAATCCCCGTTTTTTGCCTCCCGGTGCCTCAAATTCCCTGAGTACTTGTTCCGCTGTCACGAGTCTGGTGACGGCCATGCACGCTCGCGGCATGAAGCTGATACTTGATATTGTCTGCAACCACAGCAGCCCCAATGTAAATGGCCAAAAGGGCCGTCTCTACGATGATGGGGTTCTGATTGCTGATTATTATATTGCTGATTATTATAACGACAGCAAAAACTGGTACTAGCACAACCCTGAAATCACTGATTGGGAAGACGAACACCAGCTGCTCTACTACGAGATGGCGGGGCTGGCCACATTTAATGAGTCCAATATCAACTACCGCAATTACATCAAAGCAGCCATCAAGCAGTGGCTCGACTTGGGGGTAGACGCCCTACGGGTCGATACGGTCAAGCACATGCCCCTGTGGTTTTGGCAGGAGTTCACCAGCGACCTCCGCACCCACAAGCCCTCCACCTTTATTTTTGGGGAATGGGGGTTTGGCAAACCTTGGGAGCCCAACTGCGTGCGCTTCACGAACCACTCGGGCATGTCGATTCTTGACTTTGCTCTATGTGAGGCAGTGCGGGCGGCGATCGCACGTCATGCCCCCGGCGGCTTTCATCGGGTGCAAGAGGTGCTGGCTTACGATAACGCCTACGACACCGCCACTGAGTTGGTCACCTTCATTGACAACCACAATATGCCACGGTTCCAAAGCCTCAACGGGGATCCGGCGGCACTGCACCTGGCTATGGTGCTGATCATGACCTCACGGGGCATTCCCTGCATCTATTACGGCACTGAGCAGTACCTGCACAACGACACCAACGGAGGCAACGACCCCTACAACCGCCCCATGATGAAATTCTGGGACATTGACTCGCCCCTTTATCAACTGCTGCCCCAACTGGGCAAACTGCGCCGCCTGAATCCGGCGATTTCCCTGGGTAGCCAGGTGGAAAAGTATCTTACTGATGATATCTATTGCTACCTGCGCCGCTACCGTGACTTCCGTTGCTTTGTGGCACTGAACAAGGGCCCTGACACCACCATTCAAGTGGCTAACATTGATTTGGGAGATGGCACCTACTTTTGTCCCCTCACCCGCCGGGAGTTTACGGTTTACAACGGCCAACTGCGCGACCTCTTGCTCAATTCTCAGGAGGCTATCGTACTCAGTTACTTTGGCAACCGGGTGGAGGGGCAAACCCTAGTACGCGCTCAGCTCAACGGCTACCGCACTCAGATTGGGGAGGAAGTAGTGGTGGTGGGCGACTGCCCCGAACTGGGTAACTGGGACATCGACCAAGCCTACGCACTAGAATACATCAATGACAACACCTGGTTTGGCGAGATTTCTTTCAACCAAACAGCGGGCAAGGCAGTGTGCTACAAATACGCCATTCGCCGTAATCGTGAAGCCCCACGCTATGAAAACCTAGTCAGCCGTCGCTGGATTTTGAGCGATCGCGGCACCGTGAGATGGCGCGACACCTGGGCGGGCTAGCATCCCCCTGATGGGAAAATTTTATCCAGTCTTTTGTCCCTAGAGCTAAAGATCTTCGAGATAGCGGCGTTCTGTTGGGCTTTAGGCAAGGGAACAGGGATCCAATCCAAGATCTCTAAATCGAGAGCTTGCTGACAATGGCCCGCAGCTGGTCATAGTTTTCTCGCAACAGCACACTCAACTGCTGCCCGACAGCCACCAACCAGTCTCGGTCATAATGCACAATCCGATGGCAGTGCCTCAACACCGCCGCCATCAGTTCTTCAGATGGGATCCCGGTCACCTGCAATAAGGTTCGTAAGAATCCCAGATCTTGGCAAAATTGAGCCACCGTCTCATCGGCACAGCGGTAAACCGGCTGATGAATCTGGGGCGGGCGAGGTGGCAAAAAATGATGGGTGCGCCGGGGTTCCGACCCGGTGGCAAAACCGACGATGGCCACCTGAAAATCGGTTCGTAACATGGCAAAGATCTGAGGTTGTTGATCCCGCAACTGGTCTGGGCTCAGCCCCAATGCCCGCACTCGATGCACCGCATCCACAGGCACAATGCTGGCATGGCAGACCACCCCATAAATGTGATTGCCCGTCTCATCATCCTGAGATCGCACCCAACTGCCCAACGCGGGCACCGTCGGAAACGATAGGTCATCGGGATCCAAACATTGCGCCACAAAACCCGTTGTCGAAGCCTCCACCACCTCGCCGATATGATCCGCAGGTCGCAAGAGAGGATCGAGAGATAATGGCAATCTCATAACTCCATTAAGCCCCTGAGAGAAATGGGAGGAGATTTGAAAGTCTTACCCTGGGTGAATCCTGGTAGGTACTCCGCTAGCCCTAGTTTAGCCATGATCACAAACTTGTCAGTCTTTTGAGTTTTTGCCTTATCTCTGACAAGGGATCCTGATCACCCAATCAAAATCTGTTCTTCTGGAAAACTGACCAGTTGGCGGGGGGGCTGTTGGGCCAAAGCCAAAACGATGGTGAGAGCCCCTAATCGGCCCCAAAACATCATAAAGATAATCACAAGCTGGCCAAAGAGATTCAGTTCTGAGGTGAAATTGAGGGTTAATCCACAGGTGGCAAAAGCTGAAATCACTTCAAATAAAGCGGAATCGAGATCAATATCATGAGTCACCAAAATCAACCAAGTTGCCAGCAGGACGATAAAGAGAGATACCGTTAACACCGCCGAAGCTTTGCGTACCATGTCTGTGCCCAAGCGGCGTCCCCCAATTTGAACGGGGTCATGGCCTCTTGCATAGCCCCACAACGTCAACACGAGGGTGGCAAAGGTGCCCGTGGTAATGCCCCCTCCCATCGAAGCCGGAGCGGCCCCAATAAACATCAAGATCATCATCAACAATTGACTCGGCGCAGTCAGATCGGTCAAGGATACCCCCGCAAACCCTGCTGTCCGGGCGGAGATAGACTGAAAGGTGGTTCGCAAGAGGCGGCGAGGCCAGGGATCCGTCAGTAGAGCTGAGCTGGTCGTGCTCTCGGCCAGAAATATCCCCAGCCCGCCCACAACAATCAGGATCATCGCCACCCATAGCGTCACCCGTGTGTGGAGGGATAGCCGCCGCTCCCGATGAAAGACCAAGACATCTCCCAGTACCGGGATCCCCAAGCCCCCCAAGACAATCAGGGATCCCAAAATCAATAGTGTGACATTGTCAGTCGGCAGGCCATTCGGGTACTCGGGCAATCCCCCAAACAAATCGAAGCCCGCGTTACAAAAAGCTGACACCGAATGGAATAAGGCATAAAAGACAGCCCGACCTGGCCCCAGTTGATCCCGCCAATGCACCCACAAAAAAGCGGCTCCTATCAACTCAATCGTGGCCACCGTCAGGAGCACCCGTTGGGTCAGTTGCAGGATGGCCTCAGGTCGCAATAGGCCCAACGAATCGCAGAGGGCTTGCCGCTCCACCAAAGAGATCCGCCGTCCAATCAGGCGAAACAGCACCACCGCCATAACCATAAACCCGACCCCACCCACCTGGATCAATAACAACAGCACCACTTGCCCCAGCCCAGTCAGTTGCTGTACCGGGGTGATGATTGACAACCCTGTCACCGCCAGAGCAGAGGTGGCCGTAAATAAAGCTTCAATTGGGCTCAGCATTTGGCCTTGCCCCATACCGGGCAACATCAACAACAACGTGCCGATGATCAACAAGATGGCCAGACCCAGTACCAAGCGCAGCGGCGTGGGGAAGCGTCTGAGTTCTTTGCTAGAACTGTCTAGACCCCGTTTGCGGGTTGTCCGAATATGGTGAGAATCCATTATGGGTGTGAGTTGAAACTGCTGGCCTTGCTCATTATCAGAGTTTTCTAGGCTGTTTCCCACAGGTCTGGGCCAGAGCAACCGCAGTGGCAAACCCAGCACAGGATAGACGGGTGGCAAAAGTTGAAAGCGTGACAGAGCTATGGCAACAGATTGCCTTAGGAGAACGCTCCTTTGTGGGGATCCGGCTGCCCAAAGCTCAACTGACAGGATGTCGCCTCTGGGGGCTCAATTTGCAGGGGGCTGACCTGAGTCGGGCTGAGTTGGAGGGATCCAGTCTTTATCAGCTCAATCTGTCTCAGTCTGACCTCAAGCTGATTCGATTGAGTCGGGCACGTATGCACGGTATCAATCTACAGGGTAGCGATTTGCGGCTGGCGGTGGTGCGGGAGGCCCAGCTCCTGCAAGCCAACTTATCAGGGGCCAATCTCAGGGGAGCCATTTTGACCCAGGCGGTGCTGATTGGGGCTGATTTGTCGGGAGCCGATCTGCGGGGATCCCTGTTGCAAGGGGCAGATTTGAGGTTTACAAACTTACAGGGATGTTTGTATGACGCCAGTACCCGTTGGCCCGACACCTTTAATCCCGCTCAAGCTGACATGCAACAGACAGGATCCCAAGACACAGGAGCTAAGACCCACTAGGCTCTGTGCCCACAGCCTTATAGCCTGTTCATCTGTGCCCACAGCCTTACAGCCTGTTCATCTGTGCCCACAGCCTTACAGCCTGTTCAGGGGCCAATCAGTTTCATCAAGGTGGCGGCCAGATTTGAACTGGCGAATGGGGGCTTTGCAGGCCCCTGCCTTACCACTTGGCTACGCCACCAACAGACATTCATCTCTGTTGCTTGGCTATTCTAGCAGTTCAGGCCAAAGCTGGGGATCCTGCCTGAGCCATAATTCTAGGATCCCGTCTTGATGAGGTGAGTTAGTCTAATAACGGCTCTTTGCTTGGCCCACAAGAATGTTTACTGGTCTGATACAGACACTTGGCAGCGCAGAGTGGGCAGGATCGGGAGGGACACAACTCCGGGTCTTATTTGACTGGGATCCCCTGCAAAAGAACCTCGAAATAGGAGACAGCGTGGCGGTAGACGGGCTTTGCCTCACGGTGGTGACTATCTTGGCAGATGGGTTTGTGGCGGATATTTCCCCCGAGACTCGGCAGCGATCCACATTGGCAACTCGGCGCGGACAATGGCGGGTCAATTTGGAGGGATCCCTGCGAGCGGGCGACAAAATTGGCGGGCATTTTGTCTCCGGCCACATCGACGGGCTGGGACATCTGGTGGCCCGTCAAGATCAGGTCAATGCGTGGTTGTTGGATTTTCGGGTCTCGGCGGCAATAGCCCGCTACATTGTGCCCAAGGGGAGCATTGCCATCAATGGCATCAGTTTAACAATCGCAGATTTACAGGAAGACGGCTGTCGGTTGCAGGTGGCGGTCATTCCTCATACCTATGAACATACCAGCCTGAAGGGGTTAGAGCTGGGGGATCCCGTCAATATTGAGGCCGATATATTGGGCAAATATGTGGAAAAACTGCTCATCTGTCGGGATCCTGGCGGGCACAGTCAGGCTGATCCCGGCTTGTCTCTGGGTTTTTTGGCGGAACATGGCTATGCCTAGTCTTAGTCAAATCACTTGCAGATTACTTGCAGACGCCTTCAGCATGAGGCGAACCCCAGTGTCATCGAACACCCCCAGAATCTCAATGTCATCCTGCTAATCTGATTCTGCCTACACTCAGGTAAAGCGCCATTCTGAGAGAATCTATTAGGCGGCAACCGACCGGATCAGCCTGCTTCTACAACACCATTGCCACAACATTTACAGGGATCCCCCGTTGATTGGGAGCATCACCTTTAGTCATATCAGCACTTACAGATGTATCCCCCTCAGGGGTATATGAGTTAAGCTAGCCAGAACAGGATCCGAATCTGGCCCAGATCAGTAGGATCCCTGTGCTAATCTTTGTAAAGAGTTTTATCGAAATATTTTGTCATCCTCATCTTTCCCCTACCAATCGCAAAGCCCGGTAACGGCATGGCTGATCAAAACCTTGGCCCCGTTGCTGAGCGTTAAAGCGCAGTTGGGGTTGACAGCCGCCTTTTTGGTCTCGATTCCGGTTTTTGTCCAGGCTCCGTTGGTGCGGAATGCCCCTTGGGTCAGTCTGGTCTTGACTCTGGGCTGGCTTGCATTGAGCATGCATTTGATGTCTGAACCTCGCCAACGGGCTTGGGGCAGTTTGCTCTACGGGTTCACCCTAACGTGGTTAGCGGGATCCCTATATTGGGGGTGGTTACGGGCTGATCCCCTATGGCATATTCCGGTAGAGGCGTTGGGATTGCCCCTGGCTTGGTGGAGCTTACGTCAGCCCCATAGCCCGACTCGATTGGGGACTTTTTTCTATTTGGGATCCCTGTTTGGCACTGTTGTCACCGATCTCTACATCCACTCGGTTGGCCTACTGGCAGAATGGCGATTGGTGATGGCCGCTCCTGCCTTTGACAGCATGGGTTGGGTGTTGGGATCCGCTTTGTCCAAAATGCAAAGTCCCCTTGGCATCCTATGGGCTTGGGAAGCCTGTCTGCTGCTATTCGTGGCTGGAATGTTGAGTCTGAGACGGCAAAGTACCTGCTGGAAAGTCTTTGGGGCCGCAGTGTTGAGTACGTTGGTGGTGGATGGTCTGTTTTGGTGGGGATCCAGCGTGGTTGCAACCGGGCTATGACTCTGGGCAGCTCTATTAGACGAGAAGTTGGGGGGAGAAGGTTGGGGCGAGATATCCAAGTTTATATCTATTAAATTTATATCTATTAAAGAGACGATTCTCTGCGGCAGTCTGAAAGGCTAACCTGTCCGAGGGATCCTCTCACCTGCCACAATGACCGACTCATCAGTATTTTCAAGACTGGCAAAATGTGTTGCTCTCAAAGTCCCTAAGCGCCGGTGCAGCACTGCTCCTGCAATCCTGTCCGTCGTGCTTGGGTTGACGGCTGGGCTGACAACGACTAGCTCTATCTCTTGGGCGCAATCACCCCAACCCCCCCTCTCCCCGGATGCCGTTCTGAGACAGTTGGGAGGGGATTTATTGCTGCAATCGACACCTGCTGACACCAGTGGTGAGGTGGAAACAGGTGAGGTCAGGCTGGATGGACGGATTCTCTTTGCGGTGGCTGGGAGCCAGCCCGTCGATATCGAAGCTGCCTTTCCCTTACAGCAGCGCATTAAATTCATTGAAGATCGGCTGCTGCAACTGGCTCAATCGGATTTCCGCCCGCACTCGTTACGGGTTGAATCACAGATGGATCCCGATACCAATCAACCGGTGATCACGGTCAATGGCCAGTATTTGCTCACCATTACTTCTTTGGATGCCCAGCTCCAGGGGCTGGATCCCGAGATTTGGGCAGAGCAGGTCAGCGAAATCATCAGGGAAGCGCTATTGCTGTTTCGCCAGGAACGCCAGCCAGAGTTTCTGTGGCGGCGGGGGGGGATCAGCCTGAGTTTACTGGTGGGGACTTGGCTGTTGTCAGCGGGTCTGGAACGCTGGCGACGGCAACTGATCCTTCGTCGTGACCGGGTGCACACAGAATTATTGCAGATCCCAAAATTTCCCGTCATGGCGGATGCTGAGCACCGATCAGATCCCACCGATCTCTCCTTAGATCACGGTGACAATCCGGACAATGCCCCAGACAGTGAACAAGACTTGGGATCCCCGCATGATGCCCAGTTCGTGCAGCGGTTGCATCGATTAGAGCTGCGGCTTGATCTGGAACAACGGCTGTTGTGGCTGGTGCAAGTGATGGCCTGGGGCAGCGCCTTTGGTATTGGCGTTGGTCTCTTTCCCCAGACCCGGTGGATTCAGGTGATGGGATTACGGTGGTTGCAAGGCCCAATTCTGCGACTGGGATCCACGGCATTGGCGACCTACGTGGCAGTGCGGATCAGTGCCTACAGCATCGAGACCATCTTTCGGGCGGTGCGGCAAAATCAATGGCTGATCATCCAGCCCGAAACCACCACCCAAGACCGGATCAGTAAACGCATCGTCACCCTCAGCAGTGTGGTCAAGGGGGTAACCGCCACCTTGCTCTCCCTGATTGGGGTCATCGCTGCCATTGGTCTATTGGGGATCAATGTGGTGCCCTTGGTGACCAGCTTGGGGGTGATTGGCCTGGGGGTTTCCTTAGCGGCCCAAGATCTGATCAAGGATTTGATCAACGGACTGATGATCCTGCTGGAGGATCAATATGCCGAAGGGGATGTGATCATGATCGATGGGCGGGGCGGGCTGGTGGAGCGCATCAACCTGCGGATCACCCAATTACGCAACACCGAGGGTACCCTCATCACCATCCCCAACAGCGCCATCCGAGTGGTGGAGAATCTTTCCAATGGCTGGGCTCGGGTGGATTTAAGCATTTTGGTCAGCTATTCCACCGATCTTGATCGAGCCATGCAGGTGATTGAGACAGTGGCGGTACGCATGAGCCGAGATTGGGAATGGAAGGAGCGGATTCTTGACAATCCCCAAATGTTGGGGGTGGATAAATTTGATCCTGACGGTGTGATCTTGCGAATCTGGATCAAAGTGCGTCCCTTGGCGCAGTGGGATGTGGCCCGCGAGTTTCGCCGCCGCGTCATGATTGCCCTCAACCAAAACGGGATCCAACTGCCCGTACCTCAGCGGCAGATCTGGATCCAAACTTCTGGTGGATCCCAGGGATCCTCTGCTCTTGCTCCCGAGTCTGGGCCAGACTAGCAGCAAAAAGATGCTGACAAGAATTCGACTACAGTGGGATCAAATCTTAACCATGCCTTTTTTCTTTCAAATCTCTATCTCTCGATCTCTTGGTAGACCCTCTGGTGAGGGATGAGATGTCTTAAATGCACCTGTCCCACCTCAGCAACTGACCCATTCTCCACCGCTTTGACATGGATCCCCAACCCAGCACCCTACTCGACAGCCCAGTGCCATCCCAGTCCTCTGATTCTGGGGGTAACGCGGGAGTAACTGTTGCCGGAGACATCGCTCGCCGTCTGATTGAGGTGGGCATCGCTCTATCTGCCGAATTAGATCTGAGCAATCTGCTCTTTCTCATCGTCAGCAAGGCCCAAGAATTGACCTCCTGCGATCGGGGCACCCTGTATTTGCGTGACGGGGATCAACTGCAATTTTTCTTGAGTGATGAGCATGCCTTGCAAAATCAGAGTATGCCTCTGACCCCCGATAGTATTGCTGGCTTTGTGGTGCTCAATGGCAAAACTCTGGATATTCCCGACGTCTATGCCCTCTCCAGCCAGTTGCCCTATCGGTTCAATCCTTCTTTTGACCAGCAAACCGGCTATCGCACCCAGTCCATCTTGACGGTGCCGATGCGAGAGCCCTCCGGCCAAATTGTGGGGGCACTCCAACTGATCAACCGCCAGGATCCCATCGATCGAACCCCCATCCCCTTTTCGGCTATTGATATCAGTGTGGCGGAAGCGCTAGCCTCCCAAGCCGCTGTTGCCCACCACAATGTCCGCCTGCAAGAGGAACTCAAATCCGCCTATTTTGAGACCATTACCTGTCTATCCATGGCGGCAGAATACCGAGACCATGACACCGCTCTGCACATCAAACGCATGAGCAACTATTCTCGCATCATCGCCAAATATCTGGGTTTTTCCCCTCAAAAGCAAGAGCTGATCCTCTATGCCAGCCCCATGCATGATGTGGGCAAAATCGGGATCCCGGATGCCATCCTGCTCAAACCGGGCCTGCTCACCCCGGAAGAACGGCAAGTCATTCAACAGCACCCTGAGATCGGCTCCAAGATTCTGGGCCAGTCCACCTCAGAACTGATGAAACTCAGCGCCTTGATTGCCCTCACCCATCACGAAAAATTTGATGGTTCGGGCTATCCTCGCGGGCTGGTGGGAGAAGAGATCCCCATCGAAGGCCGAATCGTTGCCCTAGCAGATGTTTTTGATGCCCTCAGCAGTCGTCGTCCCTACAAAAAGCCCTGGACTCTAGAAGAGGTCTATGCCTTGATCGACCGTGACACGGGCACCCATTTCGATCCGGTGGTGGTCAGAGCCTTCAGGGAAGCTGAAAGTGAAATTATGGCGGTCTACCATCGCTATCGTGATGAAATAATCGGCGAGAAATGATGACACAATAGCTGGATGCCTGATCCCTGAATGACGCAGAGAGACTGCTTGCAAAGGTCTTGAAAAGAACTAGCAACAAGAGGATTACGCTAGGATCCGTGCTATCAAAGGGCCTTTGACCCTCTCTCCTGGCCTGACTCTCAACTCCACATCTCAACTCCACATTAGGATTTGGGGCTGGGACGTTAAGATAGAACAACCATTCACCTGCTGTATTCACGCGGTTGCTGCCGATGCCAGATCCTCGCGATCCCCGCAATCCTTATCCCCCTCGCCCTCACCAACCTCCCTATCGATCGGGAGACAACCCGCCGCGCCCAATGCCCCCCCACCCCCATGATGGTCATGATGGAAGAGCAGGCACACCGGGATCCCCGCATCGGCCACCCCATGATCCGGGCTCAGGATCCTACCGACCCATACCCCCCCACGACGGCAGACCCCTTCCCCCCAGACCTCTCCCTGCCCGTCCCCCCAGTGCTTCTCCCCGGCCCTACCGCGAACCCGGACGGGTGGATGAATGGCAGACCTTCAATGCCTTGCCGATGGAAGCAGCACAAATGGGGTTGCCGGGGACTGAGACCAACACAGTACCAGACATAGAAATCCCCACCCTCAAAGCAGCGCCGTGGCGGCGGCGGTTGGGAGCCTTTGCGGTTGACTTTGGGATGGGCTTGGGGGCTGCCTATCTGGCTCAAGGAGTGGCTGGACTGTTGGGCAGTGGCACAGCAGCCGTGGATATGGCGGGCTATGGAGCCTTTTTTGCCACCTGGCTGATCAATCGGGGCTACTTTCAATCCCGTGTTCAAGGCCAAAGCGCTGGCAAGTGGCTATTTAATCTCAAGACGATTGATACCGAGACGGAGACATCCCCCTCGGTGGTCAGATCAGTGGCACGGGAAGGGGTGGTTTCCCTCTTTGTGCTGACGGAAGCTCTCTTGGTGCCCCTGGGGGCCGATGCCCTGTTCGCCCTTTTTGATCCCGAAAAACGGCAGGCTCTGCATGATAAAGCTGGACGAACCCAAGTGGTGGAGTCTGAGGAGGGCTATCAACTCGATGTCAGAGCTGCTCAGGCTCTAGAAGAGCTGTTGCAGAGTGATGCTGGCCAAGAGGTGCGGGAAGCCATGACACGCTTGACCAAACAGGCCAAACGCAACAGCGCCATCGCCAATTTCAGCGATCAAGTGGGGCGGATCAAAAAAGATTTAGGCCAAAATACCCGCTCTGTGCGCCAACAAAGTGGCAAACAGGTCAAAACATGGGTTGATGGTGTCAAGAAGACGTTGGATAATGAATGATCGCGTCTCAATTTGGAGTCCTTAATGGCTAAGTCCAAAGATATCCGTCTGGTGATCACGTTGGAGTGCACCGAATGTCGGAGCAATACTGATAAGCGCTCCCCCGGCGTCAACCGTTACACCACCACCAAGAACCGACGGAACACCACGCAGCGACTAGAGCTGAAAAAGTTCTGCACCCATTGCAACCGTCATACCGTCCACAAAGAGATCAAATAGACCCTTTCTTTTTTCCCCTTAAGTTTTTTTCAAGGATCCTGACTCATGGCCTACATGCGCAAGCGGCTCTCGCCGATCAAACCTGGCGACCCGATTGACTACAAAGACACCGAACTGCTAAAGCGATTTGTTACCGAACGGGGCAAGATCTTGCCTCGCCGCATCACCGGACTGACCGCCAAGCAGCAGCGGGATCTG
Source organism: Synechococcaceae cyanobacterium SM2_3_2 (assembly GCA_012031565.1). Lineage (GTDB taxonomy): Bacteria > Cyanobacteriota > Cyanobacteriia > Thermostichales > Thermostichaceae > JAAUUM01. The sequence continues at coordinate 21,724 of JAAUUM010000014.1, forward strand.
ACGGTGGCGATCAAGCGGGCCCGAGTCATGGGACAGCTCTTTTTGTTAACAAAGAGGGCTAGGTTCTCGATCAGTCCACAAGGTCAACGATCAACAACGATCAAAATTGACAGGACAGCATTGACAGGACAGCCACGGTGAACTGTGCCTTGCTATCGGGATCCCTGAGCAAGCTTCTTGTCAAGGCTCCAGTTGACCTCATGGCACAAACCCCAAAGCATCACCCCACCCAGCCGCGTTCATGGCCCATCTGACCCTTTCTCCAGATCTGCGGGATCGCCTCTCTGCCCCTTTGCGGGTGGGGTCTGTTGTGCTGAATAGCCGTGTGTTTCAGGCTCCATTATCAGGGGTGACTGATAGTGTCTTTCGGCATTTCGTCCGTCGTTATGCTCCCCAGAGTATGGTCTACACCGAGATGGTTAATGCCACTGGGCTGCACTTTGCCCGTGAGCTGCCCCAAATTATGGAGATCAGGCCGGGGGAGGATCCGATCGGGATCCAGCTGTTTGACTGTCGGCCTCATTTTTTGGCGGAAGCGGCCAAGATGGCTGTCGCAGAAGGGGCCACGTTGGTGGATATCAATATGGGCTGCCCGGTGAATAAAATCACCAAAAATGGGGGCGGCTCCTCTTTGCTGCGGGATCCCGATATGGCGGCACGGATTGTGGAAGGGGTGGTGGCGGCGGTGGATGTGCCCGTCACCGTCAAGACTCGCCTGGGCTGGTGTGATGACGAGATCAACATCTTAGATTTTGCCAAGCGGCTAGAAGATGCTGGCGCTCAACTGCTGACCCTACATGGTCGCACCCGTGCCCAAGGGTTTAATGGCACGGCTCGCTGGGAGTGGATTGCCCAGGTCAAACAGATCTTAGGGATCCCGGTGATCGCCAATGGGGATATCTTTTCGCCTGAGTCGGCCATCCAATGCCTAGAGGCCACCGGAGCCGATGGGGTGATGTGCTCACGGGGCACGATGGGCAATCCCTATTTGGTGGGACAGGTGGATCAGGCCCTTAAAACGGGATCCCTGCCCGTCATGCCCACCATCAGCGAGAAATTGCAACTGGCCCGCGAACATCTAGAAGGACTGTGGGAGACCAAAGGAGCCTCAGGGGTGCGGCAGGCTCGCAAGCATCTGAGTTGGTATGCCAAAGACTTTGTGGGAGCGGCGGCCTATCGGGCAGAATTGTGCCAGATTGAAACGGTTCAACAGGGAGCCGATATCTTGCAGCGGGCGATGGAGGCAGTATCCCTCAATGAGAACCCTGCCTGAGGCTTAGGTCGGGATCCCAATCAGCTTCCATCGGCTTTCTTACTTTCTCAATTAGCTATTAGCTTTTCAAGAGGGGTTGATGTCCGCAGTCCTGCGTGGAATCTTGGGGTTTGGTGTTGATTAAACCTGTTGGCAGAGAGGAGATGTGATTAGAATGGATCTCGGACTTTAGCCGAAAGCCCTCATGGATTTTGGAGTCGGATTCCTCTCGAACAAAGTAATGCTGCCGATCCTAGATTTTTTCTATGGCATCGTGCCCAGCTATGGCTTAGCGATCATCTTTTTGACCCTGGTGATTCGCTTTGCTCTCTATCCCCTCAACGTGGGATCCATCCGCAATATGCGAAAGATGAAGGTGGTCAACCCCCTCATGCAAAAGCGTATGAAAGAGATTCAGCAAAAGTATGCTGATGATCCCCAGAAACTGCGGGAGGCTCAAAGCAAAATCTACAGTGAATTGCAGGTCAATCCGCTGGGGGGCTGTCTGCCTCTGTTCATCCAGATGCCGGTGCTGTTCGCGCTGTTTGCCACCCTACGGGGATCGCCATTTGCCGCTGCCACCTTTGATATCAATCTGCAACTGCTGGAACCTCAGGCTGCTGCCGAGATCGTCTTTGCCCCCACCAGCTCTGCCCCCAAGACTGTCTTCTTGACCGAGACAACTCACCGACCCATCCTCTTGGTCAACCCCAAGGGATCCAAGTTGGCCGTCGGCGATCAGGTGCAGTTCCAGCTCCAGAGCGAAACCGGCATGCCGTTGGCGGATCTCTTGACTGAAACCGAGGCGGATCCGGCTCGACTCACCCCCACTTGGGCGGTGACGAAAGGGGAAGATCGGGTTCAGCTGGAACCGGATGGCACTCTGGTGGCGTTGGCTCCAGGGGATGTGACGATCCAGGCTTCGGTTCCGGGTCTAGCCGCCGAAACAGGCTTCCTCTTCATCGAAAAGCTGGGCCATGTGGGCGCGTTTGACGAGGACGGCACCCCCAAGTGGGATATTTTGGGCATGATCGCCATCTTTGGGGCTAGCATTTTCGTCAACACCAGTTTGACTGCCAAAGGTAATGACTCTGCGGATGCTAATTCCAGCCAAAATTCTCTGAATAAGATCACACCGGTCTTGCTCTCTGGGATGTTCTTGTTCTTCCCCTTGCCGGCTGGGGTGTTGCTCTACATCGTGGTCTCCAATATCTTTCAGACCGTTCAGACCTATATCCTCTCGCTGGAACCACTGCCGGAAAACCTGCAAAAGCTGGTGGATGAAGAACGGCAGACAGGTAAGGCCAGCGCCCAAGTGGTGGATGTGGAGGCTGAAGCTGTCAAGCCCAAAAAAAAGGCCAAGTCTGATGTGGTAGATACCGGTCGGGAATCCTTGCCGTTTGAACCTTAGTGCTCCCTGCTCTGTCTCGCCCATCTGGATCCCTGTTGTTCCATGACCTGTTGAACCGATGACCTCCCCGCAACCGCCTGACTTGCAATTGGAGCAAGCCCAACAATGGCTGTGTGATGTCTTGAAGGCAATGGGGATCCCTGCGGAGGTTGTGGTTGCCCAGGATGTAATGGTGGGCACCCTACTCCAGATCAAGTCAGATAGCCTTAGCGATCTACAGCGACAGGCTTTGATGGATCCTGGCTTCGCCCAAGAGGAGGGAGCCGAGAGCAACATCATTAGTCTGGACTCATTGCAGTTCTTGATGAATACCGTCCTCAACTTGCACCAACCCAAAGAAGAGCAACGGTCTTATCAGATTGATCTAGATGGTCACCGCGCCCGTCGGCAGCAAGAACTCGAAGCTCAGGCCGAGTCTGCCGCTGAGCAAGTGCGCTCTACGGGGCAACCCACCGAGATGAAGGGGCTATCTGCTGCCGAGCGCCGCCAAGTGCACACCTATCTCAGCCTGCCTCAGTTTGAGGATCTGGCCACCGAGAGCCAAGGGCGGGAGCCTGACCGCCGCCTCCTGATTCAGCTTGTAACTAAGCCTGATTTGTTGCCTGATCAATCCTCTCATCCATCCCCTGACCTTTCAGTGGACTAACCCTTCTCAAGCAACCCCCATGCGGATCCCTGGCATATTTTTGTACCAAGCCTTCAAGCGAGGACTCCGTAACCCCCAAGTACGGCCCTGGTTGCTGACCGCTAGCATCGCCTATCTGATCAGCCCCATCGATTTGATCCCAGCGTTTTTTCCGGGGGTGGGACAACTGGATGATCTGCTGGTTCTCAGCTTTTTGGTGCGGGCCTTGATCTCTCTCTGGCTGGAGGATCCCTTGGCTATTCTGCGACAAGCGGTACAACAGTCCGATCCGGGATCCCTGCAAGACCAAGCCAACCAACGCAGCTCTGTTGGCAACGATGTGATCGATGTGACGGCAACCCCTATCGATTGAGCCGCTGAGCGGGGTGAAGCTAAGGCGAGACAGGTTTGGTTCAGCTTTTGGAACTCACAACTCAAGGCCCAGCCTTTAGCCCCAAACAGCCTTAGTAGGCTAGTTGTAACGTCACATGAAGCCTTGATGGAGTGGCCCATAGGCAAGCAAAGAACCGTAAATTGACTCTAACCTCTATCGGAGTGGTAGCCCTCTGGGGTTGCCGCTTTTTGTTTTGGCACACGTTTTGCCAGACACTTTGCCGGATAAGGTGGGTATGAGCGAAATTGGGGGCACAGAGATCATACGGTTGAACGAGATCTAGATTAGATGCTTAGGACAGGCAGGTATTGGGGTAATTCGCTATGCTGATCGAGATCTAAAACTTAGATTATCTAAAACTTAGATTATCTAGAACTTAGATTATCTAGAACTTAGACCGAGTTAGCCGGGATCCCACGGATCTTCAGCTATATCTGCCCCGACTCCTGAGGATTTTCGCTCAATGAGCGCAGGTTTTTCCGCCAAACTAGCCCATCTCACAGGGATCCTGCTGGGGGCATTATTGCTGTCCAGTTCTAGGGCTGTGGCACAAGAGTCTGGCTCAGCGCCCATGCTGGAACCCAGTAATTTGTTGCCTGCTCCCGGCACAGAGGATCCCGTTTTCACTGATTTAGAGCCTGCGCTGGCAGCACCCCAGACAGATCAATCTCAGGAGTTTCAATCTCAGGAGTTTCAATCTCAGGAGTTTCAATCTTCAGAGAGGCAATCTCAAGAATCAGAGGATAGCCGCCTCCAATCGCTGCAACGGATCCCGCTGGATTCTTCGGCAGATCGCATCGATCGGGTGCCCGCCCCTGAGCAGCAACTGGTGGTGGTGGGCCTGCTAGAGGAGCAGGTGGTGGCATTGATCGATGTGGAGAACGGGGATCCCGTGTGGCGTACCCCCGTCGGCTTTGGCCCCAGCGTCGTCCGGGTGGATCCGGTTCGGTTGCGGGTCTATGTGTCTGGGCCTGATGCCCCTGGCATCATCGCTCTTGACCTGAGTACGGGAGCCTTACAACAGGCGTATGGTTTACCGGGCGGAGCTTTGGACTTGGAGCTGGATCTGGACAGTGGCAGGCTGTTTGCCCCCTTGCCTCGGTCTGGCAGTGTGGCGGTGATCACGCCTGGGCAAGATGAAGCCCGTGAGCTGCCCATGCCTAGCGCCCCGCTATCGTTGGTTTTTGACCCACAGCGACAGCACCTCATCGTCGGTCTCGGCAGCGAGGATCCCCTTAGTCTGTTGGTGGTCAATCCTGAAAATGGAGAGCTATTGGCCCGGTGGCGGGGGGGACGACTGCCCGAAATGCTGGCCCTAGATGTCGAGCGGCAGCAGTTGGTGGCCCTCAACTCCGGTAGCCAAGACCTCTCGGTGGTGGATCTGAACAGTAACGGTCAAGGGGTGGAATCGATTGGGCTGGATTGGCGACCGACTCGCCTCGTCATTGTGGGATCCCGGGCCTATGTCACCGCCCGGGATAGCAATCGCTTGCAGGTGGTGGATCTGGATAATCTGCGTTTAGAGACCACCTATGGCCTGGGATCCCAACCCACAGGGATCCTCAGCTTTCCCTCCCCGGAGGGGGCAGGTTTGTTGCTCGTAGAAGCCGGGATCCCTCAATTGCACTGGATTGAGTTACCCGCCCCTGTTGCTGTGACGATGGCCAGCGCCGAAAATGACGTTCAGATCGGAGCCATTACCGGGCGGATTCGAGATGTCGCAGGGCAAGAGGCGACGGCAGGCACCCTGACCATTGCCCCCACCGGATCCTTTAGTGGCCGTCAAGAGCTGATTGAGCCAGATGGCAGCTTCATGATCAGCGATCTGCCAGCAGGGATCCATCTTTTGGATGTGATGGTGCCCGGTTTCGCCCCCACCACTGTGCAGGTGCAGGTGCGCGCAGGCTTTGTCTCCACTCAAGATGTGCAACTGCCGCCCGTAGGGGTCAGTCAGGAGGCGAATGGGATCGGCATACTGCCCGATCTACCCACCTATTCTGATGAATTGGCTCGGCATCTCAGCACAGCATTGGCTGAGTTAGAACCGGAGCGACAAGTCCTGCTGCTGAGCGGCCCATTGGGGCCAGACGATGTCTTTGCGGATTTGGCCCCTCTGGTTCAAGATCTGGTGTTACTGGATCGGGACGAACGCTATACCAACGATCTGCAACGGCTTCAGGTGATTGGGGGGGCACTGGGGTTGCGGTATGTGATTTTGACACAGTTACAGATCACCCAAGGCTATGACCGTCGGGGCAGTGCTCTGCTCAATACGGCGGTACGATTCCTGGCTCCTGTGGTGCCGGTGGATATCCCCAACTTTACCCCCAACCAGTTGCGAAGTCGGGGCTTGGTGGTGGTGGTGGATCTGCATACCGATCAGCCCGGTGATCAGGCCCGCTACTACGAGGCTTATGGCCGCGATGATGTGGGGGGGCAGCCGATGTTTGATGATGCGGCGGCAGGACTGTTTCGCCTCCAGGTTCGCAACATGATCCCGGTGTTTATGGATCAACTGCGTAATGCCAATCCCTTTCAGGATCCCCCGGCCTGAACTCATATTTACCTTCGGTGCCCTTCTCTTTTTGCCTTTCTGATTGGGACAAGCAACTGTGATGACTCTGTGGCTATCAACTCAACATCGGATCCCTGTCTTACAAAGCGGGAGACAATCGGTTGCCCAGGAGATTAGCCGTGACAGTTGGCTGCAATCTCAAATCTTCTTGCTGTTGATGCTGACCAGCAGTGGCATCATCCTGTCAGTTCCCGCCTGGGCTCAGGGTGTCTTGAGGGATCCCGCCCCGGATCCTGTGCCTACTGTCTTGGATTTTGGCCAGGATCGACTCTTTCAGCCTCCCACAGGTGCGACTGGTACCCCTGAAGGTGAGGGTGAGCAGATTGAGACGATGGGATCCCAGGGTCGCCTCATCGGACAGGTCTTTAATGACGTGGGGCAACCCGTGGTAGGGGCGCAGATCCGCATCGGTGAGGCCGAGGATAACGAAGAAGCCGTCCTCACCTCCCCGATCACCACTGATGAGCGGGGCGGTTTTGAGCTGGTTTATGACGATCCGGGCCGCTGGATGTTGGCGGTCTGGCATCCCAACTATGAGCTGTTGCAAACAGAGGTGTGGATCCAGCCCGGATTAACCACCCCTGTGGATGTGGTGTTAGAAACCCCATTGATGGTGCAACCTCGGACTCGATTAGGGATTTTGGGGGTGGGTGGCATCGACCGCACCCAGATCTTGAGCCAACGATTGGCGGCGGAAACCTTACGCTTGGGTTTGGTTCCAGCGGTGGAGGAGGTGGTCGCCCTCGATAATCGTCGCCTACAACCGGTGTTGCGGCAGGTCGGATGGCCGATCTATGAACTGTTTGAGTGGGATCGGCGGCGACCTGAGGCGGTGGCTGAGTTCTTTGACTATCTTGGCCTACAGGCCATCGTGATCACACGGGTGGATATGTTGACTCGTCCTTCCTCCGCCAGCGAGCTACAACTCCAGTCCCGCAGCCGGATGGAATTGTGGACTTTTGATCAAGGAGCTAACCTCCAGGTGACGGTCTTGGCGGAGGCCAGCCGCTCTCAAACTGAATCCAATACCCTGAATGGGGCCGAGGTGAGTCAGCTCCTCCAGGTACAGGTGACGGAGATGGCCCAAGAGGTGCGGGATCGGTGGCAAGGGGAAGGGAATAGCAATCCGCTGGCGGGTTATTTCAACCCAGATCAACCGCTTCTGTCGCCTTTACCCTCTCAACTAGACACCACCGTCGAGCTGCAAATTCCCGATGCCCTGCAACAGGTTCCTGATTTGAGCAGTGACCCTGAGCCTTAGCCTTCTGGAGCAGATGGCATTTGAAACTATAGTTTTGTGACTATATTTGTAAATATAATTTTGAAGACTGATTGAGAGAGAACAGGATAGGACAGTACAAATCGGGATCCCTTGTAAAGAACCCGCCAGTCTGTTCCCCCGTCACACTATGGTGAATAGGTGAATAAAGGTCATTTTTGCCTTGCGCTTCAGCATTGAGATTGTGACCAGTAGATTGTGACCACCAGGAGAACAGGATCCCATGAGCCAGAGCATATCCCCGATCACTAATATCCAATCCAATGATGTCCAAGGGTTGGAATACATTGTGCTGGGGGTAGCCACCTGCTATCAGCGGGATGATGAAGGTCGTCTCACCGAGGTGCAAGTGGCCGAACCTATCCCTGCGGCGGATCTGGATTGTTTGGCCCGCGAGGTACGCTCCACCTCCTACAGCCTGCTCTATGCCACCACCTACGCTGAAATCATCCACGACGATCAGCCTCATCTGCCCTCAGATATCTTTCCCGCAGGGGCGATCCCTGGCGAAAACTTTATCCGTCGCGTCCAAGCCGCCACCCGCACCTATCGCAGCAAACCAGAGTTTCGTCATCTGCCCCTGCACGATACTTGCACCCCCGAAGCTGGGGTCTTTAAGCTGAATTATGATCCTGAGCCCCGCCGCGTCATCAATGCCACCGCTGAGGTTTCAGAGTCTGATAACGTCAAACAGCACGCCCATACCCATAACGTTCTTTAACTAAAGCGGCGAAAGCTTCCCAATACTAGCCATTCAGCCAGGGATCCCGGTGGGACATTGTTCTGCACTTTAGATCACTATAGATAGTGACCTTGGATCCTGGGCTGGGCACCATGCAAATCCAATTGAGCTGGGATGATCCGATCACCCTAGAGCCTCAACAAGCCCTGTTGACACCTCCCGTCGGGCTAGGCCGCTGGCTAGAGCAGATCCCGGAACAGCATGACGGTCAAGCGATGGCCAAATTGTTGGTGATCGGGGACAGTATCTCCCGATTTCATTGCCTGATTGTGGAGCAACAGGGGCAGATCTGGCTGGAGGATCGCAGTGCCAACGGCACCCTCGTCAACGGCCAAAAGGTGAAGCAAGACCGCATCCGATTACAGGAAGAGGCAGTCATTGGACTGGGATCCCATACCCTGACGATCCGACTTTTGCCCGATCCGTCCACAGCAACGGTGATCGACGGCTCTACCTTGGCTCCCATTCACCTGGATCCCCTCCCCAAGGGCACCCAAATCCTGTCCCAGCTCGGTGGTTTGGATCCCAGATCTTCCACGATTCTTCCTCCTCCCCAGTCTTTAGGCCCCCAGTCTTTGGGCCCACAGCCTTTAGCCCCACCACCTCAGGCTCCCCTCCTGAGCAGTTTTCCGCCGCCGCGTCTGTTTGCCCAACAGCAGATCTCTCTGGAGGCGTTATACCAAACAGGACTGCCAGTTCAAGAGAGCGACTATCTAGCCCTGGGAGGGGGCATCGGCAGCTTTATCTGGGTGGATACTCTGCGGATCTATGGGGTGTCCCAGGATCAAATCCGTGTCCTCAGCATCAATCAAAAGCCCTATGAGCGCTATGAAAAGCTGTTGACCAATTGCCAGATTCCCCGCTGGAAACGGATTCGCTCAGGTTCCGACTCCACCCCCGACAACCTATGGGGGTGGCCGGGTTACGCCCTGCGGGACAGTTGGCGGTCGCTCACCCAAGCCAAGCTGAGGGAAGCGGGATCCTTTTTGTGGCAGGTGTTTAGCGAGCCGCTGTTGGCAGAAACCTATACCCCACGGGCGGGAGATGTGTTTGAGTCGATGGATCGGGAGGTGGCCCGCATCGGCTGGGATCAGATGTTGATCTATGGCAATATCCGCGCCATCCGCAAGACCACAGACGGGCGCTATGGGGTGGCCTATTCGGCGACGCGACCAGGGCAGCCTCCTGATTACCGCTTTTGGGTGGCCCGTCATCTCCATCTGGCGATTGGCTATCCGGCCATCAAATTGCTGGATGATTTGCAAGACTTTCGCCAGCGCAGCGGCAATCTGACGGCGGTGGTGCATGGCTACGAAACCCATGATCATATCTACGACCACCTGGAGCAGCATGGTGGCACCGTGGTGATTCGGGGCTTTGGCATTGTGGCCTCACAGGTAATGGATCGGCTCAATCGGGCTCGGCAAAAGCATCCCAAAATTGATATCGTTCATCTCACCCGCTCGGCCAAACCGGGCAACCGCTATGGTCTGGCCAAGCGAAAGGTGAGCAATCACTGGGAGTTTCAGCCCTATAACTGGCCCAAAGCTTGCTGGGGGGGATCCCTGCGGGCCAAGCTGGAGGCGGCATCGCCCCAAAAACGCAAAGAATTGCTCTCGATCTGGGGCGGCACCACCACCGCCAATCGACAGGCATGGCGAGAGATTGTAGAACGAGGGATCCAGGAGGGCTGGTATTCCACCATGTTTGGCACCGTGGAACGGGTGGAGTTGGATGAGGTGGGCCGACCGATCACCTTTATTCAGGGCAAGATTGGCAGCAGCCAGCTCAAGGTAACAGCTGATTTTGTCATCGACTGTACGGGATTAATCTCGGATCCCAACGCTCATCCGCTGCTCAAAGATTTGATCGAACATTACAGTTTGCCCCTCAATTCCTTGGGACGTTTGGATGTCACCAATGATTTTGAATTGGCCAGGATGCGGAATGATTCAGGCCGAATCTATGTGTCTGGGATCGTCACATTGGGTGGGCCTTATGCTGCGGCAGATTCCTTTTTGGGACTGCAATATACCGCCCATCGCTCGGTAGAACATCTGGCGGATGTGGATGCTCCTGGCCTAAAACCGCTCTATGGCATTCGGTCTTTGCAACAGTGGCTCAAGTGGGCTACCAATCAGTCTCCTTGATCCCGTCTAAAGTCAAGTGTTGATCAAGATGAGTCTGGTGATTGAGATATGGTTGTTTTGGAGGTAGTGAAATATGACCCCTTCGCTATTGGGCCGCTGGCAAACCCGATTATTTCTGTTAGGAACGGTGGGGGTGATCTCTACTCTGCCTTTTGCTGTGGGCTGGTTGGGAGCAGGGGCTAGCTTTGTGTATTTTTGGGTACTGTTTTACGTCGGCCTGTTGGGATTAGGGTGGGATGTACTCTATGACTTTGCTATCCGTTTTTCGTGGGATTATGACTGGCCAGGGATCCTACAGTTAGGGACCGGGGTTTGGGAGGGACTCTTTTTGTCTGTGCTGCTTAGTCAAGTGGGACTGCCTTTTTTGAATCGGAACGGGTTTATTGGCTGGGATTTTTGGCTGCATTACAGCTGGGTTTGGGTCTGGATTTATCTCAGTTCTTGGGTGGTGATGCGGCTACTATTTCCCCGCTGGCGACACCGAGGCGGCGAATGGATCCATCGCTGGCCACACCAAAAATAGGGTGAGACTGACTAAAAAAACTGTAGGGTCTAACTTTTGGCCCAAATAGATTATATTAACGTTTATCAACCAAATTTTTTGAGGATTTTAAGATAGCAGAATTGAGATTCTTTTCAATGTTAACAATGATTTTAGTGATTCCATTATGCCTGCTAAAACTCAGGGATCCCAGTTAGGTCTACATTTTTGCCAAGATCTTTGGTTACCGAGACGGTGCTTTGAACTCTGTATTAAATTGCGTATTAAGTTGCCCACAAGCGGCATCTTTATCCATGCCTCTGGTCTGACGGACAGTGGCGGCGATGTGATGATCTTCTAGCTCCTGTAAAAACCGTTGTACCATGACTGAATTGGGCCGTTGATAAGTACCCAAACTGATGGGGTTATAAGGGATCAAATTGACATGAGACAGCAAGCCCTGCCGCCGATAGTGGCGCAGCAAATCTGCCAGCAGTTGGGCATGACGGGGCTGATCGTTGACCCCAGCCAGCAGCGTATATTCAAAACTGATCCGTCGTCCGGTGATCTGAACGTACTCGCAGCAGTCAGTCAACAGTTGGTCGAGAGTATAGTGGTGGGCCGATGGGATCAGCTGTTCCCGGAGGGATTGTTCGGGGGCATGGAGACTCACCGCCAGCGTCACCTGCAAGTTCTCTTGGGCTAGGGCGGGAATCTGCTTGGGCACCCCCACCGTCGAAACCGTGACATGTCGCTGGCTGATGCCGATATCGGTATTGAATGAGCGCACCGACTGCACCACGGGATCCCGATTCAGTAAGGGTTCCCCCATGCCCATATAGACCACATGGCTGACCCGCCGACCCATCACCTCCTGGATCGTCAAAACTTGGTCAAGAATCTCATGAGCGGCCAAATTGCGTCGTAACCCCATCTTGCCGGTGGCACAAAAATCGCAGGCCATCGGACAGCCAATCTGTGATGACACACAAGCGGTCAGCCGTTCGGAGGTCGGGATCCCCACGGTTTCGATCGTTTGGCCATCCTGAAGCCGCAGCAACAGCTTGGTGGTTTTGTCGGGGGCAACCGTGGTGTGGGCAATCTCGGAGCGACCGACAGGGATCCCGGCGATCTGCTGCCGCCAGCCCTTGGGCAAGACCGTGATCTCCTCCAGCGAATGGATCCCTTTGTGATAGATCCAGTCGTGGATCTGCTGACCTCGGTAGGCGGGCTGCTCTTGGGTTGTGGCCCATGTTTTCAAGTCAGCCAAAGATTGGCCCAGCAGGGGTTGGAGGTCAGGCACAACGGTCGTGGTCATCGGGGGATTACCGAAAGATAGGGTTTAAAGCCTCCCGCTTTTAGGGAGACATTTACGTTGTAGTGTGTTGAAACCCGAATGCTGTCAGGGAATTGGGCAACGCGGCACACTCTACAACCAGTCTAAGAACTAAGTCCCATAGGGCATACAGAAACTGTGTCAGCAATGGCTCAACCGCCTGGGGGCATGAACATCGCTGAATTGTTCTGTCGACTGGTCAGACGAAGGGCTGTGGATCAACCGGGAATCATAAGACTCGGAGAATCGCCGCAATTCTTGGCGGTTTAGCCAATTAATCATATCGTTTCAGCTTGACATTTGTTAGCTGTCACAAAAGCAACACTTTGTAAACCAGTGCTGAAGGCTGAAGACTCAAGCCATCTTATCGCAATATTTCTTCATCGCATTGTTTGCTACCACACTTGACATTCAAGAATGGTAGACAATGGGTCTGCCTCATCAAGGCGGCTATTCAATCTTTTAGCGTTTTCTTCTATACATTTCAACTCATGTGGGGATAAGGGGCATCCATGCTGAAACAGTTGCGACGCTTGTCCCAAAGACTGCGACTATTCTTGCCCTGGATCGGGATCCTGCTGGCCTTGACCGGGATCCTATTGCTGAAAAGTTGTGGCAGTTCTCAACCCACCATCTCTTCCACCGAGCCTTCACCCGCTGTGGTGGGGGAAGATGCCCGTCGCGGCTGGCTACCGATTCGTCCTGGATCCCCGCTTCAGAGTTTGACTCAGATTCTCAATGCGGCTGAGATAGACGGGATCCCGCTCACGGTTGGGCAGAGCATTACCCTGCAAGGAACTTCTCCAGCAATTGAATGGCGAGATAGCACTGGGCGAGTTTTGGGTCGGGGATCCAAGGTGGTCTATCAGGCCCAAAGAGTGGGCATGGAGACGATTACGGCTCAGATTGGGCAGATAGCTCAGTCACGGGTCAGTTTTACGGTCAGTACACCCGATGTGGTGGTAGCTCCCCATGTCAAGGTGCTCCCGGATGTAAGCAATGCCTTAGAACTGGATCTGGCCAATGGGATCCTGCAACTAGCCGATGATCGAGGCCTCCCCACTTTATTTGCTGGGGATGTGGTGGTAGGGACTGTTGAGACAATCCCGGCTTTACAGATAGACACCGTGGGGGTGGTTGATGGTCTGCTGACTCTCTCCGTTCGCCCTGCCCAGCCTAACCAAGTAATTCGCCAGGGCACGGTATCGTTTGCAGATCTGGAGATTGCCATTGAGCAGTCTGGCGATTTCGTCACTTTGCTGGATATCCCTGGGATCCCTCAACCTTTTGACCCTCGCCCCCAATGGTCTCAATTCCAGATCACTGGGGATCCCATATCGGTAGGATTGACCGCAAAAGCCTCGGGGTTCTGGTCTTATCAAGCGGGCGCGTCGGGCTATCTGAGCTTTGATGCCAGCAGTGCCGATGGCTTAGCGGATGCTGAGATTACTTTGTCTGGCAGTCTCAGCGGTGGGTTGAATTTGCAAGCTGAGGAGTTTAGTCGTTGGCGCGAGGCTCCTGCTCATCAAGTGGTGGTTTCCCCCAACCAGGGCGGGGTGGGTCGAATCTGGGCAGGGCCAGTCCCGTTGCCCCTTGAACTCAATACCCAAACCGAGATTCTCTGGGATCCCAATCTCTGGCTGAATGGCCGCTTGGGGTTGAGCTTGGCCTATGAGGGTGGGACATTTCAAGAGCAGATTAAGCACAACGGCACCCGAGCGGGATCCCTGGCATCAGGACAGTGGCGGGCAGAGGTGGAGACGGGAAGTTCTATGTCTGGTCTGCTGAAGATGGCTTTGTACCCACGAGTCCAGGTGAGGGTGCTGGGATCTGAGACCACGGGCGGCTTTGTCTTGGGAGGGGTGGCGGCAGGTAGACATCAACAGGTGAGCGTGGAGCAATTGCCAGGATCCCCAGGTCAGCTCTTGGGGCAGGTGAGGGGTGAGGTACGGGTGACGTTGTCGGGGCAGATAGTTCATGTCCAGGAGGGGGCTGAGCCGAACGGCGGTGCGCCTTCTGTAGGACGGTTTATTGAGCGTCCAAGACTCTTTCCATTTGTGACTTTCTTGTTTGACGTGTTAGAGGGTATCTTCAATGCCCTGGATCCTGGCCCTAGTCTGACCAATCCTTCTCCGACTCTACCTTCGCCGTCCCCTACCCCCTCTCTCACCCCAGAAGAGATTGAGCAGATTATCTGTGAGATTACAGGAGATTGTGAGCCGCAAACGGATCCCGGTGGTAACGGTGGACAATGTACCCCGCCTCCAAGTCCGCCACCTGGAGAGTGCGAAGCTCCTGAGCCAGGTTCACAACCTCTGGAGGGAGATGCAGCAAGATCATTGATTCAGCAGCTTATAGAATCAGGAACTGAGATAGTTTTAGATATCTTTGGAGGAAGTGTTTCTCAGCTCCCAGGCGCAGTCAATGTGGATATCATTGCACAAGAGGGAATTAGAGCCTCTGTCGCTGAACTTCCAAATATTGTGCCTCCTGGATCTGTGTCAGAAATCATTGCTAGTGGGCCACAAGCACCATTTATCGAAGAAGTTGCTGGATTGCTCAAACCAGGCGGAACGATATTCATTAATGCTAATCTAAGCAATAGATTTGGCAGACTTCCTGACTCAGCTACGTTAGAACGATTAGGCTTGAGGGTAATCCAACAAAGCGGAACTCTTGATCCAAGATTTGAAAGTCAGATCTTCTGTAGGCAAGATCCTCGCGAAGATGGGACGAAAGATATTGACATCTCTACTGTTAGAACAACTATTCTTGAGAGAATATTATGATCTATTCTAATCAATTTGATTTAATTGAAACAACTTCATGCAATTATCCGAACCCGAAAATAATCATCGGAGAGAAAGATATTGAGATTTTTTCGGAAAATGTTTATGTTCTTCCTCCTCATGCATTGTTTCATTAAAAACAGCAAATCTCTATCAATCTATGTCAAAAATAACTTATTGTAAAATGCGTTTTAAAAATGTCAAATTATCAGAAAGAGAGATGCACGAAATTATTGGAAGCAAAGAAACAATACATAACAACAAGACGATAAATAGGTCTATATGGGCTAGCTCCTACATAGTTAATGATCAGAACTTTAAGTCATCTTCTTTACCAGTAAAACTCTATGAACTAGGAGGATGCATTTATGGTTTAGAGGGATCAATTACTTTCATAAATCCAACTACGTATCAATCCGATGTCTATTGGAAAATTGAAGCAGAATCTTTTGAGCTTGAGGTTGATGATGAACTAGTTAAGTATTTGATTGAAGGTAAAGAAAGAGAAGAATCATCTAATTCTATGAATTAAAATGATTTTATTGTTCTCTATCTTTGATTGTATCCACAGCAAAATCAAGAGGCAAAGATGAAAACCATCAATAAAGCCATTCCATACCTCCTAGCACTAGGCTCCCTACTTTTGCTGTGCATGGGCTGTGGCATCTCTAGCAAGGATCCGATCCCTATTGAGGAATCATAAGGATCTTCAATGGTTCGGATCCTGGCTATAGTCTGTTTGAGTTGACCAATCCTGATCCGACACGGCCTTTGCCGTCCCCCACCCCCTCTCTTTCTCCAGAAGAGATTGAGCAGGTTATCTGTGAGATTACGGGTGATTGTGAGCCGCAAACGGATCCC
>JAAUUM010000144.1 GCA_012031565.1 Synechococcaceae cyanobacterium SM2_3_2
TGGCACATCCGCCCCGGTCAAACTCTAGGGGTGAGGTTCCAGGTAAAGTCTCGCTCAGGAACTGATAAAACTCCCTTTGAGTGAACAGCCGCTGAAAGGTGCCCCACCGGGTCAGCCATCCATCCGAGTAGGGGCAGATCCGCACCAGTGCCCTATCCCGCCGCACTGTCACCATCAGGTAATTAGCCGCTAGCGCCCACCAGGCCCGCTGCAAGGCTTCCCGCCGCTCCATTGGATCCCCAATGCAGTCCAGGACAAAGTTCAGTATCACCACATCTGATTCCACCAAGGGATCCCCTGCCCGCCAATAGGGATCCCATCCCTCCACCTCAAAGCCTCTCTTCCTGAGATACCGGATATCTAATCCCTTTCCACAGCCATAGTCGAAAACACACTGCGAGGGATCCAATAATCCCAACTCAATCAGCCGCTCTATCGGAGCTGATAGCTTCTGCCACTGTGCCCTTGCTGACCGTCCCGGATTGAGTTGCACCCATGCTCTGCCACAACATCAGTGCTGTCCTACCCTAACCCTGCACACAGCCCTAGTTACAATGCGGTATCCTCTCGCCCCAAACCCAATGTTCAAATCTCTCATTGCTAAGCACTACCAAGCCCAAGGGATCCTTCCCGACGGGATCCTTGCCCAAGTCTCTGATGCGCTGCGGCTGGATGAAGCTCCCCAGGAGTACGACATCAAGTGGCAGGTCATTAACAACCAGCTCACCCCCGTCTTTGTCTGCTATGACAACAAGACAGTCTCTTGGATCCAGCAGCATCGCAGCACCCTTCGCTGGTATGCCAGCCAGTTTATGAAAGCTCCAAGGTGGGGCAGAGATTCATAGAGTACTGTAAACAATTAGCAGCAACCAGGTTTCCGAGTCGTGCTAGTTCAAGCCTCTCCTCCATCGCTCACCGTGGTCACTATGAAGGAAGCCTCTGTCTTCCCGGAGTACTTTGGCTTCAAGAATGGGGAGCGGGGAACCCACTCCGGTCGCACGATCATGCTTTCTGAGTTGAGAGGGCTGCTGCAAGATCTACCCCCTGAGTCCTCAGTTGCTGATTACCGAGCTGCTGTCATTGAGCAGAATGTATTGGGGAAACGAACCCAATCTACCCGCCGGGAGACAGCTCAACGGTTGAGAACCTTATATGGACTGGATCCATCCGTAACTGTGTTTCGCGGGATGCGGTTTTTCTGGGAAAAGGATCCCCCGGCACAACCTTTGCTGGCCCTCTGCTGTTCGTTAGCCCGAGATCCCTTGCTACGTCTTTCCATGGATTTGATCTTGGCAACCCCTGAGGGGGAAAAGGTTAG
This sequence comes from Synechococcaceae cyanobacterium SM2_3_2, assembly GCA_012031565.1. GTDB lineage: Bacteria > Cyanobacteriota > Cyanobacteriia > Thermostichales > Thermostichaceae > JAAUUM01. The sequence goes on from JAAUUM010000144.1 coordinate 1,319, forward strand.
CAAGACTCAGATTGAGCACGCAGTTGCTGAGGCCACTTTAGATGTGACAAGTCACCGTAAGAGCTATGCTTCCCTAGCGGGAGGGCACGAACGGTTTAGCCCTAAGACCTTAAGCTCGATAGCAAGGAATGTAAGTTCATCCTGGACACAGTCGGGCTATCTGAAGGGGCGCAGCTTCAAATACCGTACTCTCCCTGATGTGACAGTAGGAAATGTTGCTTACGCTGTGCTCTTAGGCTATCTCTGCGGAGGCCGTGGCAGGCTCTTACTGGACTGTGTCTGGGTCAGGTTACTGGGGCTATCTGTGGGTCAGGTTCAGAGCTGCTTATCTGATGCTTCTGGACGAGGATGGCTAGATTATCGAGGGATAGGCTCGGTGGTGGAGATCCGCTTTCCGAATCTGCTAACCCCGGAGGAACAGAGGTGGCTAGATGAGCAAACTTGATCGTCTGTTGCAGGCCTATAAACGATTCGTGTCCTTACCCTGGGAGACTGATCTAGCTGGCGCTCAAAAAACCTGGTTCTTGATCTATGAGAAAGCCGAGGAACGGGCGCTGCGTTTTGGGCTCGCTGAGTTTGAGCTAGCGACCAGAGAAGCAGGGCATGAGTGGCTTCATGTAGATGTGACCGACACCTTTCCAACATGGATGGCAGAGCAGGAGTACCGGGAAAGCTACTTCCAAATGCCTGAGGATCTAGATTTGCTTCTACCACAGTTCAAGAACGATTTAGGAGAGCAACTTGCATCGACTCTGACTGATCCCAGGGCTAGCCAGCACTGTGTGGTGGCATTGTCGGGGTTGGGCTGTCTATTTGGTTTGCTGCGGGTGTCGGAGTTAATCCCTGAGTTAGCTCCTCGAATCAGAGGGCGTCTACTGCTCTTTTTCCCAGGTGAGTTTGATAGCAACAACTATCGCTTCCTGGATGCTCGTGATGGGTGGAACTACTTGGCTGTCCCGATTACAGCCTATGACACAGCAGAGAGGCAATCATGAAGAACCGCGAGATCTACGTTAAAGATCCAGCTCAACGAGAGCTTCTTAATAATGGGGTGGCTGAGGTCAAGGATACGGGAACCGTGGAGGAGTTGCGGACGCTACGCTACGAGTTGGAAACGTTTGTCTGTGAGGGGCAGTACACCACAGGTTTGAGACGGATTCTGGATAGTTATTTGCACAATCTGCGCAATCCTGGGCAACCGGCAGTGTGGGTAAGCGGGTTCTATGGGAGTGGCAAATCTCATCTGGTCAAGATGTTGCGGGCATTTTGGGTGGATTATGAGTTTTCTGATGGTGCGACAGCTCAGGGATTGGCTCGGCTCAGCCAAGAAGTGTCTGATTTACTGAAAGAACTTGCAATTGAAGGGAAACGGCGAGGTGGTCTTCATGCAGCAGCCGGGACGCTTGGAGCCGGAGCTGGCAGCAGTGGAAGATTAGCATTGTTGAGCATCGTGTTTAAGTCTATTGGGTTGCCCGCCCAGTATCCCCTGGCCAAGTTTGTCATGTGGTTACGGGAGAATGATTGCCTTGAGCCGGTAAAGCAATTTGTAGAGGAGGCTGGGAAAAGCTGGGAGAAAGAAATTAATAACCTGTATGTTTCTCCAGTGATCTCAGCTGCTTTGGTTAATCGTTTCCCTAACTTTCAAGCCCAGGCTCGCGATGTGGGTCGGTTGTTGAAAGAGCAATTCCCCAATGTGGATGATGTCAGTAATGATGACATGGTCAGAGCTATGGAACAGGCTTTGGCTCCTGATGGAAACTTTCCTTGCACCCTGATCGCCTTAGATGAGGTGCAGCAATATATTGGAGACAATTCTGAACGGACAGCACTAATACAGGAAATCACGGAGACCTGCATCAATCAGTTTGGTTCAAGTTTGGTGTTTGTGGCCACGGGTCAGGCAGCGATGTCTTCAACTCCACAGCTACAGAAGCTGAAGGACCGGTTCACTGTTCAGGTTCAGTTGTCTGATCAAGATGTGGATAGGGTAATCAGAGAGATTATTCTGCGTAAGAAGCCTGATTGCCAGAGCGAGTTACAGTCCGTCTTGGACGAGTCTAGTGGGGAAATCTCTCGTCATTTGACAGGGACGGGAATAGAGACTCAATCGGAGGATCAGAACTGGCTAGTCCCTGATTATCCTTTGTTACCGGTGCGGCGACGGTTTTGGGAAAGGGCGTTGCGAGTAGTGGATCAGCCCGGTACCGCAGCCCAGTTACGGAACCAATTAAAGCTGGTTCATGAAGCAACCCAGGCGACTGCTGATGCCGATCTCGGAACAGTGATCGGGGCTGATTTTATCTTTTTCAAACAACAAACAGAGCTTGTTCAAACTGGAGTTTTACCCCGAGAGATTCATGAGAATATCGTCAAACATAGAGATGGAACACCGGATGGTGAGTTAAAAGCTAGGTTGTTAGGTCTCGCTTTCCTGATCGGGAAACTGCCTCGTGAGGGAAGTTCGGATTTAGGTCTTCGAGCTACGGCAGATATGATGGCGGATCTTTTGGTAGAGGATCTGCGAGCCGGTAGTGCTGATTTACGGAAACGGATCCCAGTTCTGCTTCAGGAATTGGTGGATGATGTGATTCTGTTGCAGGTGGGAAATGAATATCGGCTGCAAACCCGCGAGAGCAGTGCTTGGGAAGCAGACTACAAAAAATTCTTGGCTGTGTTGCAGAACGATCCTCAGCGGATGGCGGATGAAAGAGTACAACTCCTGAAAACTGAGTGTGAGCAGATCCAAAAAAAGGTTCGGTTGGTTCAAGGGCAGAGTAAAGAGTCTCGCAGCTTAATGATGCATTACAGCTCTGATGCGCCTAAGTCTGATCAAGAGAAAATCCCAGTTTGGATACGGGATGGGTGGACAGATCGAGAGGAATCTTTTGAGACGGATGCTCGGACAGCGGGGACTAATTCTGAAGTGGTGTTTATGTTCATCCCCAGGCGACATGCGGAGAATTTGCAGAAGTATTTGGCATCAAAGCGGGCAGCCGAACAGACCCTAGAAAGTAAAGGGATCCCGGCAACCAGTGAAGGCAAAGAGGCTCGTATTGCCATGGAGACTCGTAAGCAAGATGCTGAGGAGTCTTTGAAATCTCTGCTGACAGACCTATTTACTCAGGTGCGGGTGCTGCAAGGGGGGGGAGAGGAGGTTCGGGGCCTGACAGCTGAGCTGATGGTGAAGCAGGCAGCAGAAGCGGCTTTGATCCGATTGTTTCCAAGTTTTGATGTAGCCGATAACGTTAAGTGGGCTCAGGTGATCAAGCAGGCACAGCTAGGAAATCAGGCGGCACTAGAGGTGATCAGCTATCAAGGGGATCCGAGTTTGCAGCCGGTGTGCCGGGAAGTGATGAAGTTCATTGGCAGCGGCAAAAATGGAACTGAGATCCGCAAGAACTTTAGAGGCAGTCCATTTGGGTGGCCACAAGATGCTATCGATGGCAGTCTGTGGATTTTGCTTTTGAATGAACATCTGAAGGCATCTCAAAATGGTCAGGTCATTCCAGCAAGTGAATTGCAGCGGAGCAAGATCGGACAGACTGACTTCAGGGTGGAATCGGTAACGGTTACCACGAGTCAAAAACTGGCAATCCGCAAGTTATGTCAGGAGATTGGGATCCCTTGTGGATCGGGGGAAGAAGCCGCTAAGGTTTCGCTTTGTTTGGAGAAGTTGAAGGAGTTGGCGCAGAATGCCGGTGGGGATCCTCCCATACCAGCTCCACCTGATGTAAGTGATTTGCAGTCCTTGATCAGCAAGATTGGGAATGAGCAGTTGGTGGCGGTGGCCAGCCAAAAAGAACATCTTTTCGGATTAGCCAAGACCTGGCGGCAGACTGCTGATCGAATTGTGGATAGGTTGCCCCGCTGGCAGTCTCTGCAGAAGTTACTGAAGCAGAGTCAGGATCTGCCAATCTTTGAGGAGGTGGCCACCCAGGTGCAAGCTATCCAAATGGGGCGGCTGTTGTTGCAGGATCCGGATCCTGTACAGCCGCTTTGTGAGCAGTTGACGCAGGAATTGCGGGAAGCGTTGACTCAAGCACGGGATCACTATCAGCAGATCTATCAGGATCAAATGGCCGAGTTGGAGGGGACTGAGAGTTGGCTCCGGTTGGATCCCGATCAGCAGGATGGCATTGTGAGGCAGAAAGGGTTAACCCAGATCCCGTCGATTCAAGTGGCTACAGAGACGGAGGTGTTGCGCTCGGTGGAGGGGTTGTCATTACAAGGGTGGCGAAACCAGACGGAGGCATTACCCCAGAAGTTCAGTCAGGCTCGGTTTGCAGCAGAAAAGCTATTGGAACCTAAGGTCGTACAGGTGAGGTTGCCCAGTGGGACGCTGCGATCTCCTGAGGATGCGGAGGTATGGCTAGAGCAGGCTCGACAGATCATTCTGGAGAACTTGAAACAGGGATCCGTCATTCTCTAGGCATCTGGGCTTGCTGCAAGAAGTCAGCGGCAGTCAAGATGGGCAACCCTTGATAGGGATCCAACTCCAGCAGATCTTTATCCCCTGTCACCAGGACATTAGCTTCACCATTGAGAGCCAACTCCAGAAATTTATCATCCTTGGGATCCCGACAGGCTTGGATCGTATGAATGATGGAGACCTCTTGCCAAGAGCGGGAGATGCGGGCTAGGAACTGGGGGGTGGTGTCCTCGTCCAGATAGCGGGCTAACTTGGGGCGCGAAAGGACTTCCGTGATTTCTGCCAAAACGGGCAGGGAGTAGAGAACGATGCCAGTAGTTTCAGCTTTTGCCAGAGCCTGGGCGGGAAGAGAGTCGGCGATCAGGAGCGCACTGACCAGAATGTTGGTGTCAAAGGCGTAGCGCATGAAGGAAAGATTACGCTGGGCTAGCCAGGACTTCGTCGAGTTCTTGTGTTGTTAGCCCTCGCGCTTGGGCTTTGCGACTGACTTCGGTTCGGAAGGCTTGGAACTCTTGCAGATTGAGACGGGTTAGCCGCTCGTAATCGCGGGGAGATATGAGCACAGCAACGTCACGGTTTTGGCGGCGAATGATGACGGGTTCCCGCTGCACCTGATCCAGGATGGATCCCAGGGTTTGCTTGGCTTCGGTGGCTGTGACGTATTGCATAAGTTACCTCTATAGTTAGCAATATAGACAAAATGGACAAATTAGTCAATTTCTCTTTGAGCGAGCCATTTGAACTGCTGGAGAGGGTTTGCTGTTGTGTTTCGTTGAATCTGTCATTATCTAAGGCATACCCTTTGGGCCGCCAAGGGCGAACGAGAGGATTGCCGGTCTATGACACCTTTGCATGACAGTCTGAGAAAACTTCTTGAGAAGACGATCATCCAGGCGCGGGATCTGGCGGAAACGGGATCCCTGGCTGCTTTGGAGCGGTTGGGGGTGGGACAGGCGGATTCCCCTGGCTATCTCTCGGAGCAGGAACGAGAATTGCGGGTGCAGTTGCGGGCACGGGCGCGGCAGTTGGGGGATCCCTTGGTGAATCGGGTGCAGGGGATTGAGCGGTTGGTGGGGCAGTGTGCCTATGAGCTGTGGCATCGGATGTTGTTTGCTCGGTTTTTGGCGGAGAACGGGTTGTTGATGCACCCGGATGGGATCCCGGTGACATTGGAGGAATGTGGGGAGCTGGCGGCTGAGGAGGGGATTCAGGATGCCTGGACGCTAGTAACTCAATATGCATCTCGGATGTTGCCCCAGATTTTTCGACCTGAGGATCCGGTGTTGCAGGTGCGGTTGGCGACAGAACAAGGGACTGGAGCGGTTGCTGACGGATCTGCCGGTGGCGGTGTTTGGGGCCGGGGATAGTTTGGGGTGGGTGTATCAGTTTTGGCAGGCGAAACGGAAGGAGGAGGTCAATAAGTCGGGCAACAAGATTGGGGCGGATGAGTTGTCGGCGGTGACTCAGCTTTTTACTGAGCATTACATGGTGGAGTTTTTGCTGCATAACTCTCTGGGATCCTGGTGGGTGAGTCGGCATGGAGAGTTGCCAGGGGATCCCTTGCGGTTTTTGCGGCGGGATGAGCAGGGCAAGCCAGCGGCAGGATCCTTTGGGGGCTGGCCAGAGACGGTGAAAGAATTGCGGGTGATTGATCCCTGTTGTGGATCGGGGCATTTTTTGGTGGCGGCGTTTGAGGTGTTGGTGCGGATGCGGATGGTTGAGGAGGGGATCCCTGCCAGAGAAGCCTGTGATGGGGTGTTGCGGGAGAATGTGTTTGGAGTGGAGTTGGATCAACGGTGTACGCAGATTGCAGCGTTTGCGCTGGCGATGGCGGCTTGGAGGTTTCCGGGGGCGGGGGGCTATCGAGAGCTGCCACCATTGAATATTGCTTGTTCGGGGTTATCAATCAGTGCCAAACGAGAGGATTGGATCGCTCTGGCGGGCACGGATCCACGTTTGAAGTCGGGGATGGCGCGGTTATTTGCGTTGTTTGAGGATGCACCGATTTTGGGATCTTTGATTGATCCGACAATGGGATCCGATATGCCTTTGTTGTCGGCTGAGTATGGGGAATTGGAGCCATTGTTGGCGAAGGCGTTGGAGAAAGAGACGGGTCTGGATCCTGAGAAACGAGAATTGGGCATTACGGCGCAGGGAATTGCTGCTGCTGCCAGGTTTTTGGGCGGTCGTTATCATTTGGTGGTGACCAATGTGCCTTATCTGGCTAGAGGGAAACAATCGGATCCCCTTCGGGAGTTTTGCCAAGATCATCATTCTGATGCCAAAACGAACTTGGCAACTGTGTTTGTTGAGCGGTGTGTGAGGTTGTGTGGGGTAGGAGGATCCCTGGCATTGGTGACTCCCCAAGAATGGCTGTTTTTGGACAGCTACAAGCATTTACGTAAGCGGTTGTTACAGGATGTTTGTTGGAATTGGGTGGTGAGATTGGGTACCGGGGCGTTTGAGACGATTTCGGGTGAGGTGGTGAATGTGACGATGCTAGCGTTGACCCGAGCGCAGCCGATGGCGGATCAGATGATGTGGGAGTTGGATGCGTCGGATCCGAGGTCTGTAAAAGGGAAGGCTGAATCATTAACAACAGATAAGCCAACTTTTCAACATCAGATTTATCAGCTAAAGAATCCAGACTCAAGAATAGCATTCGGTATATATCATCACTTAGATTTTTTAAGCAAATTTGCAAACTCATATCAAGGCATTAAGACAAGTGATGATCCTCAATTTGTCAGAAAGTTCTGGGAGTTAGCTATCCTAAATAAAGACTGGTGTTTTCACCAAAGCACAGTAGATAAGACTTGCTTGCATGGCGGATTAGATAACATCATTTATTTTCAAGACGGATCGGGAAACCTTAGAAAATTAGCGTCTAGTCAACTAATCGATAGACACAGAGATCAGCAAGGGGGCAAAGCTTGGGGATTTAAAGGGATAGCAGTAAGTAGTATGAGGGATTTGCAGTCATCTATCTATGTCGGAGACAAGTTTGACACGAACATCGCAGTCATGATTCCACACCAACAAGAATATTTAGAAGCAATTTGGTGTTTTTCTGAATCAACTGATTTTAATAAGCTTGTTCGGACAGTTGATCAAACCCTAAAAGTTACAAATGCAAGTTTAACGAAAGTCCCTTTTGACCTCAACTATTGGCAAGAAGTTGCTCAAGAGAAATATCCCAACGGACTGCCACAACCCTACAGCAACGATCCCACCCAATGGATCTTCCACGGTCACCCCTGCGGATCCGTGATTTGGGATGAAGATCTAAAATGGACAACCCACAGCACACTTCGCACTGACGAAACCGTTCTGCACATTGCCGTTGCCCGACTCCTGGGCTATCGCTGGCCCGCCGAACGGGATCCAGACATGGAACTAGCCCAAGAACAACGGGAGTGGGTCAACCGCTGCCAAGCCCTGCTCTCTCATGCCGATAACGATGGCATCGTCTGCATCCCCCCAATCCGAGGCGAACAACCCGCCGCCGACCGCTTACGATCCCTGCTAGTCCAAGCCTACGGATCCGAGTGGACTCCCACCCACCTGCAAACCCTACTCACCCAAGCTGGCAGCAAAACCCTAGAAGACTGGCTCCGCAACAGCTTCTTTGAGCAACACTGCAAGCTCTTTCACCACCGCCCCTTCATCTGGCAAATCTGGGATGGACGCAAAGATGGGTTCTCCGTCTTGGTCAACCACCACAAGCTCGACACCAAACTCCTGGAAACCCTTACCTACACCTACCTGGGCGACTGGATCCGCACCCAACAGTACCACGTCGATCAGGGCACCAGTGGAGCCGACGCCAAACTCCTCGCTGCCCAACAGTTACAAAAGAAACTAGAGCTAATCCTGGAAGGAGAGGATCCCTACGACATCTTTGTGCGCTGGAAGCCCCTAGAGCAGCAACCCATCGGCTGGGATCCCGATCTCAACGACGGTGTCCGCCTCAACAT
>JAAUUM010000015.1 GCA_012031565.1 Synechococcaceae cyanobacterium SM2_3_2
GAGCCAGAAAAAGTGAGGTCGATCGGAGCTGGGGGCGATCGTCTTGACTGGGGCAACCTGAGGCTGGGGATCCCTTGGTCTCAACGATCTTTGCTTCTGAGGTTAACGCACTCATGTAGGGGGCGGCATCTCGGCCCAGATGGAGGGGGCACTTTGAGCAGACCGGCTGGAGAGCGGATCACTCAGACTATTGCGGCTGGCCTTGGCCAAGGGGTTGAGCAGGGGATTTACCTCAGGTTCTGGCTCAGGGGGAGAGTGACGGGCGATGGTAAAGGTGACGCTGGTGGGCAACTGATCATTGGCAGGATGGAGCATCAGGGTACCGACCAAATCCTGCTGCCAAGGCCGGACGGGGAGAGGAATCGGCAAGCTGAAAACAGCGGTACGGGCTTCCGGCGGAAATTGAATCGACCGTTGGCTCTCGTAGACCACCTCACCGGCTGAATAGACCCGCGCTTCCATATCTCCAGGGCCACCAATTCGCCCCGTCAATACCACCACTTCACCGGGATCCCCTTGCAATTGACTATGAAGCAGGGTGAAAGAGATGGGTTCTAGGTTGCTGATCTGAGCCAGATCAGGGCCGGTCAAAGCTGGCTCAACGGTGGCTACTCCTGATGGTGAAGGTTGAGGGGCCTCAAGATAGTCCGTCTCCCCCCAAAAGGGATCTGGGTCTGAGTTTGGCTGGGCCTCATCAAGGGTCTGGTCATGTTCCCCAACCTGATCGATAGGCTGGGGATCCCTGGACATCAGAGTGGCATCTTCTTGGGCGGCATCTTCCGGGGCGACATCTTCCTGGATAGACAGGCGCAGCACATCGGAGCGGGTTTCCCCAAACAGCTCGGCGATCAGATCCGCATCATGGCAGTAAAATTCCCAGACCCCAGCCCCCAGATCCGTGGCGGGCAGGATCACCCCCACCCCTTCGTCATTGGTACGAATGGAGCGACGTTCTTGCAGAGAAGGAGAGACGCCAGCGGTGGGCCGATCGGTGGGACTGGGATCCCCTGGTTGGAGATGATGGATGTCCACCGTGATGGTGAAGTGGGGCTGAGGTGAGCGGGCGATGATGGTGTAGGTGCCTGCGGTGAGGCTGCCACCTTCGTGGGGAACGGCTTCCCATTGGTCTTGCCCGTCAGCGCGAACCCAGAAGTTCATCATCGTTCTATCTCCCGTTTGGCCTGTTGCAAGGTTTGAGTCAGGGTTTCGATCAGTTGCGACTGAGGCAGCGTTTCCTGCTGGCCGGTCTGTAGGTTTTTGAGCTGGACGGTTTGGGCTGCTGCTTCAGCCTCTCCCACAATCACAGCCCACTGAGCCTGGTAGCGGTCGGCCCGTTTGAACTGTTTGCCAAACGCACTGCCACTCAAGTCCACCATCGCTGGGATCCCTTGATGACGCAGCTGATGGGCCAGTTGTAAGGCTTGGGCTTCTGCCAAGGCTCCTCTTGAGATCATATAGACCTGTGGGTCGCTCCGATCGACCGTCTGTTGAAGAGATTGCAACACCAGCACCAGCCGTTCTAATCCCATCGCCCAGCCCACTGCCGGGGTCTCGGATCCGCCCAGTTCCTGCACTAGGCCATCATAGCGGCCCCCACCACAGACGGTGCTTTGGGCTCCCAGTTGGGCCGATTGGATTTCAAAAGCGGTGTGGGTGTAATAGTCTAGCCCCCGCACCAGGCGATGATCGATCTGAAACGGGATCCCGAGGCCGCTGAGATGGGCCTGTACCTGCTCAAACCGCTGGCGAGAGTCGGATCCCAGGTGCTCCAGCAGCTTGGGGGCCTCCACCACAATCTCTTGGGTGCGTTTGTCTTTGCTATCCAGGATGCGGAGGGGATTGCGCTGTAGTCGATCTTGAGAATCGGGATCCAGCTCTGCATGATAGGGGATAAGAAAATCCACTAGGGCGGCTCGATAGGCTTGGCGGTCGGTGGGATCCCCGACTGAGTTGAGCAGGAGTACCAGATCTTTTAGACCCAGATCCCGCAATAACTCCCAGCCCAGGGCAATGGCTTCGGCATCGGCGCGGGGATCGGAGCTGCCCACTAGCTCTAGGCCCAATTGGTGGAACTGCCGTTGTCGGCCCGCTTGGGGGCGCTCATAGCGAAACATGGGGCCGGTGTACCACAGCCGTTGCACATCGCCTGTGGCTTGCAGGTTGTGTTGGATATACGCTCGCACCACTCCGGCGGTATTTTCGGGCCGTAGGGTGATCTCCACATCCCCTCGGGTGGTGAAGGAATACATCTCTTTGCCCACCACATCGGTGGCGGTGCCAATGCCTCGGGCGAACAGGTCTGTCACCTCAAAAATGGGGGTACGAATCTCCCGATAGCCCGCCCGCTGGAGATGATCTTGGGCCACCTGTTCGATGTGCTGCCAAAGGTCTGATTCTCCGGGCAAAATGTCTCGTGTGCCCCGTACCGCCTGAATGTTTTGCATAGGGTGCTAGTCAATAGAATAGAGCTTTGCTGGCCGGGATCCGGGCTAGAATCCGCACTGGTCACTGATCTGATCGAGGGCACTCACTTCAGCCGAGGACAGCCGCCAGCCCAATGCCCCAGCGTTCTCCTCAGCCTGCCGCAGCGTCTTAGCTCCTGGGATCGGCAACGCCCCTTTGCAAATCACCCAGTTGAGGGCGACTTGGGCTGGGGTTTTATGGTCATGCCCTGCCCCGATCTCTCTGAGTAAGGCCACCAGCGGTTGAACGGTTTCTAGCTTGTTACGCATCGTCACCCCCCTTGCCCCCGTCGGTGGATGCTCAGGGCTGTATTTGCCCGTCAGCAAGCCCATGCCCAGCGGGCTGTAGGCGATCAGGGTGATGCCCAGATCTTGGCAGGCTTTGAGCAGGTCATTGCGTTCGGGATCCCGGCAGAGGAGGCTGTATTGCACCTGATTAGACGCTAATGGGATCCCTCGTTTGTGCAGGGTTTCGTGGCTGCGGCGCATCTGATCAGTGCTGTAGTTGGAGACCCCGACCGCTTGGGTTAATCCGGCATTGACAGCATCGGCCAGGGCATTGGCCCAGACTTCTAATGAGATGGGGGGCAGCGGCCAATGGATTTGGTAAAGTTCTACCCGCGCCCGTCCCAAGCGGCTGAGGCTGTGGCGGAGGGCAGATTGCAGACTGCTGGATGACCAGCGCCACGGCACGGGCATGAATTTGGTGGCAATGGCCACAGGATTGTCGGCATAACCACTGGCAAAGGATCCCAGCAGTTGTTCTGACTGACCCAGCCCGTAGATCTCGGCGGTGTCAAAGAAGTTGATCCCAGCGTCTAGACAGGTGCTAAAGACCTGGGCCAGATCGGTCTCGCCATAGCCACTGCCATAGCCCCAAAAGACTTTATCGCCCCAGGCCCAGGTGCCAATTCCCAGTGGGCTGACTTGAATATCCGTGGATCCAAGGCTGATCAGATCGGTGGGGGGCATGGTAGCTGTGCAAAAACATCCGCTCCCCATTGTGGCACTTTGTTTTCTCGCTCTTGTGGCGGGATAGGTATGTCAAACTGAGGGAAATGATTTACTTTTGTTCACATTTTTTGTTCACCTTTTCTATTCACCTTTTCTGTGATGGCTATGGATCCCCTCTCTTTGAGTCCTTGGTGGTGGCTGGCTTTGGTTCCGGTGGGGCTGGGGTTGCTCTATGTTGTGACCGCTCGTCGCTATCAGTCGGGCAGCTCGGTGGCCAATGCCTATGACGAATGGACTCAAGACGGGATCCTGGAGTTCTATTGGGGTGAGCATATTCACTTGGGGCACTATGGTTCGCCACCGGCAGGCAAAGATTTCTTGGCGGCGAAAGCGGATTTTGTCCATGAGATGGTCAAGTGGGGTGGGCTGGAGTCTCTGCCAGCGGGGACGACTGTGCTGGATGTGGGCTGTGGGATTGGCGGGAGTAGTCGCATTCTGGCCCGCGAGTATGGCTTCGATGTGACGGGTATCACGATTAGCCCTGCTCAGGTGGCTCGGGCGCAAGCCTTGACCCCAGACGGGATCCCGGCGCAGTTTCAGGTGGATGATGCCATGAATCTATCGTTTGAGGCGGATAGCTTTGATGTGGTCTGGTGCATTGAGGCGGGGCCACATATGCCCGACAAGGCTGTGTTTGCTCAAGAACTGTTGCGGGTGCTGAAACCGGGTGGGATCCTGGTGGTGGCGGATTGGAATCAGCGGGATGCCCGTCAGCAGCCACTCAATCTTTGGGAGGGCTGGGTGATGCGACAGTTGTTGGATCAGTGGGCCCATCCCGAGTTTGCCAGCATTGAGGGCTTTGCCGAATTGTTGGCGGCTACCGAATGGGTGCAAGGGGACGTGACCACAGCCGATTGGACGCAGGAGACATTGCCCTCTTGGTTGGATTCCATCTGGCAAGGCATCATTCGGCCCCAGGGGTTGGTCAAATTCGGGATCCCTGGGTTTGTCAAGTCGCTGCGGGAGGTGCCGACATTGTTATTGATGCGGCTGGCTTTTGGGCAGGGGTTATGTCGATTTGGTATGTTCCGAGCGGTGAAGTCGGGATCCCAGGCGTAGGGAATGAAAGAGGGATCTCTGTAAGGAGCTGATTTAGTCCAGTGGTTCGAGCCGATAGCGACTGAGCCAGCGATCTAGCTCCATCTCTTCTTCGTCCAAGAGTTGAGAATTGATCAAGCCCCGATGGAAGGCTAGCCGGATGGCTCGTGCCCGCAGGCTAAAGGTGGTGCCCCATTCATCGCTTTCGATTTGGTCATTGCTGACTTCTAACTTGTCGTAGAGGTTGCGAAGTCGGTTGGTCACTCCGCGGCGGGATAAAAATCGGCGGGCAGCAATGGCTTGATCGGTGAGACCCAAGGCAATATCCATCAAGACCTCATATTCGGCATCACTGAGGCCGGTGATCTTGTTTTGGGAGCGAGAATCAACCCCTCTTACCTCTCGGTCTATTACGCATTGCTCGTCCAATACCACCGCTTGAATGGCGCTGAGCAATTTTTCATCCGAACAGTTTTTTAATAGGTAGCCATAAACCGTCTGGGGGGGCACAATTTTATGCAGTTCCCGCACATAAACTTCGTCGGCAAAATGAGACCAAAAGATAATTCGCACATTAGGACGAGCAGCCCAGACCTGCCTAGCCACGTCGATCCCGTTCATTTCGGCCATGCGAATATCGAGCAATAAAAACTCAGGTTGATATTGCGTCGAAAGATCTAGGGCTTCTGACCCGTTGGTCGCCACATAGATCGGCCCAAATTGAGGCAGTTTTTGTTCGATCAACCCCTGAATATAGTTGCGATAGAGGGCATCATCTTCGGCTAAAAGGGTACTCACTGTCGGGATAATTTTCATGGACATCCTTACTTTAAGAACATAATAGAACCCAAAACAAGGTATGAGTCAGTGCTTGCCACTGTGTTTTGAGGGGCTGCGGTGAAGAAAACGGTGTAGTGCGTTGACGGGATTCAACTGTATCTATGCCTAGAATAGAAGTATATTACGCTTCTCTTTGTCTTGATTGGAGTCTGAGAATGGTATTCCTGGCCGATCAGCCTTTTCGAGTGGTGTTTGCTGCGGCCTTGGATGCAATGGTGGTATCTGATGCCCAGGGGCGGTTGCTGGAGGTTAATGCCGCCGCGTCTGAACTGCTGGGATCCCCGTTGGAGGCATTGGCGGGACGGGAGTGGGGATCCCTGGTGAGTTGTCCTCAACAATTATCTGGACTATTGGGTCTTTTGGCGGTGGGGCAATCGGGCCGAGGAGCGCTGGAGCTAAATCTGACGGGTGGGGTGAGCAAGACGGTGGAGTATTCTCTCTCTGCCGCTGGTGATGGATCCCTTGGTCTGCTGATCTTGCGGGATGTGACTGAGCGGATCCAACGGGAGAGGGAACTGCTGGCGGATCAGCAAAAATTTCAGACTCTATTTCAGATCTTGCCGGCTGGGGTGGCGATTACCGATGCTGTGGGCACCTTGATTGAGGTCAATCCCGCGTTTGAGAGAATTTTTGGCCTCTCAGCTTCTCAACAGTTGGATCTCACCTACGACGTTAGTGATTGGCAGATCATCTATCCCGATGGCAGTCCCATGCCCCCGGAAGACTTTGCCAGTGTGCAGGCACTCCAACAGCAGCGTCCCATTCTTGGCAAAGAAAAAGGCATCTTGCGCCCCAATGGAGAGATCGCGTGGATTGAGGTCAACGCAGCCCCGATTCCTCTGGAGGGGTATGGGGTGGTGATCACCTATATTGATCGGACAAAGCGTAAAGCTGCTGAGCTGGCCCTCCAAAACAATGAGCTGCGTCTACGTCAGATTATCGAAGCCATTAATGTACATGTTTTTCTTAAGAGTGCTGATGACGACCAAGTTTTGTATGTGAGTCCTGCTTACGAACAGCTCTATGGGCAAACTGTTGGTGACTTTAATCAGGATCCCAATGGCTGGCTTGAGCGAGTTCACCCCGAGGATCGAGATGTTCTGAGGGCAATCGTAGAACAAGATTGGAACTTAACCTCGTTACAATCCAAGGAATATCGCATTATCAGACCGGATGGATCCTACATTTGGGTGTTGGATTCGGTCGCTCCCATTGTTGGAGATACCGGGCAAAATCAATTTATTGCTGGTATTGCTTTCGATATTACCGACCGAAAAGAGGCGCAACTGGCCTTGGTAGAGCAGGCTGAACGGGAATGGCTATTAAGAACACTAACCCACCAGATCCGTCGGTCTCTGAATATTGATGAGATCTTGGACGAGGCAGTTGAGAATTTTCGACACTTGTTAAAGGCTGATCGGGTGGTTATCTGTCGCCTTCTGCCGAATACAAATGGTGACATGATCACAGAATCAACTGGTGTAGACTGGCCAGCGGTGAAGGGATCCGATACAAAAAATTCTTTTTTTAGGGAAATTTGGGGTAAGCCCTACTGTCCAGAAATGTTTGTTGCCATTGACGATATTCAACAGGTTAATCTGTCAGATGCCGATCGGCAGTTATTGAAAAAGTTTAACATTCTTGCCCATTTAGAGGTTCCTATTGTCATCGATAATGCTGTGTGGGGTCTGTTATGTGTCCATTATTGTGGATCCCCTCATGGTTGGCAAGACTGGGAGATCCACCTTCTGCAAACCGTAGCGGATCAATTGGCCATTGCTATTTACCAAGCTGATTTATTTCACGACTCTCAGGTGTGGGCTGAAACTTTAGAACATCAAGTGGAGGATCGTACAGCCGATTTACAACAAGCTTTAGCGTTTGAATCTACTTTGCGATATGTCACCGATCAGGTGCGATCCAGTCTTGATGAGGCTGAGATCTTACAGGCCGTGGTGGAGGGTTTAGGTCGGGGATTAAAAGCCGATGGCTGTTATGTCAGTCGTTATCACGAAGATAGTCTTTACTACACGGTTGATTATGAATGGACTTTGGTTCATCCCTCCATCAAGGGACGTACCTACACCGCCAATCTAGACATCATGAAACAGTTTTTTCAACATCAGGGGATCCAATACTGCATCAATCATCCTGATGCCAGTTGGGTCACTATCGCCGTTTTTCTAATTTCCTTTGATCCAGGGATCCAGTATGGCTTTATGACCATAGCTCGACCCAAAACATCGTTTTTTTCGCCGGGGGAGATCCGTTTGGCGGAGCAGGTGGCTATGCAGTGTTCCATCGCTATTCGACAGGCACGCCTCTACCAAAGTTCTCAATCTCAAGTGGAAAAACTTCAAGAACTCAATCGCCTCAAACAGGATTTTATCGATACGATCTCTCATGAGTTACGTACTCCTCTCACCAGCATGAAATTAGCAATTACAATGCTGGAAAAGTTTCCACACAACCCGGCAAAACAGGAGCAATATCTCGCTATTCTCAAGTCTGAGTGGAATCGTGAGCTGAATTTGGTCAATGGCTTGTTAGAGCTACAGTCTCTAGAATCTAGCAATAGGATTTATACCCAGAGCATCGTGGATGTTGGGGCTTGGTTGTCTTCACTGGTTGAGCCTTTTCGCGTACGATGTGAGCAACACCAGCAAGTCTTACAGATAGAATGGGATCCGAGATTGTGACCCTTAATTCTGACATTTTTGGGCTCGATCGCATTTTATCTGAGTTGCTCACTAATGCCTGTAAATATACGCCTTCTCGGCAGTTAATTCAATTGACTGTCAGCAAACTTGAGAATGGCACCCGTTTCCAAGTCACGAATACGGGAGTAACCATTCCTATCGATAAATTGAGCCATATCTTCGATAAATTCTATCGGATAGCAGATTTGGATTATTTCAATCAAGGGGGCACAGGATTAGGATTAGCCTTGGTACAAAAAATGGTTGCTTTGCTAGGGGGGAGCATTGTGGCTGAAAGCGCGAATAATATCACCACTTTTAGATTTGATCTGCCTTCTGTCAAGATCTAAAGAAAAACGTCAATAGTTTGGTTGCTCGGCCCAAAAGCTCATGAGATGTTAGAGTTCGCTTACGGTTCAAAACGCTCTTTGTTGGCAGTGGTGCTATGACAAACCCGAAGCAGCTAAGGATCCTGACCAGTGGCGCGGATTGTGGCGGGCTCAATGCGGTCAGCCGAGGTGAGGTGGGATCCCGTGTCTGAACTGGCTTACAACCAAGTGATCCACTGGCTAGAGGGCACCTATAGCAATCGGGAGCAAGCCCTGAAGGATCCCGTTTGGTTTATTCCAGTCAGCCTTTGGTATGTGAAGCTGCCAAGCCTGTTTGAGCAGGGAATCGGCTTTTTTACAGAGCAGGTCAATCAACATACCCCCCAAGCTTTTTACCGCAGCCGGGTTTTGCAACTGATGCGGGATCCCTTGCGGTTGGAGAACTACAAGCTCAAGGATCAAGCCGCCTGGGCAGGAGCTTCTCAACAAGCTGAGCGATTGGGTCAGATCACCCTCGCGGATCTGGATCATTTACCGGACTGTACCATCTACCTGACTCCAGAGACCGACCTGTTCGAGGGGAAAATGAGTCCCGGCCACCGCTGCAAGCTCAACCCCACAGATACGGTGGCGATTGAAATCAGCTTTGAACTCTATGCTGATCGCTTCCTCACCTTAGATCGAGGCATCGACATCGCCACGGGTCAACAAACCTGGGGATCCAGACTGGGATCCTACGACTACCGCAAGCAAGGCCCTCCGCCCGTAGTGGTTGAGCCCAATTAGTTGAACCCAATTAGTTGACCCTAATTAATCGGCTTACCCGTTTGCCCCGTCGCCCCATAAGTTGCACACTATACTCTTGCAGAATGCACAGCCGTTTAGGCTAGCAACGTCATCAGGAGAAATGGTGTGGACGGACTCGAAGCGTTGATTTTAGGCATTGGTGGAGCGATCTCTGGCATCCTGGCCGGGATCCTCGGAATTGGGGGGGGTGTCTTGCTTAACCCCTTACTGGTGGGGGTGGGAACTACGCCGGTACAGGCAGCAGCGACCAGCAGTTTAGCCATCTTGATGACGGCAACAGCGGGCACCTTCCAGAATTGGCGGATGGGGTTTCTGCAAATCGAGAAGACCCTTTACCTCGGGATCCCGGCGATTTTGACGGCACAACTGGGGGTACTGCTGGGCAGCAATGCTCCCGACTATCTATTGGCATTGGGCTTTGGGTTGCTGCTGATCATCAATATCTATCTGGTGGGGCTCAAGAAAAAGGCCATCACGAAAGCCCAGTCTCTTACAGGGGATCCCGAGGCTCAGGTGGACTCGCTGCCGGCTGTAACTCCACCCCAGTCCTTTTGGCGAACACCCTTGGTGGCGCGACTGACCACAGGGGGCTTAGCCGGACTTTTGGCAGGACTATTTGGGGTTGGCGGTGGGGTTGTGATGGTGCCAATGCAAATCCTGTTGCTCAACGAGCCCATCAAAGATGCCGTTCGTACCAGCTTGAGTGTGATTGTAATTACGGGCATCTCTGCCTGTGTGGGTCACGCCTTGCGGGGCAATGTCTTGGTTCTCTATGGCCTGGTTTTGGGGTTGGCGGGCATGATCGGAGCACAAGCTGGCACCCGCTTCTTGCCAAAACTATCCGATCGGACGATTAGCATTGCTTTTCGGCTCTTGATGGCGGTGCTCTCCACCTACATGTTTTGGAAAGCTTGGGCACTGGTAAATAGCTAGATAGTTTTGCAGGGCTCTGG
The DNA here is from genome assembly GCA_012031565.1 of Synechococcaceae cyanobacterium SM2_3_2. GTDB lineage: Bacteria > Cyanobacteriota > Cyanobacteriia > Thermostichales > Thermostichaceae > JAAUUM01. The sequence goes on from JAAUUM010000015.1 coordinate 10,143, forward strand.
CTGGATACGGTCAAAGCCCTCTTTATTCATCTATATAGTCCAGATAATTGATACTTATCTGGACTATATAAGCCTTTTCAGCTGGCGGGAAGGCGCTTAGACTACCGTTCCAGACTCAAAAATCGTAATCTCGCTGCAATCAAGATCCGCTCAGCCTTGAGGGTGTCCCCCTGCGCCAGGAAACTTTCAATTGGATCCCTGCCCATAACTTGACTCAACGGCGGTCATCCGCACCCAAAGTCAATTGCAATTGGCTCATCAGTTAGCTCCACCCAAGCAATCAGGTGCTGTTGCCAAAACCAATCACGAAGTCGGGTGCCACACAAAATTAGGCAATCTTGTACAGATGGAGTAGCAGTATCTTAATCCTTTAGATTGCGTTCATAAATCAGCTGTTAAGAACGGGCTTGCTTGATCATGGCAATCAGAGTGTGGTGAGCATCTTCTGAATCTTGTAGTGGGTGATCAAATGGGATCCTAATCTGGACAGGATCCGCTGCGGCCTCTGAACGGGTATTTAAGGTCATGCCATCGGCATCAATCGATATCATTTCCGCCGACAGGACCGGCTCAATCTGGCCATAGACACGAGCATAGAGGGCCACAGCCTCAGCATGATCCTCATTCATATGCTTGCAAATACGGTCGCTTACCGCAGGAGTCAAAAGGTCGGCCATACTAAGCACTCGGTAAATTCGGTAAAGAAGGTAATGTGCCGCCCGTAGACTGGATCAAACCTTGGGCAGGCTCAATAAGGCGATTCTAACCCCCAAGCCATTCCCCCTCACAAGCCCAAAACAAAGGGATCCCGATATCAGGATCCCTGAGCAGTCTTAAAACTGAGAATCCAATTCACAGCAAGCCCACATCCATCCCAGGCTTACCGGTGGCCAATTCCACTTTGACAATGCGACCTCCAGCTTTCTGGATCCGCTGCTGCTCTTTGAACCAGTTTTCGTAAGGCACCAACTTGGTAAAGAAGGTATTTTGTAGCTCACGCTGCGTACGAATCCGGGTTTGACTCGGCACACAAGCCGTCACTTTAAACATCCGCATGGCTTTGATCTCAGTAATGTAACAGATACAAAACAGGCAACCCGCCCCAGAAAGCTCGCGCACAGCACGCACACCAGATTCCCGTCACAAGCTGCCTGTCGTTGGGCCATTTTTGTGAGAGGCTAGCTCAGATCTTACGAATCCCTAACCACACAATCCTGGATGGAATGGCGATCAAGTGTGACTAGCTCAAGCCAGAGCAGATGTAGTCGAAGTACACGCCCATTTCTTTGCCAGCATCAGAACCCACCAAGGAGGCGGTTACTTCTTTCATGGCTTGGATGGCTTGTACGGTGGAACCCACAGGCACGCCCAAGGAGTTGTAGGTCTCTTTGAGTCCGTTCAGCACCCGCTCATCCAGGATAGAGGCGTCACCCGCCAACATGGCATAGGTGGCATAGCGGAGATAGTAGTCCATGTCGCGGATGCAGGCAGCATAGCGACGGGTGGTGTACATATTGCCACCGGGACGGGTCAAGTCAGAATACAGCAACGCTTTAGCGGCGGCATCCTTGACGATGGTGGAGGCATTGGCGGCGATGGTGCCAGCTGCGCGCACACGGATTTCGCCGGTGGCGAAGAAGGACTTCAGTTTATCGATGGCAGAGCTATCGAGATACTTGCCCTGCACGTCGTAGCTGTTGATAACAGAGGTGACTGCGTCTTGCATGGTTTTGTCCTGAAAATCGTTTTTTGTCTTTTAACTCAAATAACTCGAAGAATGCTGAGTGATTCCTAAGGATGCAACACTGAACGGGATCCCCAAAGATCTAGTTCAGGCCACCGACCACGAAGTCGAAGTAGTAGCCAGCTTCGGTGGCATCGTCGCCAGACAACAAGCTCATGGCCGCAGACTTCATCTGACGAACACTTTCAGCCACCGCCGGCAAGGGGGTGCCCAAAGAGTTGTACATTTCTTTGACGCCCACCAAGCCGATCTCTTCGATGGGGGTGACATCGCCCGCGATCACACCATAGGTGACCAAACGCAGGTAATAGTCCATATCCCGCAAGCAGGTGGCGGTCATCTCTTCACCGTAGGCATTGCCGCCGGGAGACACGACATCAGGCCGCTTTTGGAACAGAGAATCAGCAGCTTGCTTGACGATCCGTTCACGGGATTCGGTCAAAACTTGAGCAATCCGCAACCGAGCTTCACCTTTGGTAACAAAAGACTTGATCCGATCGAGTTCACCGGGGCTTAAATAACGCGCTTCCGCGTCAGCATTCACAATTGATTTTGTGACAACGCTCATGGATATCAATCCTCAGACGATATTTATAGGAGTGTGACAGACCTACACTCGCACAACATTGTCGGACAAAGGGCCAAGTTCCCGCTTAGACTCTTCATAGTTCTTAAACTTTTTGCCCCAGTTCGACCTCAGAATTTTGGCGGACGATACTGATCTGGACAGGGATCCTAGTCTCTGGGGGCAAGGCTCTCGTCTCCTCAGAAAACTGCCCCTCAATGCCCCAAGCCCGACTTGTAGCTCTAGCTATCTCTTTTGTTAGGAGCCAGGGATCCCTGCGGCGGAGCTGGGGCTTGTTAGCAGGGAGAAAGGTGCAGTTACAATTGTTAATAGCTGTTTAATCCCTGTTGAGAGTTTCTCATCCCTGAGCTGTGGGAGCCTGGGACGAGCCAGTGCTGAGGGGGTGCCCGATTTTGTCCTTCTTTTGTACTTTGGTCTTGTCCTTACGATGGTTACATCGACCTTGGGCAGCTTGGGCTCTTTGCAGCTGAGATTTCCACCCGTTCTCTACCTGAATTGATGATGGTTGACCTATCCCTGACCCCGGCTGTCTCCAACGACTTTGACCAACTGATCCGGGCAACCGCCGCTGATGGCTTTATCCGAGCGGTGGGGGTGGTCTCAACCCATACGGTGCAAGAGGCAAGGCAACGGCATCACCTGTCTTATGTGGCAACGGTAGCCCTGGGGCGCACCATCAGCGCTGGATTACTGCTGGCGGCTAACCTCAAGCAAGAGCAGGCCCGCATCAATTTGCAAGTTAAAGGGGATGGCCCCTTGGGATCCCTTTGGGTGGACGCGGGATCCGATGGCACGGTGCGGGGTTATGTGGAGCATCCGGCGGTAGAATTGCCCCTAACCGAGTCCAGCCAACTGAATGTGGGGCAGGCGGTGGGCCGTTACGGCTATCTGCATGTGATCCGCGATCAGGGCTATGGGATCCCGTTTAGCAGTTCCACCGAATTGGTCAATGGCGAGATTGGTGAGGATATCACTCGTTTTCTGGCCAGTTCTGAGCAAACACCGTCCATCATTGTCCTGGGGGTGTTGGTGGATACCCACGGGGTCAAAGCGGCTGGAGGCCTGTTGTTCCAACTCCTGCCAGATGCCCCATTGTCTTTGATTGCAGAACTAGAGGAACGGATCAGCAAGGTGGAAACCCTCAGCCCAATGTTGGCGGCGGGCAAAACCCTACCGATGATTTTGGAGGAGTTTATCGGGGATCTTGAGCTGACCATTTTGCCGGGACTCCAGCCGGTGCGGTTTCACTGCAAATGCAGCCGGGGTCGGGTCAAGGGGGCGCTGCGGATCCTGGGAGAACAGGAGCTACGCAGCATGATTGTGGAGGACAAGGGAGCTGAGGCCACCTGTCATTTTTGCAATGAGGTCTACCAAGTCACGGAAGCTGAGCTAGAAGAATTGGTGCAGCAGCTTCAGGCCAGCTAATCAGGGGTGGGTGGCCTTTTACCCCAAGGACTTACCGTCAGGATCCCTGGGATGAGGACGGGAGGCAAGCCGACCACTTGGCCAACAGGTAACGATCAAATAACAGCAAACTGGATCTCAGCCCTCCGGCATTGCCCGCCAAAAAGCCTACCGGTAGATGACCTGGGGGCGCTTCCAGCGTGTAGTTCAGCTCATGGTAGTAAAGCCAGCGGTCAGAGGGTAGCCAGCCCACGATGCGGCCCCAAGTCTCGATATCGCGGGGAGCTTTTGACCACAGGTGAAATTGGATCCCGAAGCCAAAGCGCCCCTGGCTATAGGCCATCCACATTTTGTCGATCAGCTGTAGCTCCTGCTTGGGAAAGGTTTTGATGGCATCCACATCAAAGTTGCCCCATGAACTGCGCCCCGTCATCTGAAGCAGCAAGGCGGTGGTTTGAGCATCCGCCTGTTGCCACTGCTGAGCCTTGAGCAGATCCCGAATCTGCATCAGTTCCTCCACATAGGCTTGGGCTGAGGGCAAGGAGCCGGATCCACTGGAATGTCTACCCGGTGAAGATGACAGGGCTGCCTTAGGGGATTCAAGCCTCTGACTAAGCACCTCTGTCGGTTCCACAAGTCTGGCCAGTTCTACAGTCTGGGGTTCTACAGGTTTTGGTGGTGCCGGGGAGGAGGGCAACTGGAGGGGGTCAGAGTAAGCTTTTAGGGTCTGCTCTTCGCTCTGAAAATCTGTGCTCTGAAAATCTGTGCTCTGAAAATCTGTGCTCTGAAAATCTGTTTTGCTTCGATTGGCTGGCCCAGAAAGAGATGTGTTGTCCTTATGAGCACTGTCTTTCAGTAGCTTTTCTAGATCTGACAAGTCGGTGGTGGAAAGGCCCAAAACTGAGACTGCGGCAATCGGGGCAGAAATAGAGGGACGATAGGAGAGCAGAGGGGCTTCTCTAACTGCAACGGTTGGATCCTACAAAAACCCTACCGGTGGGTTCTCCAGTATCTTCCCCAGTCGAATCTAACGGTATGGGGTCAGAGGCTGAGAGCAGCTGGATCCACTCGGCGATGGACTCCGGTCGATCGTGGGCATAAAAGGCCATTCCCTGCAAAATAGCTGCTTGGGTGGCATCACTGATGGCAGGGTTGAGGGCTTGGGGCGGATCCAACTCTCGGCCCCCAACTCTGGCTGGGGCACAAAGAGGGATCTCACCAGTTAGGGCGGTATAGAGGGTGGCGGCTAACCCATAGACATCGATCCAAGCCCCGCGCCGCTGCAAAGAGTCGTATTGCTCGATGGGAGCGTAGCCATCCGTGCCAAAGCTGGTGTGGTGTTGGATCACCCCCTGAGAGAAGTCTCGAACTAGGCCAAAATCAATCAAAACCGCTTGAGCAGGATGCTCCCGCAGGATGACATTGGCGGGCTTGACATCCCGATGCAACATATCCTGCTGATGCAGCGCCGTGAGAGCGGATCCCACCTGGCGGATATAGCGCAAGGCTTCCGGCTCTGGCATGACGCCCTGTTTTGCCACGTAGCGTTGCAGGGTCTGCCCAGGGACATATTCCATCACAATGCACCACAGCCCTGCCTCTAGGATTACCTCCTCAACCCGGACGATGTGGGGATGGCGGCAGCGGGCTAGCCGCAGGGCCTCATTCAAAAAATCCTGCTGAAACTTCTCAAAATCGGGATCCCTTTGCAGCTCATCATTGAGGGTTTTGAGCACCACCCAATCGGCACGGCGATTATCCCAAGCCAAGTAGGTGAGGCCAAATCCACCTCGGCCCAACAGGGATTCAATGCGATAGCGACCCTCTTGCAAGCGGTCTTGGGGTGCCCAAACCATGCTGAGTCTCACGGGTAGAAGCATGCCAATGAACACAGGGTAGCCCTCTGCTGAGAGCAAGTCCAGCCTTTCGACAACCTGGATCCCCACTCAGAGACTGCCGAGTATGGATCATCCAGGCTCAAACCAGCAAGAGGAGAGCAAAGCCACGTAGATGGGGATCCCTTGTCAAAATCAAAATCTTGACTTAGCAGGGTTGCGCTTAATTGTGCTTAAGAAGATTGTGCTTAAGAAGACTGAGCGGCGGCTTTGGCTGCACCAGCGGATCCCTTATTGAATTGGCTGAGCAAGGAGTTCCAGCCCAACCGAGTCATGGAGATCAACCAGTTGCCCTCTAGCTCCTTAAACAGATCCATGTTCAGCTTGAAGGCATAGTTGGCTTCCGCCACCACCCGGGCTTTGGTCTCTTCGTCTAGATCAAGAGCATCCAGAGCGGCACGGTATTGCTGCTTAAATTTGCCCTCGTGCTTGATCTGCTCAAAGTCGTAAAAGGCAGTGCCTTCCCCAGGGGTCAACCCCATCGCCCGTTGTGCCACTTTCTTGAGGATTTGGCCACCCGACAGATCGCCGATGTAGCGGGTGTAGGCATGGGCGATCAACAAAACGGGATCCGTCTCGCTCAGGGTTTGGATCCGTTCCACATAGGTGCGGCAAGCGGGCGACATCTGGACGGCGGTGCGCCACTGGGATCCACAAAAATAGTCCATATCCTGCTCTAGGCTGGGCTTACGCCACAGTTCTGGATAGTAAAGCTTGCCCACCACCTCATGATCCCGATGGCGAGTAAAGGCTTCTTCTAAAGCTGAATAGACGAAGTAGAAATGGGTTAGATATCGGCTGTAGGAGGTTTTGTTAACAACACCCTTCAAAAAGCACTTCACAAATCCGACATTTTCCGCCATCGTGTGGGCTGTCTTGGTGCCCTCACGGAGTTGCGCCGCTAGTCCTAAGCTCACAGTGCCTCCTTAAACCGTTGCAACAAACTGTTTTTAGTAGTGATCCTGAGAATAATCGACGCTAGTGTTTCTGACTGTTAATTATCCTAAAGGTAAGCCTAAGATCCTGTCCAGGCAGGGATCGTAACCCATGAGCAGTGACAGCAATCGTCATCAAAAGGGGATGTCATCCTCGGGATCCCACTTGGGGTCAGGCCGGAAGTCAGATTCAGGGGGGCTGGCTTTATGGAAAACAGGCGGTAAGGGCTGGGGCTGGAGTGGCGGCAGGGATCCCTCATCGAAGTTGTCTGGGGGATCCCCAAACATCTCTGGCTCCACAGGCAAATCCCCCGGTAGGACTGCGGGATCCTCATCTGCTTGATCTGAATCTGCTTGATCTGAGATCACCGTGCCATTAAAAAAGTCAGCAAATCGCTTCACGGCCTGCTCAAGATCGTCGGAGACCAAGCTAGCGCCTAGAGCTGGTGAGGAAAGGGGAGGTGCTTTCGGTGAACTAGTGACAGGCGAAGTAGGTGCTGGGGGGGGCGGAATTGGAGGGGGGAAGGGATCCCGGTCGATTGGGGCAGGACTGATGGGGGGCGGTGGAGAGATCTGGCTAGCTCCCGGCTTGGCCACCTCAAATCGGATCTCGACAGAACGCCCCAACAGCGCCTCAACTGCCTGTTGCACTTCCCCATGGCTGGATTTAACTTTGGTGACGAACCCGGAGGATGGAAAGCCAATCACCACGGAGCTAGGGGTCTCTGTCATAATCTGCCCCATCCGAAGGCGAGCCGATGCCACAGGGGAGAGTCCTGCTAAGAAAGTATGCCAATGCTGGTGGAGGGTTATGGCCGGGGTGGCTGAGGGGGTAACAGTCGGTGACTCTACCGTAGGCTGGGGTGGGCTAGGTAATGGGATAGCTGGCGGGGTACCTGGGGTTGACTGGGGGATGGATGTAGACGTAGCAGTTGCACTGGGAGTTGCACTTGGCGTTGCACTAGCAGGGGCAGGCAGGGGCTGAGGAGGGCTGGGGGTAATTCTGGCGGGAGCAGATGGAGCTGAAACCACAGCAGTCGCAGGATTTTCTAACAGCCCCATCAGGGTGATTTCTAGCCATAGCCGCGGCTGACCGCTTTGGCGAAGCTGAGGTTCTGCCTGCCGCAAGTGCGACTGGGTGTGCAATAGATATTCAATGTCATAGTCGGGCATTCGTTGCAGGATGGCTTCCCAGGTCGGCTGGGTCAGGGCCACCATCTCCCGACGTTGGGGAGCAGTCTTGGCCAGAGCCAGATCGCGGTAGAAAGCGGCCAGATTTTGTAACACTAACAAGGGTTCCTTGCCTGCATCCATCAACTGGCGGGTTTGGCTCAACACTTGCTCGGGATCCCGGTGAGTAATGGCATCCGTCAAAGCTAGTAAATGTTGCTCTGGCACGGATCCCACCAGATCCCAGACAGCATCCACCTCGATGGTGCCATCCAACAAACTCAGCTGATCTAATAGAGCCTCGGCGTCCCGCAAGCCCCCCTGCGAGATTTGGGCGATCAGGTTAAGGGTTTCAGTCGTGGCCGGGATCCCTTCGCTGTGGGCGATATGGGCCAGATGGGCCACCATTGCTTCTAGGGGAATGCGGCGATAGTCGAACCGCTGACAGCGAGAGATCACGGTGGGCAAGACCCGCTGGGGATCCGTGGTGGCCAAGACAAACACCACCCGATCCGGCGGTTCCTCCAAGGTTTTGAGCAGAGCATTAAAAGCTGAGGTGCTGAGCATGTGGCATTCATCCACCACATAGACTTTGTAACGGCTGCTGACGGGAGAAAACTGGACACGCTCGATCAGCTCCCGAATGTTATCGACCCCGGTATTGCTGGCAGCATCGATCTCGATCACATCCAGGGCAGTGCCCCGTGTAATGGAGCGACATTGATCGCAAATGCCACAGGGTTCGGGGGTGGGGCCGTTGACGCAGTTGAGGGATTTAGCCAGAATCCGGGCGCTGGAGGTTTTGCCGGTGCCACGAGGGCCACAAAAAAGGTAAGCCGGGGCGATCCGTCCTTTGCGAATAGCATTGGACAGGGTGGCCACCACCGCCGATTGGCCCACCACATCGGCAAATCGCTGGGGACGATATTTCAGATGAAGAGGTTCATAAGCCATGACGATTGCAGGGATCCAGGTGGCAAGAAAAAGGCTGTGATCGCAGATGCCTTCAGCATGACAGATGGTTTAACTCAGGGATCCCGAAGAGACGACAGGTTGGAGCCATGAGGGATCCTGCATTCAAACGCTTCTTGATTTACTCTCTGTGCCACTCGACCTTCATTTGATCAAACCCTCAGTTACGTTGCTGATATTTCCCAACAAGATAGGATTTTCCCGTCCAGGGAAACCAGATTTGGCTAGAGCCTATCGTCAAATCAACAAAAATGTCGTAAGGCAGGCAAAATGAGACTAGGCAGTAATCGATTTCTCCTTAATCTACCCTTGGAATAGTGACGATAAATGTGGTGCCAGATCCTAAAGAGGACTCAAATGCAATGGTTCCTTGATGAAGAAACGCGCAGGTTTGAACCACCGCTAGCCCTAATCCCGTCCCTGGAATATCCCCCACATTGGATCCCCGGTAAAAAGTATTGAAAAGATGGGCTTGATCCGACTCTGGGATCCCGATACCTTGATCCCGAATTTTGATCCAGATGTGGGTCTGATCGCAGGTGAGACTGAAAAGAATGGATCCCTTTTGAGGAGAATACTTCAGCGCATTGGACACCAAATTGACCACGATTGACTGGATTAACTTGGGATCCACAAAGACTTTCTGACAGGCTTGATCTAGGCAAATATCAATATCATGGGGATCCTCCAGACTGCTTTGTACCGCTTCAATCCACTGATTACACAACACTGTCAAATTGACCAATTCGGGCGAAAAGGCCAACTTGCCTGCTTCAGCCCGATTGAGGGTGAGCAGATCATTCAACAGCTGTGTCATCAATTTGGCTGATGAACGAATCCGGCCATAGATTTTGCTCAATTGGTCTGGCGAGAGTCGATTGGATTCCAACGATTGAGCCGAAATCAAGATCGTGCTGAGGGGGGTGCGTAGCTCATGGGAGGCCATGGCAAAGATCTTCTGTTTCAGATCGCTGAGTTGGCGAGCCTGCACCAATTCTGTCTGGGCTCGCCGCAGATATTCAAAGATCATTAAAGTCAGAGCTGCCCCCATCATCAAGGTGGCGATTGCTGCCACAGGCATGATCCACCGATCCGCAGGCGTTTGAAACTGCACCCGCCATTCTCGCCCCGCCACCTCCAACGTCTGAGTACAGGATTGGGGGCAAAGGTAAGACTGATGCCAAGAAACAGGATCCTGTCTCTCCCTGTCCACCTGAACCCTCTTGGTGTCAGCATCATAGTGGCCCAGATATTGCTGAGCTGCTGAGGCGGTTTGATCATAAAGGTCAAAATCAATATCAACGCTCAGATCCGTCAGGGCTTCTTGCACCACATCGGAAACCCGAAATACCCCCAGCAGATAGCCCTGAAACAGATCGCCGTTGAGCTGGGATCCATAGAGGGGTAAAAACACCAAAAAGCCAAACTGGTCAGCCGGTTCTTGCACCAAACGAATCCGAGCTGAAGCCACAATCTGTCGGGTTTGGCGGGCGGTCTCTAGAGCTTGGCGACGGGTCAGATCGGAGGCCAAATCAAAACCCACCGCCACCTCATTGCCCGCCAGGGGTTGCACATAGGTCACGGGCACATAGTAGGGGCGACGGGCGGCACGACTCAATTGCCCATCGAAAGAACGCTCCGTGATGCGAAATCCTGATATGCCTAAGGTTTGCATCTCCCGCTCGAACAAATCTCGGGTGGCATCCGGCACAAAGGGAGCCCATTCCAACGCTTGGATCCCTGGGTAAGTATCGAGGGCACGGGCCACAAACCGGGCAAACTCCTCGGGACTGACCCGCAGCTCTGCGACCTGATAAAAATCCCCCATCGCCAGCAGGACTTCGGTATAGCGGTTGAGATTGCGCTGCAAAGCGGTGGCAAGATTGTCAATCCGCTGCTGAAACTGGAGGCGATGATTGGCCACCTCACGACTGGCCACTAGCCATGTTGCTGCACTGGTGATGCCAAACCCCACCATCAAGGTCAGAGGCAACCATCGTGTTGTTTTGCTAGCCATGCCAACCTTAAATTTCAGGATCCCGCGTCCCTGAATTTGTTCACCATAGACAGAAAAGTAGTTTTATTTCGTAGTGTTTGACACGGAAGTGGGTCATACTGAGAACTACACCACAGGCTCAGGATCCCTGACAAACAAAGTTCACCATCAAAATTGATGAAATCGACGCATCTTCCCGATTTCTTCCCGATTTAGAGCCCAATTTCTTCACCCCTTTCTACTACAGTCTCAACAAGTTTTTCTCAGCCTAACGACTTGTTGCTACTCAGAAGGGACGACCGATGAAACGACGGGATTTACTCAAGCAAGGCACTGTTTTTACCGCTGGGGTTTCGCTGGCCGCCCTTTTGGGATCCCGCCCTAGTGGACGCAATCGCGCCCTGGGTCAGGCTCCAGGCACAGCAACCCTGAGTGTGGTTCGGGGTGGCGGCTTCCCCAATGGTCTGGATCTGCACCAGGTGGGGGTCAATCGACCCGCCTATGGCACCTCCTGGGTGCTCTATGACCGCCTGCTCACCTTTGGCACCAAGACCCTGGCGGATGGATCCCTGTCCTATGACTACACCGTGCTGGAGCCAGAGTTGGCCGAAAGCTGGGAAGTGGCGGAGGATCAGATGTCAGCCACCTTCTTTTTGCGACAGGATGCCACCTTTCACAATGGATCCCCGGTCACAGCGCAGGATGTGAAATGGTCTTATGACCGGGCGGTCTCGGTGGGGGGGTTTGCCACCTTCCAAATGCAGGCGGGAGCCCTAATGGAACCGGAGCAGTTTGAGGTGGTGGATGACTACACCTTCAAGGTCAACTTTATCCGACCCGACAAGCTCACCTTGATCGATATGGCGGTGCCCATCCCGGCCATCATCAACTCAGAATTAGTCAAGCCCCACCTCACCACCGAGGATCCCTGGGGATTGGCCTGGGTCAATGCCAACGATGCTGGGGGGGGAGCCTACCAGCTCGAAACATTTGTGCCTGATGAGCGGGTGGTCTTGGTGCGGTTTGAGGACTGGAAGTCAGGGCCACTGCCGCAGATTCAGCGGGTGATTGAATTAAATATCCCGGAGTCTGGCAACCGCCGCGCCCTGCTGGAACGGGGAGATGTGGATATCAACTTCGATGTGGCGGAGAAAGACATCCAAGAGTTCATCGACATGGACAAGTTTACGGTGGTGGTCACCCCCATCGAAAATTGTCTCTACACCATCGATCTCAATACCCAGCCGGAATTGGCGGGCAGTCCCAACCCCTTCAGTGATGTCAAGGTGCGACAGGCGGTCTCGTTTGCGGTGCCCTACGAGGCGATCATGTCAACCGCTATGTATGGCCAAGGGGTGCCCATGTTTGGGGGTAGCAGCACCGAGCCCAGTTCAATCGAATGGCCGCAGCCTTTCCCCTACAGCACCGATATTGAAAAAGCCAAAGAACTCCTGGCAGAGTCGGGCTATCCCGATGGGTTTGAGACCACCTTGGCCTTTGATTTGGGCACACAAGAATGGGCTGAACCGATGTGCGTATTGATCCAAGAATCACTGGCTGAAATTGGTATTCAGGTCACACTTGAAAAAGTGCCCAGTTCAAATTTCCGAGCTGTTTTGGTGGAAAAAAGTCGGCCCATGATCTCCAACAACTTTGGGGGCTGGCTCAACTATCCCGATTACTTCTTTTTCTATGCCTATCACGGCAACAATGCCACGTTTAATGGCGGCGCTTATCAAAATCCTGAGATGGACGAGATGATCGATGCGGCTTTGGCTTCCTTTCCCGGGGATCCCGTCTATGAAGATAGCGTCAAAGGCTTTCTCAAAATAGCTTTTGAAGAAGCCCCCAAAGTGGTGATGGTACAGCCGGTTTTATCGGCGGTGATGCAGTCCACCATCGGCGGCTATCAATACTGGTTTCATCGCCAATTGGACTACCGCCAGCTGACCAAAGCCTAAAGGCAGCCTGAGGGGATCCCGCTTCAATCGACCTCAGGGATCCCTAGCTTTAGGGTGCCTGCCTCATCTTCAGGAGAATCTGTTTATGTCTCGTCCCACCCTGGTCAAGACCGTTGCCCAACGGGTTTTGGATGCCATCCCCAGCATCATTGGGGTGATCATCATCACCTTTCTCTTGGCCCGCGCCCTACCAGGGGATCCCGCTGCCTATTTTGCCGGAGCGGCGGCTTCTCAAGAGGCCATCGACCAAATTCGCGTCACGTTGGGTCTAGATCGCAGTGTACCGGAGCAGTTTTTGATCTATATCGGCGATCTGGTGCAGGGGGACTGGGGTAACTCCCTCACCACGGGCCAGCCGGTCTTGACAGATTTATCCCGCCGTTTGCCTGCTTCATTGGAACTGACATTGGCGGGCTTGATTCTGGCCATCGCGGTGGCCTTGCCCCTGGGGGTGCTGGCGGCGACCCGTCCGGGATCCTGGATGGATCATGCGGTGCGGGTCTTGGGCACAGCCGGGGTATCGTTGCCCACCTTCTTCACCGGGCTGCTGCTGATCTATGTGCTCTATTTTCGCCTGGGTTGGGCTCCTGCCCCGCTGGGTCGGCTGGGATTATTCGACTCTCCACCGCCTGGGGTGACGGGCCTGTATCTGATCGATAGCTTGCTGGCCAGACAGTGGGGCACTTTTGGGGCGGCTTTTCGGCAGCTGATCTTGCCCGCCGTCACCTTGGGGCTATTTGCCCTGGCTCCTTTGGCCCGCGTCACACGGGCGTCGATGCTGGGGATCCTATCGGGTGATTTCATCCGCACAGCCGTGGCCAGTGGTCTCTCTCCACGGATGATCCTGTTTGGCTATGCCTTTCGCAATGCCATGTTGCCGGTGCTGACCACCTTGGGCATCGTCTTCTCGTTTTTGTTGGGGGCCAACGTGCTGGTGGAAAAGGTCTTTGCTTGGCCCGGAATTGGATCCTATGCGGTCTCGGCTCTGGTGGCTTCAGACTATGCCCCGGTGCAGGGCTTTGTGCTGACCATGTCGTTGTTGTATATCGCCCTCAACCTCGCCTTGGATATTCTCTATACCGCCGTGGATCCCCGTGCAGGAGCAGACGCATGAGCCTTAGCCTTACCCATGCTCGCTATGTGATGAGCGAGAACAAAGTCACGTTTGGAGCTTTTGCTCTGTTTTTCCTCTTGGTCTTGTTTGCGCTGTTTGGGAGTGCCATCGCCCCCTACAACCCCTTGGCCAGCGACGCCAGCATTGCCCTTAGCCCCCCCTCTTGGGGACACTGGTTTGGCACCGATCAGCTGGGCCGAGATGTGCTCAGCCGAGTCATGGTGGCCACCCGTCTCGATCTGGGCATCGCTCTGGCGGCGGTGCTGTTGTCCTTTGGATTGGGCAGCGCTATGGGGGTCTCAGCGGGCTATTACGGTGGCTGGTGGGATCGCATCGTCAGCCGCATCATCGACACCATCATGGCCTTCCCGTTATTCATCTTGGCGATGGGCTTGGTGGCGGCTCTGGGCAATACTGTCGAGAACATCATCTATGCCACGGCCATCATCAACCTGCCCCTCTATGCGCGGGTGATTCGCTCGGAGGTGCTGGTGCGGCGCAAAGCGGGGTATGTGGAGGCAGCTCGCCTCAGTGGCAACCGCGACTGGCGGATCATGGCCTTCCATCTGTTTCCCAATGTGCTGCCGGTGATGATGGTTCACATCTCTCTGAATATGGGGTGGGCAATTTTGAATGCGGCGGGCCTCTCCTTCATTGGACTGGGGGTACGGCCTCCCACCGCCGAGTGGGGAATCATGGTGGCCGAAGGAGCCACCTACATCATTTCGGGAGAGTGGTGGATGGCGATGTTTCCCGGCTTGGTGCTGATGATCGCGGTGTTTTGCTTCAACTTGCTGGGGGATGGCCTGCGAGATTTGATCGATCCCCGGATGAGAACCTAGAGATTTTGTTGTGAACAGGTTTTCCGACATCCTCCCCCCGTTTCAAAAAGAGACCTTGGGAACACAACACTTCACAGGAGTGGATCATGTCATTACTCTCGGTAGACCAGCTTTCGGTTGAGTTTCGTACCCGCAGTGGGGTGGTGAGAGCCTTGGAGGATGTCAGCTTCACGGTCAATCGGGGCGAGACGGTGGCCTTGGTGGGGGAGAGCGGCTCGGGGAAATCTGTCACCGCCTTTACCCTGATGGGGATCCTCGATCGGGCGGGCAGAGTCACCGCTGGCCAAGCGCTGTTTCGGGCTGACGGGAGCGAGATTGATTTACTCAAAGCCCCCGAACGGCAACTGCGGCAGTTGCGGGGCAAAGATCTCTCCATGATCTTTCAAAATCCTCGCACGGCCCTCAATCCCATCCGCAAGGTGGGCAAGCAAATTGAGGATGTCCTGCGGGCACATGCCGGACTGCCGACAGAGCAGCTCAAACCCCGCGCCATCGAGCTATTGGCCAGTGTCAGGATCCCGGATCCCGAGCGCCGCTACAATGCCTACCCCTATGAATTGTCAGGCGGACTGTGCCAACGGATCATGATCGCTTTGGCGCTGGCCTGTGCCCCCAAGCTGCTGATTGCCGATGAGCCGACCACAGGCTTGGATGTCACCACCCAGGCGACGGTGATGAATCTGATCCAAGAGTTGTCTCAGCAGTTTCAGATGGCCACCGTGTTGATCACCCATGATTTGGCCTTAGCGTCGGAGTACTGCGACCGCATTGTGGTCATGCACGCGGGCCATGTGGTGGAGCGTGCCCCCACCCATCGTTTATTTCGCCATCCGGCCCATCCTTACACCGCCAAACTGATCGCCGCCACCCCAGAACCCCACAAAGGTTTTGCAGATCTGTTGCCGATCTTGGGCAATCTGCCGGACTTACGTTCGCCATTGCTGCCCCCCTGCCGTTTTAGCCAGCGCTGCGAGCGGTTTACCTCCCTGTGTCAACAGGATCCCTTGCAACACCTTCAGATCGAACCGGAGCATGTGGTGTCCTGCTGGCATCCACTCGATGCCCAGACCTCTCAGCCTGTGGTGGCCTGATTCCCTTTGGTGCTACCAGTGCCCCTGGATCCCTGTCCTTTATTGGTGAACTGACATGAATGGAACCGTAAGCACCCACCCTCAGCCCAGCCTGACCACCGCCAGCTCCCCCAGGGATCTGCTTGGGGTGAGCAACTTAAGCAAGCGATTTCCCGTGGGGCGGGGCCAACACCTCTATGCGGTTGACCAGTTGGATTTCTCCATTGGCCAAGGAGAGAGTGTGGGTTTGGTGGGTGAATCGGGCTGCGGCAAATCCACCCTGATTCGATTGATCACTCGATTATTGGATCCCAGTCAGGGGGAGATTTGGTTTGAGGGCACTCTGATCAGCGGGATCCCGGTGCGGCAGTTTGTTCAGCATCCAGTCCGGGCGCAGTTGCAGATGGTCTTTCAGGATCCCTCCGATAGTCTCAACCCCCGCTTTACAGCGTTGGACACCATCACCGAGCCGATCAAACGACTGACCCAGACCAGAGATGCTCAGGTACTCCGGCAACGAGCCGAAGAATTGGCGGATTGGGTGGGCCTGCCTACCGCCCTGTTGAGTCGCTATCCCCACCAGCTCTCGGGGGGTCAAAAGGCCAGAGTTGGCATTGCCCGCGCCATCGCCCTCAATCCCAAATTGTTAATCCTGGACGAACCGACCTCAGCTTTGGATGTGTCAGTCCAGGCGATCATCCTCCACTTACTGGCGGATCTAAAAGCTCGTTTGGGCATGAGCTATCTGTTTGTCTCGCACGATCTCAACGTGGTGCGTCTGCTCTGCGATCGGATTATGGTCATGTATTTGGGCAAGATCGTGGAGACGGGGCCAGCGGAGCAGATCTTTAACCATCCTCAGCATCCCTATACGCAGGCTTTGATCACGGCGATCCCCAGTTTTGAGGCGAAACCTAAGCCGATTGCATTGGCGGGAGAGCCTCGCAGCCCTATCGACCCCGATGCCAAGGTTTGTCGACTCTATGGCCGCTGCGCTCAGGCCACCGAGCGGTGTCAGCAAGAAAGTCCAGTGCTACGTGCCATCGCCCACGACCATAGTGTGGCCTGCCACTACCCGCTGTCTGAATCGGCTGGGGTGCCCTCGATGTGATGTCGGCAAGATATCAAAACGCACATCCGGGATGGACGGGATCCTGACTGGCCAGATCCACAGCAAAGTCTAGGGGTAGCTCCACCGTCTCAAATCCTTCCGCCACCGTTCCTTGCATCGCTTGAGTCCCATACCCATCCGGATCCAGGTGGGCGCGAACAATCACCTCTTGCTCTGGTGAAAGAGCCACTGCTCCGCCTGAGCGGGTAAAGGGCTGCTCGTCCACATGGCTGTGAAACAGGATCCGTCGATAGAGCAGCTCTCCCTCTGGGGTCAGCACCTCCCACCAGTTGGCATACTGATCGCAGCCCGTATCAGGACTCTCAATGGTGACGGCGAACTGATAGGCCAAGGGATCCCCGCTGATCTCAACAGCGATCACCTCAGCTTGGGGAGACAAGGGTTGAGCTGTGCCGGGACTGCCCAGCAAAGAACTGGATATCATCAGGATTCCGATCCAGAGCCGTTTCATGAGTTTGATGATCACTCTCCAACAGTATTCTAGGAAAATTTAGTCTGTTGCAAAACGGTCAAAACTGCCTGGGTGCGATCCCGAACTCCCAGCTTGTGCAGGATGGAATGGACATGAACCCTGACAGTGCCCGTGCTGATGAACAAGTCTGTGGCGATCTCTTGGTTGCTTTTGCCCTGAGCCATGAGCAGCAGAATTTCTTGCGGGGGGTAAGGGTATCCCATTGGGCAGGCTGTAAAGGGGGGGTGAGACCCTGGCGCAGGGAAGCAGTGGCGGTGGGATCCCACCAAGAGGCCCCGGCCACAATAGAGCGAATGGCCAGTAAAAGAGAGTCTGCCGGGATCCCTTTGAGACAGTAACCTGCGGATCCGGCTTGGATCAATTGGGCGATCAGGCTGGGGCGAGAGTGGGATGTGAGGATGAGGATGGGCAGTTGGGGATGGCTGTTTTGGAGTTGACGGCAGGTTTCCAGGCCGCCTAAGCCGGGTAAGCCAATGTCGAGAATCACAGCATCGAGAGGTTGCGATTGGGCGATATCGAGAGCAGTCTCGCCGTCTTCAGCCTCCAAAAGAGATAGAACATCCGGCTCTTGGCGCAAGCGGGTGGCAAGTCCGAGACGGAATAGTTCATCATCCTCGACCAGTAGTAAATGTAAGGGCTGACTCATCGTCATCAGGGGTAAAAGGGGATCCTTACTTCCAATTTTGCGCCTCGGTGGGGGCGATTTTCGGCCCAGATTTTGCCGTGGTGGGCTTCGATGATTTGGCGACTGAGATAAAGTCCTAACCCGGTGCCTGTGGTTTGTCGCTGATTTTCTCCTTGATAAAAACGCTCGAAGAGATGGGGCAGTTCGGGGGGAGGGATCCCTTGCCCTTGATCCAATACTTGCAGACTACAGTGATGGCCGTCGGATCCCAGCTTCAGATCCACTCGTCCGCCACGGGGGGAATGTTGGATGGCATTGATCAGCAGGTTGGAGAGGACGCGCCGCAGTTGGAGGGGATCCCCCTGCAGGAGAAGGGTGGGGCGAAATTCGGAGTGGAGGGGGCTAACCCGTAGGGTGATGCGGCGATGGGTGGCTAGATCTGTCAGGCTGGCAGCGGTGTCTTCGGCCAGGGCAAAGATATCGACGGTTTCGGGGTGCAGATGTAAGCCTTCTAGGTCGATGCGATAGACATCGACCAGGGTTTCCACCAGTTGCAGGGTGGTGCGTTGACTGCGGGCCATGATACTGAGCACCTGTTTTTGGGCGGGACTCAGGGATCCGAAGTGTCCTTGGAGAAGCAGAGATAGGGTTTCTAGGGATCCCAGCAGGGGGGTTTTTAGGTCGTGGGTGAGGGTGGCGTCAAAGTCCTCTCTAATTTGGACAAGGTGTTGGGCGGCTTGCAGTTGGGCTTGTTGTTGAAGCAAGGTCTGTTGGCGCTCTTGATTGATGGCCGCCAGGATCCCGGTGACCGCAAGGGCTAGACAGGCGATCAGGCGGTTCAAAAGATCGACACTGGAGTAAGCAGAAGGATCGGGGATCCACAGGTTGGAGAGGGTGAGGAGGATGGAGAGAGGAATGGTGAGACGGATCCAGTCTTTGCCGCTGAGCAGGATAGGGCCTGTGTAGAGATAGCCAAAGACATAGGGAACAGGGGTCAGATATTCCAGCATCAAAATAATGACAAAGAGTGCCACCAAGCGCAGTCTGTGGGGGGATGACAAAGGCATAGCGAGTATGGAGCTGCAAAGTGTTGTCATAGCGCAAAAGGGTCAGGGTTGAGAAGAGATCCTGTGGCAAGAGTCGGGATCTATATCTCAGGGTATAGAAGGTCTATATCCAGACGTATGTTTTGACGTTCAAATGAGCGTCAGAGCATTTTTAGGGGGACATTTTCCTTCATGATTGAACTGTGCCTAAGTTGAACTAACCCGCAGGCAGACCTTTTTAGGTTAGATGCTCCCATCTAAAACGAATTATGAAAGACATTGCACCTGTAACCATGCAGGTCTGGATTCAACCTCATAGTCTTTATGCTGGTAAACGGCTGAGCGATATTCCTCTGCCAGAGGGTTGTTACCTACTAGGATTGGTCAGAGATCATCGACTGCTTGAAGATAATTCAGATCTTGAAATTGAGATTAATGATTACATTTTGGCCGTAGCTTTGGATCCCACTCATACCGCTCATCTTGACTCAGTTTTGAAGCGAATTGAGAAGCATATTGAGATGACTGGTGCAGAATAAAACATCTGAGATAGTCAGCGTTTCCTCAGAGATCAATTATGAATGGCATGTCTCCATTACCCATAAAATCATGGATTCAACCTTTGAGTTGCTATCGAGGCCAATGTTTAAGTCAGATTCCCATGCCTGAATCCTGTCAGATTTTGGGCATAGTGCGAGAACGGTTGGGGGACATGTCTTTATCAACTCAGCCCGATAGATCCCGGTACTTAATTTGGGCTGAGCAGGATCCAGAAATTCAGTTCAATGATTACATTTTAGCAGTGGCGCTGAATCCAATGTATGCCCCCAAACTGGAACTGGTTTTGGGCCGGTTTGAGACTCAAGATCGTTGTTTATTGAGCTAATTACAATGCTTATCCAAGGTTTTCTCCAAATTGGGATCACGCTTTTATTGATGATTCCGACCGTCTTCTTACTCGGGCCGTATATGGCAAGAGTGTTTCTCAAAGAAAAAACAATCTTAGATCCCATTGGGATCCCGGTTGAGAGACTCATTTACGGAGTTTGCGGGATCTGGATCCATCCTGAGCTATCGATGACCGGATGGGGGTATCTCAGGGCGGTGCTATATTCCAATCTTTGGATGACATTGTCAGTATTTTTGATCATCATGTTTCAGTGGGCGTTGCCCTTTAATCCCACAGGCTTAGATGCCCCGAACTGGGATCTGGCCCTGCATACGGCACTTTCATTTGTCACCAATACCAATCAACAGCACTATTCTGGAGAAAATACTTACACCTATTTCACCCAAATCGGCGCGCTCGGATTCATGATGTTTACCTCGGCGGCTTCAGGAATTGCGGTGGCGATTGCCTTTATCCGTGGTCTGACAGGGCGACCTTTGGGCAATTTTTATGAGGATTTAATTCGGGCGATCACTCGCATTTTATTGCCTATCTCCCTTGTGGGCGGGATCCTTTTGTTGATATTGGGGGTGCCGGAAACCTTGGCGGGGCCAGCAGTGGTGACCACATTAGAGGGATCCAGGCAAGCAATTGCCAGAGGCCCAGTGGCACACTTTGAGATCATCAAAGAATTGGGAGAAAATGGGGGTGGCTTTTTTGGGATTAATTCCGCCCATCCCTACGAAAATCCCACTACATTGACCAACTTGATTGAAACATTGATCATGTTGGCGATTCCGTCCAGCTTGATTGTGACCTATGAGATTTTTGCTAATAATATCAAGCAAGCCTGGTTACTATTTGGCATGGTCTTTGCCATCTTTGCATTACTGATTGGTGCGACAGCGGTTGGGGAGTTTTGGGGCAATCCGCTAGTAAATGAACGACTGGGATCCCAGTGGCCCAATATGGAGGGGAAAGAGGTTCGCTTTGGCTGGGCGCAGACAGCTTTTTGGGCAGTTTCCACAACAGCTACTATGTGTGGGGCAATCAATGGACTGCATGATTCCCTGATGCCGCCTGGAGGATTTTCCACCCTGTTGAATATGTTTTTGCAAATTATTTGGGGGGGGACAAGGCACAGGAACCGCCTATCTGTTCATTTTCCTAATTCTCACCGTCTTCTTGACAGGATTGATGGTGGGCCGAACGCCAGAGTTTTTAGGACGGAAAATTGAAAAACAGGAGATTGTTTTAGCCAGCGTCATCTTGTTAGTTCACCCAATCCTGATCTTGATTCCCAGTGCAATCTCGATTGGGATCCCCGATCTATCCGGCATCAGCAACCCAGGATCCCATGGGATCTCTCAGGTGGTCTATGAGTATGCTTCTGCTGCCGCCAATAATGGATCCGGGTTTGAGGGATTGGGGGATGGCAGCTTGTGGTGGAATCTCAGCGCGGTAGGGGTGATAGCAGTGGGACGATATGTGCCCATTATGGCTTTGTTGCTGTTGGCGGATGGCATGAGTCGTAAGCAACCCGTGCCTGAAACTGCTGGAACCTTGCGGACAGACAGCGGATTATTTACCGGAGTGACGGCAGGAACCATCTTGATTTTGGGCTTGCTGACTTTTCTACCCGTATTAGCGTTAGGGCCAATTGCCGAAGGTTTTCAACTTGCAAGTGGATTGAGATAGCCCAGGGCCATCTATTCAGTTAGTCGGGCCTAAAAAACACCCATTAGTTGGCACTTATCCAGTTATTTATCTCAGTTTTTGTAGGAGTGACTTCAATCATGCTGTCATTTGTAAATCCTCGCCAACCACGCGGCCCTAGAGGGCTACGTCGCCATACCCCCAAAGTCAATACTCAGGGCATCTATCGTAGAGCTATCAAAGAGGCTTTTCGCAAGTTGGATCCCCGTGTTATGGTTCGCAACCCCGTCATGTTTATTGTCTGGGTCGGGACAGTTATCACATTTTTTCTCACCTTGGATCCCAATTTATTCGGCACCGGATCTGAAGAGAATCTACGCTTATTTAACGGATTGATTACGTTTATCTTGTTTTTTACACTTGTCTTTGCCAACTTTGCAGAATCAGTAGCGGAAGGACGGGGTAAAGCTCAGGCAGATTCTCTGAAAACTATCCAATCTGACACCCTTGCCCACAAGATTTTATCTGACGGATCCCTGCAAGATATCAGCTCTACCCAACTGCGAAAAGGGGATCTGATCAAAGTGATTGGGGGTGAAATGATCCCTGCCGATGGAGAAGTTGTGCAAGGGGTTGCCTCAGTGGATGAATCTGCCATCACAGGTGAATCAGCTCCAGTTCTCAAAGAGCCGGGATCCGATGTGGCTAGCTCAGTCACGGGAGGCACACGGATCCTGTCGGATGAGTTGTCGATTCGGGTGACGGCAGATCCTGGAAAGGGTTTTATTGATCGGATGATCGCTTTGGTGGAAGGGGCGGAACGGGCTAAAACTCCCAATGAAATTGCCCTGACAGTTTTATTAGCCGTATTGACGCAAGTATTTCTGGTGGTAGTGGCTACACTTTTACCTTTAGCGAGCTACATAGAAAACCCAGTTAGCATTGCTGTCTTGGTGGCTCTTTTGGTAGCGCTAATCCCTACAACGATTGGCGGCTTACTCAGTGCTATTGGCATTGCTGGTATGGATCGAGTGTCATAGTTTAATGTGATTGCCACTTCAGGACGCGCAGTAGAAGCCTGTGGTGATATCAATACTTTGATTCTGGATAAAACTGGAACGATTACACTGGGTAATCGTTTAGCAGAAGAGTTTATTCCTGTTAATGGTCACACAGAGATGGAGGTGGCAGAAGTTGCCCTCAAATCTAGTCACTTTGATGAAACACCGGAGGGTAAATCCATTGTCAAATTGGCAATTACTATGGGGATCCGCCGATCTGGCGATCTCCAATCAGCGGAAGGGATAGAATTCTCTGCCAAGACCCGCATGAGTGGCACCAATTTTCCAGATGGCACAGAATATCGTAAAGGAGCAGTGGATTCCATCAAGGGTTTTGTCCGCTCTCGTGGGGGATCCTTATCTCCTGATTTGGACAAAGCCTATGAAGATATTTCACTTGTGGGCGGCACACCTTTGGCTGTCTGTAAAGGGGGAGAATTGTATGGGGTGATTTATCTCAAAGACATCATTAAACCGGGGATCCGGGAGCGATTTGATCAACTGCGTCGCATGGGCATCCGTACCATTATGTTGACTGGAGATAACCGGATTACAGCCCAAGTCATTGCCCGTGAAGCAGGTGTCGATGACTATATTGCTGAAGCAACCCCCGAAGATAAAATTCGTGTCATCCAGGAAGAACAAGCTCGGGGAAAATTGGTAGCCATGACCGGAGATGGGACTAATGATGCCCCAGCGTTAGCCCAAGCCAATGTGGGAGTGGCCATGAATTCTGGCACACAAGCTGCCAAAGAAGCAGCCAATATGGTGGACTTAGATTCGGATCCCACCAAGCTCATTGATATCGTCACGATTGGGAAACAACTTTTGATCACGAGAGGAGCTTTGACAACCTTCTCTCTGGCTAACGATATTGCCAAATACTTTGCTATCATCCCAGCCTTATTTGCGGGCATTGGGCTTGAGAGATTGAATGTGATGGGACTAGCCAGTCCAAATTCAGCTATTCTTTCAGCATTAATTTACAATGCTTTGATCATTCCTGCCTTGATTCCATTAGCTCTAAAAGGTGTTGAGTTTCGCCCTTTGACCGCCAATGAATTATTGAGGAGAAATATCTTTATTTTTGGACTGGGCGGTGTTGTGGCCCCTTTTGTGGCGATTAAAGTGATTGATATTGTTATCGATGGGATCGGGCTTGCTTAATGGATTATTCTCAGTAACGACTTGTTGAGCTAGATATAGGTGCCAAAATGAAGTCTTTCAAACATTTCTCGCGTATACCACCCGCGCTGTCCTTGACCTTCTCTGTGGGAGTTGCTCGAAATTGGCGGCTATTGACTCAATTGCTGGTGGTCTTAATTATTTCAGATCTGTTAGTGATTACTCCCGCTGTTTGGGCACAGGGATCCCTATCCCTTCTACAAGCCTGGGCATTAGGGGTTTTGGGATTGGTAGCTGTTGGTTTATCGATCTATTTGTTTATGGTGATTTTTCAGCCAGAACGTTTTTGAGGATTTTGGTCATGTTGATGCGCGAAATGAAAGCTGCAATTTTCTCTACCTTGAGTCTATTTATTTTGACAGCTGTCATCTATCCCGCTCTTTTATTGGGGATTGGATTGATTTTTCCGGTGCAAGCCACGGGTAGTTTGCTTGATGCCCAAGGCAACTTCACCACGGATCCCAATCAAGCCATTGGCTCTGCACTAATTGGACAGCCCTTTAGCCAACCCCAGTATTTTTGGAGCCGTCCCAGCGTTGTCGACCACAGCACAGCGGATCCCAATGATGATCCCAACGGGATCCTGCAAACGGGCCTATCGGGTGGCAGTAATTTGGCTCCTTCTAATCCTACCTTGCTAGAATTTGTAGATTCTCAAATTCAATCTTTGCAAGATGCCGGACAAGAGGATATTCCTGGAGATCTGGTTTACACATCTGGATCAGGATTGGATCCCCATGTTTCTCCCCAAGGGATCCTGTTACAAGTTGAGCGAGTTGCCCAAGCACGAAATATCAGCCCTGATCAGATTTAGCCCCTAATTAACCAAGCCACTGACCATCGTTTTTTAAGACTTTTTGGGGATCCCGGTGTCAATGTTTTGCGTCTAAATATTGCTCTCGACCAAAACTATCCAGCAGGTTAAGGGATATGTATAATCCTGATCATGATCTGGCAAAAAATTCCTCTTCTCCTGAGACACCTCCCCTCAATAACGGCATTTATCCCTATCGACGTGGCAAACATAAAATCTTCATCGGCATGGCACCTGGGGTGGGTAAAACCTATCGAATGTTGAGTGAAGCCCGCCAACTCAAAGCTGATGGCATTGATGTGGTGGTTGGTGTGTTAGAGACCCACGGTAGAGCTGAGACTGCTTTTCAGGCCGAGGGATTGAAGATTATCCCCCGCAAGCAGGTCACTTGGCACGGTGTCACGTTGACCGAAATGGATCCCGATGCCATCATCGCTCGGCAACCTCAATTAGTCTTGGTGGATGAGCTTGCCCATACCAATGCACCGGGATCCTTTCATCAAAAACGCTATCAAGATGTAGAACAAATCCTCGCAGCAGGCATTGATGTTCACTCAACTGTCAATATCCAACATTTAGAAAGCCTCAATGATTTAGTCGCTCGCATCACAGGTGTCATTGTCCGAGAACGGATTCCAGACAAACTATTTGAAGATGCCGATGAAGTCTTAGTTGTCGATGTCACACCTGAAACCCTTGAAGAAAGGCTGAGGTATGGCAAGATTTATGCACTCAACAAAGTTGATCAAGCCCTAACTCATTTTTTCCAACGCCGCAATCTCATAGCCCTACGGGAGCTAGCCCTACGAGAAGTTGCCGATAATATCGAAGAAGATATAGCAGACACATCTTCCCTAACGGTGCAGGAACGATTGATAGTTTGCGTCTCCACTTATCCTAATTCCCTTCAACTGATTCGCCGGGGATCCAGGTTAGCCAGCTATCTCAATGCTAAACTTTATGGCTTGTTTGTTGCCAATCTAGATCGCTTTCTCTCCAAAGACGAAACCCTCCATATCGAAACCTGTGAACGATTGATTCAGGAATTTGGTGGCGAGTTTGTCAAAATAGCGGGATCCAATGTGGCTGAAGCCATAGCTAGAACTGCCGAGCAATGCAAAATCACCCAGGTGGTCATTGGTGAAAGCCCAAAAAAGGTTTCTTGGACATCGTTTCTTGATCTAAGAACATCGATGATCCGCAAACTCATTCAAAGGCTTAATGGGGTTGATATTCATATTATTTCTGTAGACAAGTCTCCCCCCAATTCATAAGTGTGCCATGTCAATCTACCAACTACGACCAAGGGGCTTTTGCATCTTGCCAAAGCTGCTCAAAAGGAGAAAATTAAACCTTTGGGATCCCGCCAAGTATAGAAAGCTTTGAATTCCTCTTCCCTGATGCCCAGATATGCTGTTTGACGGCTGACCGAGAGTTTGTCAGCCAAGAGTAGTCTTGCTTTTTGCTGTTGCCCAATGCTATTGCTTTCCGCCTCCGACTACGCCACAGTGACCGCATCAGCTCTCGCAGGACTAAACGGCACGAGAAGGAGAACCGGGGCCAATCTGAAAATGCCAACATCCCTACGTCTAGCTTCGATTTGAAATGCGAAGGCTTGGCAGTGCCCTTGAGGAATTTGGTGAATACTGCTGCTGACGATGATTCAACGGGCGCTGATACGACTACCTGCACCTTCAGAGAAGCGATTGAGCCAGTTAACAATGTCCCCACCAACATCTTCGGGGGTTGCGAGATTACGGGTGGCACCATTCAGTTTGCCCCCGCTTTGGCAAATGAGACGATTACGATTGCCAATTCTCCTTTGCCTGCCATCACCGCTAATGTGACGATTAGTGGCCCTGGGGCCGATACTCTGATCATCAGCGGCGAAGACCAATTCCGGATCTTTGAGATTGCCTCAATCAACAATCCGGAGGTAACGATTGAGAAGCTGACCTTAACTAAGGGGCTAGCAACGAATGTCAATAGTGGAGCCATCCTCAGTGTGAGCTATCAACTGCTGGCGATTGATAGTGTCACGATCTCTAACAGCACAGCTACTGGTGCCACTTATGGAGTAGGTCAGGGTGGCGGGATCTTTTCCAGCACAGCGATTTGGCGTAGGCTGTCTCATCTTTCCCCAGCACGGTCCCAGCTTTACGCACCATTTTCAAAGCATGGAGCCGTGCCTGCACCACCGAGGATTCTTCGTCTGCTGAATCCAACTTCACGACCCGGCTCGTATCTAGCTCAAAATCTACTGTCCTCAAGGCGTCTTGACTCAAGGTGGCACTCATAAACAATGAATGAGTGAGTCCATAGGTAGAGAAGCCCTGCCGCATTCCTTGCAATTGAGCCGCAGTAAAGACCCCAACCCCCCATCAACTGCGTCTCATCAAATACCCATAAGCAATCGTTATAGCCTATTCACTTATTAACTGTTACAGTTACAGCCTGTCCACTTATTAGCTGTCACAGTAGCAGCACTTAGCAAACCAGTTACTGAAGGATGAAGTCTCAATCAAATACAAGCCTATTTCTACCAGCTTCTCCAATGCTGCCATCCCTCGTGTGCAATAGAGGTGAACAAAAGCTTTGATGACTGACCACATCATCTCAATAGGATTAAAGTCTGGTGAGTATGGCGGCAGATATTCAATCCTTGCCCCTTTCTCTTCAACTAGTTCTTTGATTCCTTCCATTTTGTGACT
>JAAUUM010000145.1 GCA_012031565.1 Synechococcaceae cyanobacterium SM2_3_2
CCCAAAAGGCATTCTCGACCAAATGCCTCAGCTTATACAAGTATTTGTCATACTCACGTTTCTCTCGGCGATTCCTTTTCGGTGGAATCACCACTCCGATTGCGTTGCCCTCCAAGTAGCCCACAATCTCATCGCTATCATAGGCCCGGTCAGCCAAAACATGAGTCGCTTCAATCCCATCCATCAACCGGCCAGCCTGCTGACAATCAGCCCCGCTACCCTCAGTAATAATGACTCTGACCGGCAGACCATGCGGATCCAGATGTATCTTGGTGTTAAGCCCCCTTTTGGGCGGCTCATCTGCTGATTGCCGCCTCTGGCTCCCGCTGCATCAGGATGCACCTTGATATGACTGGCATCCATCATCAGCCACTGGTAATCCGGCTGATCAAGCAACAGCGTCAACAACCGTTCCCAGACTCCTTTGTCTCGCCACCGACAAAAACGACGATGGACATTTTTCCACTCTCCGTAGTCTGGGGGTAAATCTCGCCAGGGTGCTCCGGTAGGCAGGATCCAGAAAACGGCATTGAGGAACAGGCGGTTATCCTAGGCTGGACGTCCTTGCTGACCTCGTGAGCCGGGCAGATGAGGTTCTAGCAATTGCCAAAGCTTGTCTGAGATGTCGTGTCTGCGGTGAGCACTCATAGTGGTGGGCTTGTCGGGTTTTGCCTACCTTACAATATTTTGTTGATTTGACGACAGCGTCTAGCAATTTCAAACTTAAACGTTGTGAGATGTTCCTAGCATCCTGTATCATAATGGATCGCTGCTTGTGAGGGTCAACCTTGCTCTGGATTTGAGTCTCTCCCAAAAGACGCTCTCGCCAAAGCACGATGTTGGATCCCGGACACAGTCTAGCAAAATGGCTGGCAAGACAGTTTGGCTTCAATCCTTGGGCTGAACTTTTTCCACAACCTTTGTTTTGTCCTTCGTTTTTAACTGAGACCTCATCTGGAGACCTAGTCGGTATGTCCCGTTTCACTGGCCCTCGTCTAAAAGTGATCCGCCGTTTTGGTGGGCTCGACCTGCCTGGCCTCACCCGCAAAAAGCCCAAAAATGCCAATCCTCCCGGCCAACATGGGGCAGAGCGCAAGAAGAAATCGGAGTATGCCGTTCGTCTCGATGAGAAGCAGAAAGTGCGTCTCAACTATGGAGTCAACGAGCGCCAGATGTTGCGCTACATGAAGAAAGCGCGGCGTTCCAAAGAATCTACAGGTTTGGCCCTGCTGCAAATGCTGGAGATGCGGCTTGACTGCATCGTCTTCCGCCTCGGCATGGCTCCCACCATTCCTGCCGCCCGCCAGGTGGTCAACCATGGTCATATTGTGGTCAACGGTCGCAAAGTGACCATCCCCAGTTACGAATGCAAAGTCGGCGATATCATCACGGTTCGCAACACCCCCACATCCCGCCAAGTGGTGGCCACCTATGCCGAATATCCCGGCCTATTCCTGCCGGAATATCTGGACTTTGACCGCGACAAATTGAGAGGCCAGATCAAAGAGCTGCCGCCGCGCGAACAGATTTGTGCCCCCGTTAATGAATTGCTGGTGGTGGAATACTACTCCCGTAAGCTCTAAAGCGGTATTGCCCAACAGGGCTGTCAGCAGCACTCCAACGCCATAGCGCTACTATCAAGGGGGGGATCCATCGTTGATCCTCCCTGTTTTAGACTGAAAATCACCTATGACTATCGCCTCCTCGATCACCCAACTGATCGGACGAACACCCCTTGTCCAGCTCAATCGGATCCCCCAATCCGAGGGGTGT
Organism: Synechococcaceae cyanobacterium SM2_3_2; assembly: GCA_012031565.1. GTDB lineage: Bacteria > Cyanobacteriota > Cyanobacteriia > Thermostichales > Thermostichaceae > JAAUUM01. The sequence continues at coordinate 1,774 of JAAUUM010000145.1, forward strand.
GGGGCACGACTTGTGGTGAAGCTAGAGAGCTTTAATCCGGCAGCCTCTGTCAAAGACCGGATTGCTGTCAATATGATCGAACAGGCTGAGCAACAGGGCCTGATCCAACCAGGTAAAACCGTCCTAGTGGAGCCAACGTCTGGAAATACCGGGATCGGCTTGGCCATGGCTGCCGCCGCCAAGGGCTACCGCCTGATCATCACGATGCCCGAATCCATGAGCATGGAGCGACGGCTGCTCTTACGTGCCTATGGGGCAGAGCTGCATCTGGCGAGTGATGCAGGCGGCATGGGAGAGGCCATCTGGAAAGCAGAAGAAATTGTCCGCAAGACCCCCCATGCGTTTATGTTGGGGCAATTTAGCAATGAGGCCAATCCTCAAATCCACTTTGAGACCACAGGCCCCGAAATCTGGACTGATACTGAGGGCCAGGTGGATGTCTTTGTCTCTGGCGTGGGCACTGGCGGCACCCTGACAGGGGTGGGATCCTTTCTCAAATCGCGCAAGCCTGAGACCCGAGTAGTGGCAGTAGAACCGAGCCGCAGCCCGATCTTGAGTGGAGGCAAACCGGGATCCCACCGAATCGAAGGGATTGGGGCGGGCTTTGTGCCCGATGTGTTGCGGCGAGATCTGATCGACGAGGTGATCCCTGTGGATGATGAGATCTCCATGATCCTCAGCCGTCGTCTGGCCAAAGAGGAAGGGATTCTATCGGGTATTTCGACCGGGGCAATCTTGGCGGCAGCGTTGGAGGTGGGCAAACGGCCCGCCTACCACAACAAGTTGATCGTCATGATGCAGCCCAGCTTTGGGGAGCGCTATCTCAGTACCCCGCTGTTTAGAGATCTGGAGAGCGTCAAACCGGCTCAGGCGCTATCAGATGTGTCGGCACCTGTGATGAATGGGGTGGCTGCTGGGATCCCACAAGGATCAGAGGCATCTTAGTTAAGAGTGATAGAGTCTAATCTGTTCTAATCTGGCTATGGGGATCCTGGTCTGGACTAATGATTAGATATGATGAGATGGCCAATAATGGACTAGAGAACGTTAGGAACCTGTGATCTCACAGTTGTTTTCCTTTATACTTCTTAATGGTGATTACAGATAGCTAGTGATTAAAGCCAAGCCACAAGACTTGCTCTTTATGGAGTGATCGTATGACAGACACTGATATTATTCGGGGGCTACAAGCCCGTGTCCTGATTGTGGACGACAGCTATATGGTTGCCGAAATGTTGTCTACGTTCTTGGGGCGTCAGGGCTGTGAGATTAGCTACGCTTTGGATGGGGTGGGAGCACTGGCTAAGCTCAAGGAGGATCCCCCTGATTTGATCATTGCCGATTGGGTCATGCCCAACATGGATGGATTGGAGCTATGCAAGCGGTTACGGCAATTGCCAGATCTGGCTTGGATCTACTACATCATCATGACGGCGCGGGAAGGCAACGACAATATGGAAACAGCCCTAGAGGCAGGGGCAGACGAGTTTCTTTCCAAACCCTTCCAGTCGGCAGAGTTGATGACTCGGGTACGGGCGGGGCTAAGAATTGTGGAGGTTCGCCGCCAACGCCTGCTTCAACCCACCCTGTCCCCCACCCAAATCGTCGGGGCGGATATGCTTGTGGCTGTGGGATCCCGACAAGATTTGGTCAATCGTCTCCCCCGCTATATCGCCCACTATCGCAGCCAACAGGAACCCCTCAGCATCTTCGTCTTGCGGTTGGGCAACTTAGCTCAATTGAGCCGAGATTTACCTCCCGAGCAACGGCAGAAAGTGGTGGATCAGTTCACCTTGCGGCTGCTACAAAATCTTCGGCAGCGGGATGTGCTCTTTCGCTATGACGAAGGCCAATTTGTGGCGATTTTAAGCGGAACCACACTGCCAGCAGCTCAGCTAGCGGTGGAACGCTGCGGCGTGCGGATGGTGCAGCAAGCTTTTGTGGTGCAGGATCAGCCCATCGAAGTACACCTACAGTATGGGGCGGCGACGTTGCAACCGGATGATGACAACCGGGGCGTCAACCTGTTGAAGCGGGCGGCTCAGGCCATGCGGGATCCCCAGCATCCCAATCTCATCTCCCCGCTGGTTCAGGTCATTACCACCCCTGCTGAGCGAGAATTGCAACAGAAGCTCACCACACTGGAGGCCGAAAATCTGGAGTTGCGCCGCCGGATCGGATTGTTAGAAGAAGACAACTTAGCCCTGAAACAAAGGCTCCAACCTGCCCGTGTTTCCTCCGGGTTTAACGAGTTTAGCTAGGCTGGACTTCAATTTACTTGTGCCTACTTAGTGCTTGTGCCTATCTAGAGTGGATTCAAATTTAGAGCTAGTTCGGTTAGAGCACGAACTAAGAGACCAAGATAGTCCCTTGCCCTTTGCCTCAGTCTTCCGTTCCCAAATTTTCTCATGGCCATTTCAGGACGCACCACCCTCATGGGTCTACTGGGGGATCCGGTGTCTCATAGCCTATCACCCGCTATGCACAATGCTGCCTTGCAACAGCTGGGGGTGGATGCAGTCTACCTGCCTTTCCCTTGCCATTCCACCAATCTCAACACGGTGTTAAAGGGCTTGGCGGCGGTGGGGGTGCGCGGGCTCAATGTCACCATTCCCCACAAGCAGGCGGTGATTGAGCATCTTGGTCACGTCAGTCCAGTGGCGGCGGCGATTGGGGCGGTCAATACCCTGAACTGGGATCCCGAGAGAGGCATCTGGAAAGGGCACAACACCGATATCGAAGGTTTTTTGGCTCCCCTCCGTCGTCAGGCTGAGAGTCGCTGGCAGTCTGCCCAAGCGGTGATTTTAGGATCCGGTGGCGCGGCCCGGGCGGCGATTCAGGGGTGCCATCAATTGGGGATCCCGAAGATTGCCGTGGTGGGACGCGACCCCGACAAACTGCAATCGTTGGGATCCAGTTGGCCCCAGCTCTCTCTTCACTTTTGGACTGAGCTAGCCACTCTCTTGCCGAACACCCAATTGGTGGTCAACAGTACCCCGATTGGTATGCAAGGACATGACTGGGGGGCTTCTCCCTTATCTACCGAACAAATTCAGCTGACATCCCCCGGTACATTATTCTATGACCTGATCTACACCCCCAATCCCACTGAACTACTTAGACAGGCGGATAGACTTGGCTACCCCACTCAAGATGGATTGGAGATGTTGATTCGGCAGGGGGCAATTGCTCTGGCGGGCTGGCTCCACCTTACAGACGGGATCCCGGAGGAGGTGGTGGCTAGGATGCGACGAGCTGCACAGGAACATTTAGGGCTGAGGGTCGGTTGAGCCAGTTAGTTAGGCCTGCCTCCGATTTTTCATCTAGCCTCCTGAGTAACATTTAATGCAAAAGATTGGGACTATTGCAGCTTTTGACTCGAATCGTTCAACTCACACTGAGAGGAGAGAGCTTTAGATTTAGCTCACCTTGCAAATATGGTGCAACTTTGAAGCGGCAGAGCTGAGCTAAGCATCTTGAAAAAGATGGTGTAAGCTTGAGGCCATTTGCCTGTCAGCCTCATTCTCAGGATAAAGACTTCACGATGCGAATTGTCATAATTGGTACAGGCTATGTCGGTCTTGTTACGGGAGCCTGCCTAGCCCACCTCGGCCACTCCGTCACCTGTATTGACCAAGATGCCGCCAAAATAGACCAATTACAACAAGGCCGCATTCCCATTTATGAGCCGGGACTGGAAGCCTTGGTTCAACAGGAAGCCCAAAAACACCGCCTTCACTTCAGCCTTGATCTTGAGTCAGCTTTTCCCCAGTCGGACGTTATCTTTATAGCCGTTGGCACCCCCCCGCTCCCCAACGGGGATCCCGACCTCCAGTATGTCGAGGCGGTGGCCCAGGCCATTGGCAAAGCCTTGGGATCCCAATCGGAGGGTCATTATCGAGTCATCGTCAACAAGTCCACCGTCCCGATCGGCTCCGGCGATTGGGTCAGTCATTTGATTGAAAAAGGCTACGACCAATCTGAACCCACAGCAGCCAATGCAGAGTTGCCGGATTTTGATGTGGTCAGCAACCCAGAGTTTTTGCGGGAAGGCAGCGCCATTGAAGACACATTGCATCCCGAGCGAATCGTGATTGGCTCCAATAGCCCTCGCGCCATCGAGATCATGCGGCAGGTGTACAGCCCTATCTTGCAGGGCAAGTCTGGTGCCCCAATTCCGCTGGTGGTCACGGATCTGGCCTCTGCCGAGATGATCAAGTATGCCGCCAACGCCATGCTGGCTACCCGGATCAGCTTTATCAATGAGATCGCTAATATCTGTGACCGAGTGGGGGCTGATATCACCCAGGTTGCTCATGGCATCGGCCTCGATTCCCGTATTGGCCCGAAGTTCCTCAAGGCTGGATTGGGCTGGGGAGGCAGTTGTTTCCCCAAAGATATTGCGGCCCTGATCCGCACCGCTGCTGACAGCAGTTATGAGGCTCATTTACTCAAGGCAGTGGTCACGGTCAACCAGTTCCAGCGCCAACAGGTGATCGAGAAGCTGCAAAAAACTCTCAAGATCTTGCGAGGCAAAACAGTAGGGCTCCTGGGTCTTACCTTTAAGCCCAATACCGATGATCTGCGGCAGGCCCCATCCCTCGATCTGCTCCATGCCCTGCATACCTTAGGGGTCGAGGTGCGGGCCTATGACCCAGCCATCTCCACTGCGTCGCATCCTGCTCTTGCCAAGGTTGAGCTGGCCCAGGATCCCTATCAGATGGCACGAAAATGTGATGCGTTGGTCTTGGTGACCGAATGGGACGAGTTTCAAACCCTGGATGTGGCTCAGCTCAAAGCGGCCATGCGAACCCCGATTCTGTTGGATGCGCGGAACGCCTTGGATCGCGAGATTCTTCAGGCTGCCGGGTTTGAGATTATTCAGATGGGTCGCTAAGGCTGAAATTAGCCCCCAAATAATTGGCCCCCAAATACCAGAAATCACAATCTCCTCACTACAGCTGGATTAAGGATCTTTTTATGAACATCCTCGTTACGGGTGGAGCTGGATTTATCGGATCCCACTTGATCACCCGCCTTTTAGGGGCAGGCCACCAGATTACCTGCCTGGACAACTGCTCCACCGGGGATCCCCTCAACTTTGCCCCCCACAAAGATAACCCCCGCTTTGGATTTGTCCAGCAGGATATCATTCACCCCTGGACGCCCCCAGACCGGATCCGCTTCGATCTGATCTATCATTTGGCCTGCCCTGCTTCTCCGGTGCATTACCAATCGGATCCCTTGCAAACCATCCGCACCGGGGTCTGGGGCACCTACAACCTGCTGGAGTTGGCCCAACAGCAGGGATCCCGAATCCTGATCGCCTCCACCTCTGAGGTCTATGGGGATCCCGAAGTTCATCCCCAGGCAGAGACCTATTGGGGACATGTCAATCCCATTGGCCCCCGCGCCTGCTACGACGAAGCCAAGCGACTGGCGGAAACGATTGCTTTTGACCATCACCGCCAATACCAGACCAACATCGGGGTGGCTCGTATCTTTAATACCTATGGCCCAGCCATGCGTGCTGACGATGGTCGCGTGGTTAGCAACTTCATTGTCCAAGCCATCCAAGGTCATGATTTGACCATTTATGGAGATGGATCCCAGACCCGCAGCTTTTGCTATGTCTCGGATCTGGTGGATGGGTTGATGAGGCTGATGAACAGTACCCAGCTGGCCCGATTAATTTAGGCAATCCGGGGGAATTCACCATCCGAGAGCTAGCAGAACAGGTGCTGAGCCTGACCCAAAGCCCATCCAGCTTGCGGTTCTGCCCTTTGCCAGAAGACGATCCTCGCCAACGCTGCCCTGATATCACCAAAGCCCGAACGTTGTTGGATTGGAGCCCTCAAATCAGCCTCAGTCAGGGTCTTCAGCTCACCTATCAGGATTTTTATCAACGCCTAAAAAAAGTGCTCCTTTAACCATCGCCTGCCGATGGCTTGATGGAGCCGCTGGGGCATAAAGTCGGTCTCAGCCCCCCTTCTTCTGGGACAAATGGCCTTGAGGTCTGCGAACTCAGTCGGGCAGTCGGTGCGTTACAATTCTGCAAAAGCAAAATAGCATTAGTTTTTCCTTGGGGATGGCTAAGGTCTCAAGCCTCCCCGTTCCGTCACCCACCACCACCGCGACAGCCTAGAGCAAGGTAGCAGTACACAATGGCAGAGCTGGTTTTTCGCAAGTATCACGGCTTGGGCAACGACTTTGTTCTGGTCGATCACCGTCATGGCTCTGAACTGACCCTTTCTGCTGATGCGGCAATCGAGATTTGTGACCGCAACTTTGGGGTGGGGGCCGATGGGGTGATAGCTCTGTTGCCCGCTGATGCAGTGCCATCTCAGGGGGCCGGTGATCCTCCAGCCGATTTCGCCATGCGGATCATCAATAGCGATGGTTCCGAGCCGGAGATGTGTGGCAACGGCATCCGCTGTCTAGCCCGGTATATCTCAGATTTGGGCATTGCCCCCCAGAATGGAGCCTATCGCATCGCAACGTTGGCGGGTCTGATGGTGCCGCGATTGCAAGCAGATGGCATGGTGCAGGTGGAGATGGGATCCCCGCATTTGTTAGCCGCAGAAATTCCCACCACCTTAATTGATCCGACCCAAAAAGTAGTGGAGGTGCCGATCCAAGTTGCTCAACAAGAGTGGCTGGTCACCTGTGTCAGCATGGGCAACCCTCACGCCGTCGTGTTTGTGGAAGATATGGCCGCCATCGACTTGGCGGGAGTGGGATGCCAATTTGAGCACCATGCCGCTTTCCCCCAGCGGATCAACACCGAGTTTGTCCAAGTATTAGATCCCAACCAGGCCAAGATGCGGGTTTGGGAGCGAGGGGCTGGTGCAACCCTGGCTTGTGGCACCGGGGCCTGTGCGGTATTGGTGGCGGGTGTTCTGACAGGACGGCTGGAGTCTGGGGCTACCATTGAGCTTCCAGGGGGATCCCTGTATATCGAATGGGATCAGGCTCGGCAACAAGTGCTGATGACAGGCCCAGCTCAACAGGTGTTTCAAGGAGTCTGGGTCAAGTCGTAGTTTCTCTCAGTAATCGCTGTCCGTTTTTTATACTTAAGTGCGTACAAATTATGGGCATAGGATCCCTGATGCAGCCCGCTCAGGTTGGTCTCTGGGATCCGGTATGATCGCTTGAAGTCATGGGTATCGCTGACAACATCATTGAGGTTTGTACAGTAGAACAACGCTTGTGTCAAATCAGTCATCTCCTGACAATGGCCACAGACGCTACCTCTACCCACCTATGAACTCTAGTCCTCTCCGTTCTTGGGAGGCCGTGGCTGCTCGCCAGCTCCGTACCCTCCAGCTCAGCGACACCAAAACCACCCTTGAAAAGACACATCGGCAGGAAAAAACGGTTGAAATTTTAGCAGCTTACCGCCGTTGTCCGTCTGTTCACCTCCGTAATCATCTGGTGGAACTTAATAGTGGCTTGGTGCGGCGGATTGCTCATCGCTTTAGTCAGCAATCGACCGTGCCCTATGAAGATCTAGAACAATTGGGATCCTTGGGCCTGATCCGGGCGATTGAACGATTTGACCCGCAGCATGGCTTTGCTTTCAGCTCCTTTGCAGTGCCCTATATCCGAGGGGAAATGCTCCATTATTTGCGGGATCAGAGCACGATGGTGAGGATCCCTCGCCGCTGGCAGAGCCTGCAACGGCAGGGTCAACAGATGATGACGTTGCTCAGTGCTGAGTTGGGTCGAACGCCGAGCGATGGAGAAGTGGCCACTGCCTTGGGGGTGAGTGTTCAAGATTGGCGCTCAGCCAAGCAGCTCAGCTCAGTCAGATGCCCGTCAGCTTGGATGCCCA
>JAAUUM010000146.1 GCA_012031565.1 Synechococcaceae cyanobacterium SM2_3_2
GCTTATCAAGCCAAGCCAAATGACCATTCCTCAACCTGAACTGATTCCGAGTCCTACTGAGCCAGACAAACAGGCCCCTCATTCTGAACTGAAGGAAACGACCCCCAGCCCCAAAACTATTCCCAGTCCAAAATACAAGCCAGACCCCAAGCCAGCAGCCCCAGTTCCCACCATTTCAGCTGAAATCTCTGATTTGGGGGAAGAGATCGACTTCTCTCAACTGGATCAAGCCATCACAGACTATGATGATTTGTCCCGCTTTCTAGCCCAGTCCAAGGGATCCAATCGACCGCAACAAACCGCTAATCGAGCTAAAACCAATGGCCGAAAGCCGGATGGTTTTGATCTAGACGCTGATCTTGAACATGAGTCTGCGGATTTAACTTTTGAACAGGGACTCTCTGAGGCAGAATTACGGGCTCTGCTCGAACTTGATTAAAAGCTGAGATTTTGAAAGCTGAGATCAGAGCTGAACCTGATTGATGAGCATCCTCTAAAGAGCCACTCTAGTCAAGGCCAATTTAGACAGTAGAGCCTGGATTAGATTCCAACCCAAATAAGCAACCAATAAAACCAAACAACAAAACAGCACCATGCTGAAAATATTTTGCAGGGTGGCTTTGGGTTGACCCGCTTGGGCCACTTTTACTTCAGCGGGATCCCCTGTTGGGGAGGTGGTGTGGTCTGAGCTATCTGGGCCTGTGGGATCCTGTGGCATAAACGCAATCCATCCAGAACTCGACATGAGAAATGACAATTAGCATTTGCAGATAGCATTTGCAGACCTAGAACTGTCTCAAGAAGCGCAAATCGCTGCCGTAGAACAGGCGAATATCCTGCACCTCATGTAGCAACATGGCCATCCGCTCCACCCCAAAGCCCGCTGCAAAGCCGGTATATCGCTCGGGATCGTAACCAACAGCCTCAAAAACATTGGGATCCACCATGCCACAGCCAAAAATCTCCAACCACCGATCGCCAAACCGGACATCCATCTCAGCGGAAGGCTCAGTAAACGGAAAATAGCTGGGTCGAAAGCGAGTCTCCCGCTCCCCTAACAGGCGAGTGATGAATTCCCGCAAGGTGCCTTTCAGGTCGGCAAAGGTGAGGTTCTCGCTGACGGATAAAATCTCCACCTGATGAAAAACGGGCGAATGGGTGGCATCCACCGTATCCCGCCGCACCACCCGACCCGCATGGACAATACGCAAGGGGGGCTGATGCTGTTGCATATAGCGCACCTGAACGCTGGAAGTTTGGGTGCGGATCAGATAGCCATTATCCAAATAGAGGGTGTCCTGCATATCCCGAGCGGGATGATCGGCAGGGGTGTTGAGGGCCTCAAAGTTGTAGTATTCCGTCTCAATTTCTGGGCCATGCACCACGGTGTAGCCCATGCCCACAAAGATATCCAGGATCCGATCCATCGTCCCCTGCAAGGGATGGACTCGCCCCAAGGGTCGCAGCGGGCCAGACATGGTCACATCCAGCCGCTCCGCTTCTAACTGAGTGTGCAATTGCGCCTCAGCCAGGGATCCCTTGCGTTGGTCGAGGGCGTCTTGCAGGGCATTCTTGACGGTATTGGTTAAGGCTCCGATGCGGGGGCGTTCCTCGGCTGACAGCTTGCCCATGCCACCCAAGATGACCGAAAGCTTGCCCTTTTTCCCTAAATAGTCAATGCGAATCTGCTCCAGTGCTTCAAGGGTATCAGCCTCAGCTACTGCGGCCAGCGCTTGTTGTTGCAAGGATTCCAGTTGCTCATCCATAGAAAGAAGACGCTCAAACACAATAGGATGGGGGCAGGCAGGGGGCAAATCCCCTGTGAGGCCAGAAAATAATTCAGCCCAACTAATGAGCCAGAGAATTGGCAGAATCTTTGACAACCCTATCACGGATGCCCTATCACGGATGCCTTTGCCCTCCATGCTGCCTGTGGAGATCTGTGATGAGAAGATCTGTGATTACCACTGACGGCACAACCTTGATCACCACACGTCCTAGCCCCTCTCTATTCACCCGACGCTGCCACTTGCTGCCATGAAAGCAGATGTGGTGGTGATTGGCTGTGGGGTGATTGGTGCCGCGATTGCCTGGGAACTGACCCGAGCTGGACTGGCTGTGATTGGCCTGGATCAGGCTGCTCCAGCCTCGGGATCCACGGGTGCTGCCCTGGGGGTTTTGATCGGAGTATCAGCCCTACAAACTCGGGGAGCAGCTGCTCAGCTCCGACTGAAGAGTTTGGAACAGTTTGACCCCTTTATCGCCACTATTGAGGCCGAATGCGGGCGGACTCTACCTGTCAATCGGCGCGGCATTCTGCATTTGCTCAGATCCCCCAGCGACCTGGAACTGTGGCAGGAGACCCTAGCGGTAAGGCAAGAGCAAGGCTTTACGTTGCAAGGGATCCCTGGCCATCAGCCTGAGCAGATCGTCGTCCTCCAGCCCCACCTCAACCTAGCTGCCTATGGTGGCGGGGCCATTTATTCCCCTCAAGATCGACAAGTGGATCCCAGCGTTCTCACCCATGCCCTGATCGAGGCCGCTCGCCAACAGGGGGCCCAGTTTTTCTTTCACCAACCTGTCACCCATTGCAAACAGACCTCCGGTCGGATCAACGCCGTCTATACCCCCCAACACACCATCAGTGCCGCCACCATAATTCTGACGGCAGGACTGGGCAGTACAGCTCTGGGATCCCACCTCAACCAGCCGATTCCACTGCAAGCAGTCAAAGGACAAGCCTTGCGGGTGTATGCCCCAGGGATCCCTGGTGGGCCCGTCATCACAGCGGAGGATCTCCATCTGGTTCCCCTGCCATCTGGGGAGATGTGGATCGGAGCCACGGTGGAATTTGGGGCCACCACGCCAGGAACGACATTAACCGGGATCCAGAGTTTGATCCATCGGGCCGTTGAGATCTACCCTCTGTTAGGAGAGTCTGAGTTGCGCTCTAGCTGGATGGGGTGGAGACCTCGGCCTATGGGCCAGCGGGCACCCATTTTGGGCTTTGCGCCCACCTGCCAGAATCTGATCATCGCCACTGGACACTATCGCAATGGTGTCTTACTCGCTCCCATCACCGCCGCCATCCTCCGGGACTTGGTGGTGAGAGGGGCCACCTCTTGGTGTGATCTAAGGGACTTTGCCCCCAAGCCTGCCCTGGATCCCAGCTGATCATCGCCACTTTCCTCAAACCTCAGATAGCAACCACACCTCGCCAAAAACTCAAAGGCAAGGCATTGTAGAGAATATAAATTGATTGGGATCCTCGACATGACCAAACCTCCCAAAAACGCAAGAACATGGACGCCCAAAACCAAGTCACGGGCCACCGGTCTGGGTCTATTGCGGGAGCCAAGCTTTTATTTACACCTCATCTGGGGGGCCAGTCTGGGGATCCCTTTTTGGGTCGGATCTGAGATTTTTGCTGGAAGCGGATGGTGGGTCATCCTGCCCTTAGGGGCGGCACTAGCTCTGGTGATCGCGTCTGGACTCAATTTGGCGTTCCCCCCTCTACCCTCTCAAGTTCCCCGTGCGGTGATGGCATCCCTGCTGTTCTCTGTCACATTTCTACAAAAGGTGAACACAACACAGGCGGATCATCGCCCCTATTGGGTCAATCTGACTCTATGGGTGTCGCTGATATTGCTGATATTTAGCATTCAATTGCGAGACTTCACAATCGCGGTGGTGGCCCTTGTTTCAGGACTAATTAGCTTTATCACCTTGTTAATTTGACGGGTTAATTTAACGGGTTGATTTAACGGGTTAATTTAACGGTTGACTGAAGATTGAGCCGAGGTTCTACCAAAGCACAAAAAAGCCCTGCCGGAGATGGCAAGGGCTTAATAATGAGCTGGCTAACGACTCAATGACAACTGAAAGAATTAATGATGGGGCAAATTCTAATGTCAAGCAAGAGAGAAAATCAATCGAACTGTGCCGTGAGTGTATTAGCCTCTAGGAAGCAGGAGTAGCTGTAGGATCAGGCGTAGCTGCCGGATCAGGTGTAGCTGCCGGATCAGGTGTTACTACAGCATTTTCATCATAAATGTAAGCGGTCAAGTTAAAGGTTGCACCTAACTGAGGGGCATTAGCAGTATCGAACTGCATTGACAAATTGCCCACCTGGAGAAGGGTTTCCAGCCTTTCGATATTATTCATCAAGCCGATGATATCTTCGTAACTGCCTCTCATCGAATGGTAGAGTTCTGTACCTGAATTTGAGCAGCAAGGGGAGCTGGGATACCTTCCTCACCGGCAGTTCGGGGGGATGGCACAAAGCTGCGAAGGCCAGTGGTACTTAATTCCATCAAGCGGGTGACATCGATCAATTGAGTATCGATATTTTCAGGATTTGGCAACAGACGGCTGATCTCTTCGTTGGCTGCACGAGCTGCCACCAGTCGATCCTCCAAAACCGGAACTTCTGGCAATGCGGCCACCTGCTGCTCTGTCTGACTCAACTGAGCAGTCAGTTGCTCAATTTCTGTCTCGACCGTCTGAATCTCTTCCAATAGAGGTCTGAGATTGATAAACGCCAACAGACCTGCTACTAGCACCCCGACGCTACCGACAGCAATGCCGATGCGTAAGGGGGTCAGCTCAACCCCAGCAATCACTGGAGGGCCAGAAGGAGGGGGAACGAAACCTTCAGTGGTGAAGCCGCCATCGGTGGGATAGTTACCAGTCATTTAATCAATCTCCAACTCACGCAAAATGGTCAATTTTTCCACTACCCCAAGTGCCCCTTGGGCTCGCAGGATATCCAATGTTTCTGGGGTCGATAGCTGCAAATTTGCCAGGGTGACAGTCAAGCCATAGTTGACGCTGGGAAGCGTATCCTCAGTACCCGCCACTTCCTGCGTGTTGTTGAGCTGAACACTCTCCACATAGGGGGATTCCTTGAGGGTCAGGATAAAATCATTAACCTGCTCAAACTCCAGTGATTGCCCCTGGATGGTGACGGTATTCGCAGTAGTGGATAGGTTGCTCACCCAGACATCGGGAGGAACCCGGTTACGAACATCTTGCAGAATGGCAGACCAGGGCTGGAGCGATACAAAAAAGCTCTGGAAAGCACTGGTACGGGCCAATAATCCATCCAATTCTGACTGAAGTGCTTGCCGTCGACTTAACTCCGCCTGGGCCTCACTCAACTCACGATTGATCTCATCTCGATCAAGGCGCAGGGCTGTCAAGCGAGATGTCAGCTGAAAGTTACCCCAGGCATAGGCTCCCAACGAAACCCCTGCGATCAGGAGACCGACAATGATAGCTGTGCTGCCCCCGCGAGAGGGAGCTACGGGTGTCGGTACCCCACCAGAGGTAAACTGGCCCGTGGTGGCCGTTAATGTGCGTTCTTTGAGAAAGTTGATTTCGGGTGTGTACATAGCCTGAGCCTTTATCCTCTGGGGTTCTGGATCACCAGATAGTGTTTAGCAATAGGTGGCCATCAAGATTGAATTGGGACTGGAAATCAAGGACAAGGGAACCTGATAAACTATCTTCAAAGTATGCGATCTCAAGTTTGAAGTCTTGGGAGCAAGCGGAAGATTCGATCAAAGTTTATCCGACACTTGATGACAGGGCACTCTTTTTGTTGGGGTAAAAATTGTTGCGGTAAAAATGCATTGCAAAAATGAACTGAGAAAGAGGCTTGCACGGGTCTAGCTATTTCTCATCCCTAAACCCAATGCCACCCCCAAGCTGGGACGCTCATTGAGGGGAATATCGATGCTATCGGGTACGCTCAGACTCCCCAAGGGATCCGCCAATTCCACTGGGATCCCGATTCGTTGAGACAAATACCCATCGATCTGGTTCATGCCCGCCCCGGATCCCGCTAGCAACACCTTGACCACCGGGCAACTGCGCTCCTGGCTGACATAAAAATCGACGGAGCGTTGCAGCTCATCCGCCAGATCCCCCAGGATGCGAGAGACAGCGGTAATGCCGGGGTTATTGGCCCCCTGTTCTCCCATGACCAAGGTCTCATTGGGATTGACCACGGGCAACCGCAGCGACATTAGCAAATCACCGGTGCGGCCGCTGGGCAGATTGAGGGCTTGGGCTAACACCTGCTGCATGTGGGTGGTGCCGGTATTGACGGTGCGAGTAAACTGCGGTACGCCGTTGACCAAAATACTAATCTCGCTGCTCTCATAGCCAATAGAGGTGAGCAAAACCGCGTCTTGGCTACCATACTGGGAGAGCTGCTCCCGAATGGTGCGAATGATTGAGAAGCTGGTGAGTTCAACGCAACGGGGCTTGAGATTAGCTGCCCGCAAGACTTCTAGCTGAGCATCCACCACTTCTTTGGGGATCGCCACCAACAAAACCTCGGTGCGTTCGATGTTGTCATCGCCAATATCGAGTCCCAAGGCTTGGAAATCCACATCGGCCATCTCCCGATCAAAGGGAATGTAAAGTTCTGCCTCTTGCTCTAGCACCACCCGGCGCAACTCGTCAGCGGGCAGATCGGCAGGCAGGCGGATCAATCGGACAATGGCATCTCGGACAGGCACTGCCGTCGCCACTCCCCCCTCACCCGAGATATTGTTCTCGCTGAGCAAATTGGACAGGGTTAACCCTAAGGACATGGGATCCTGAATCCGACCCTCGACCATCGCCCCAATCGGCATCTCGGCGGTGACATAGTGTTGAAGGGTGGTGCGATTGCCCTGTTTTTTGAGCTGGGCGACGGCAATTCTTTCAGGATTGATGTCGATCCCGAGCAGACTTTTACTGCTTGACCGTTTGAATAGATTGGCAATCACGTCGGATCCCTCAATGTTGGGATAAGTGCTAGAGGCATCCTACCCAAATTATCAAGAGTGAACCACCCATCTGTCTTACGACTTAGGGCTGGACTAGGTGGATATGGGTTGAGAGGGCTGTTTGAGCCAGCAGGTGTTTTCTTCCCAGTCCATTCACCGCACTGCCCGTTTCTAGCCTTGCCCCTTCCTAACACTGCCGCTTTCTAGGGATCCATTGATATCTATGTCATACAGGGGGCTCTTGAGTTTTATACTCGGGATCCTCTTGAATCTTGACGCGGATGGTGCGGTGTTGCACATCATTGCCGATGCGAAAGGTCAGGCTAGGGCTGGAGAGTCGCTCTAGCCCCTGCACCATTCGGCGGAGATGAGGGGTGCTGGCTCCGCTGGCTGCATCGAGCTTGTCCGCCAAGTCTGTCAGCCGGATCCAGCCGTTGTAGAGCTTGGCCAGGGTCTGCTCCAATTGGGCTGCTTGGGTCATCAGATCCGCCGCTAGACCCAGGGATCCCAATCTGAGGGCTTCTTCCAGAGCATTCTCGATGTCTAGATCCCCCATCCCGTCAAGAGCTTGTACCTGTTGAGCGGACTGGAGATAACGGGCCAGATACTTGGCTTCAGCGGTGGCCTGTTTGAGGGTATCCACCGTTGGATCTGCCTCTAACTCCGTTTGGATAGCCTGTTGGTGGCTAACGGGTAGCTTTTCCAATTCCCGCACCAGCGGGGCCACATAGCGGCTGGGAATGGCCTCGGCGGTGGCTTTGGCCTTGATGGCGGGGGGCACCAAATCGGAGGTCATGGCTGTCCACTGCTCTGACAGATCCCGCACCTGACGACGGGTGATGCGCTTGCCCTGCTCAGCCGATTCCATCAACATCTGCTGCACTTCTGGCAGGGCTTGAGCCGTCTCCACAAACGCCCGCTTGCTAAAGCGTTCGGCGGTTTCTGCCTGCAACGGTCGCTGAATCATCAGGGCATCGGCACTATCGGCCAATTGGATCCAGCTGTAGGCTTGGCTTTTGCTGATCTCATGATCCTTGAGCCAGTTGAGGAAGCCCGCCCCACGATTTTCGCCCCCCCGTTTGTGCCGATCTCGTACCGCCCGCAAGATCCGCCCCCGCCAGATATCCGTCTGGAGGTCAAAGCGGTCACAGACTTGCCAAGCCTGCTCCATTTTTTGACCATAGTCCACCTCCGGGATCCCGTCGTCATCGGGATCGGGCAGCCGCAAGCCCAAATCATTGATGGACAACTCCAAAGCCGCCTGAATCTCGGCCCCAGTCAAGGGGGTGGGATCCTGCTCCTCTGCCACCGCTGGGGTATCGATAATCTCGCCCACCATCTCCGCCGTACTCCAATCCGCACCACTCATATCAGCCCTACTCCACTCAGCCGGGATCCCAGGGTACTGCACTGGGGGTAGGAACTAGTCGGTTCGGCCCGCAATGGTGCAATACTGGGGATTAAGAGACCTTTGCCCCCCACTGCTATCCCCGGCATTTCCCATGACTATAGAAAAGCTCAAACAGCTTTTGCACCAACTTGAGGGCGAGATTCAAACGGTCTCGGTTGCAGATCCGGCCCAGCAGCAGGCTCTAACTCAGCTCAAACAGGATCTTGAAGGTCTGATGGCATCCCTACACGATGACACCTCATCGTCGTCAAAACCTTCCAGCACTGGACTGCAAGCCTTTTTGGAAACCCTAGAGACTGAGCATCCTCGCTTGACTTTGTTGTTAGAACAGACCATCGACACCCTAGCGGGCATGGGCATCTAGAATAGACTTCACCCCTACTTACATCGGCACTTAATACAAGGTAAACAAAGTTTTCGGGCAGTTTTCGTGTCCAGAGAGTGGCGGATAGAGTGTTGGATGAAGCATGGACAGAAAACATGGGGAAACAGTCTTTTGAGTTAAGCCCAACAGACCGCCACTATCTCAAAGCTCTCTTGCGCAAGGGACAGATGGCTGCACGGCAATTCAAACGAGCCACAGCCCTGTTAGAACTCGACAGAGGCAAGCCCATCAGTGCAGTATCCCAAACCCTGGGCGTGACCCGAGCAACCGTCAGCAGCTGGGCACAACGATATCGCCAAGAGGGATTACAGATGCTGCACGATAAACCCAGGTCGGGACGTCCGGTTGAAATTGATGGGGTGCAACGGGCTAAGATTACTGCCTTAGCCTGTAGTCAACCCCCTGAGGGTCATAGCCGCTGGAACCTGCGCCTATTGGCCGACAAAGCCGTAGAGCTCAACTACTGTGAGCATGTCTCTCATACTCAGGTGAAGCAAATTCTGAAAAAAACCAGTTAAAGCCCCATCTCCAGAGGAGCTGGTGTATCGGGACACTTGACAGCCGCTTTATGGCCCAGATGGAGCAGATTCTATGGCTGTATGCTCTGCCCTATGACCCGAACTACCCGGTGGTCTGTTTTGATGAGAGACCCTGCTTTTTGATAGGAGAAACCGTTGAACCCCTCTCGATGCAGAGCGGACAAGTGCGCAGAGAGCATTATGCCTATGAAAAGA
>JAAUUM010000147.1 GCA_012031565.1 Synechococcaceae cyanobacterium SM2_3_2
AGAATGCCTTTTGGGGACTCAAGCAGTGGCACGGCATCGCCACACGGTATGCGAAACATAGCGCATCATATCTGGCTGCCGTTCACATCAGGTGCATTACTTTGTGGGCTAAAATATTTTGACGACACCCTCTAGGCTAGTTTACTCACTCATCGATCAGTCGGCCTTTTCTCCACTGACCACAAAGACCGGATCCAAGGCGATAAAGGTCTGACCTCGTCCCCGCTGCTGCAGGCGATTGACCGCCGATTGAATCACCTCGACATGGCGCGCCCGCACCTCCGCTAGCCCTGAGGACAAGGCATACAGTCCTTCAAGCGAGGATGAGATCCCCACTAATCGCCCCCCCGGTTTGAGATAGTGCCAACTGTTGACCAGGATCTGCTGTAGGGGTTCTCCTCCCTCTAAGCAGATCCGATCCGGCTGGGGATCCAGGGCTTCTAGACAGCCAGGAGCGGTTCCCTGCACCACCTTGACATTTTTGGCCCCAAATTTTTCGCAGTTGCGACCAATCAAATCCACCACATCTCCATCTCGCTCCACCGCGATCACTTGCCCCTGTGCCGCCAGTAATCCAGCCTCCACGGTGATGGTGCCTGTGCCCGCCCCAATATCCCAGAGACAACTGTGGTGCTGGAGTTGCAACTGGCTCAAGATCAGCACCCGCAGCTCCTTGGGACTCAACGGGATCCCTGGGATGCGCTCAAAGGCGCTGTCGGGGATGCCGGCGGTGCAATAGGGCCAAGAGAAGGAAGAGGGAGGCACAAGATTTTGTCCCACAGGTGGGTAGAGACCCTATTGTAATGCCCCCGCTCAAGCGTAAAAACTTGTGCCTTATCGACATTTAGGGTTCCTGTTGAGCCAAGAGGCTGAGTAATGCCGACTTTTGCGGTTGCGCCCAGATCACTTTTTCTTGGGAGTAGACCACCATGCCGGGGGGGGTGCGGTTAGGTTTGCGGACGTGCTTAGGACGGGTATAGACTACGGGCACCTGCTCGCTGTGGCGGGCGCGGCTGAAGTGAGCGGCCAGATCGGCGGCCTGTTGTAGGTCTTCATCCTCTGCTACGTCGCCGGGGGGCAACCGCAACAGCACATGACTACCAGGGATCTCCTGAGCATGGAGCCACCAGTCTTGCTCTTGGGCCAGCTTAAAGGTCAGCTCATCGTTTTGGTGATTGTTGCGCCCCACCCAAATCTCATAACCAGAGGGGGAGTGATAGCGACGGAAAGGGGAGAGTTCTTCAACTTTGGGCAGAGTTTTTTCCGATCCAGCCGCCTCTAACGGATACTTCTGTTGGATCAGCTCTTGGCGGATTTGGTCGAGGGTTTGTAGGTCGCTGGGTTGATGATAGACATCCAGATGCCAGAGGGCGGATTCCACCTGCTCTAGATAGCGAATCTCTTGATCTGTGGTCTGAAAGAGGGGCCACACCGCAGTGCGGGAGCGCTTTTGTTTGCGATGCTTTTTGTAATAGGCTTGAGCGTTGGCAATGGCATTTTTCTCCGGTTCCAACGGGATCCTGACGGGATCCCCCGTTTCAAAATCAGGCAGTATCAGCTCCGTTAGCCCCGGTTGCCAAGCCTGGAGATGCGCCATCAGCAAATCGGCTTTTTGCTTGGCCTCTTCGGCTTTGTCCGATTGGTCGAGGGTGGCCTGAAATCCCTGTCGCCGCTGATAGAGCTTTTGTAGCCAGACCTTGAGCTTTTGAGCCAGTCGTTGATGTTCTTGGTGAAAGGTGGCCCGATTGAGGTGATGGCTGTAGTAGCTGTCCAGCAGATCATGTACAGAACAGGGATCCGGCTGCTCAGGATCGGGATCCCAGCCCAGAAGCGAGTAGCCCGTCGGGGTCAGCACGGGTTTGAAACTGCCCTCTTGCAACATCCGCAACCAATCCTGCCAAACGGCATAGAGCTGCTGCCACTGGGATCCGCTCACCTCTGGCACAATCGACTGCAACGGGATCCCGGCTTGTCGCAGCATTGACTGGGTTAGGGTTTTGCTAACGCCGCGATAGCTCTTGAGCAGACGCCGCTCCAGCTGGTCGGGGATCAAGGCCACCCGCTCCTGCCAGGACACAAAGGATTCCTCCAGTTTGGGCACGGGATCCGTCAGCGGTGGGGGCAGTTGGTAGCTCAGTCCGGGCTGCACGGGCCGGACGCTGGATTGCCGTTCGCTCACCCCATGTCCACAGGCATAAATGTCACCGCTGGTCGCCTCCACCACCACCCCATTGCTGTAGCGGCCCATGATCTCCAGATAAAAATGCCAACGGGGGGGATCCCCTGGACGGGGGGCAAAGTGTAGATCCAACACCCGCTCCCAGGGATCCACCAGACGCACCTCCGTCAGGGCCAGCCCTTTGAGTTGACGACCAATCGACTGGCTGAACTGGAAGGGATCCGGGGCCTTGGGGGGCGGCTGACACAGATGGATCCGTCCCGCTTGGGGATGCCAACTCAGCAGCAGCCAGCGGCGGGTTTGCAATGTACGCAGGCAGAGGCACAATGTCCACAGATCGATCTGTTGCACCGTCTCGATACGGGCAGGGAGCCATTGGCTGACCAGATCCTGCTGAACAGCTCTCAGGGTGGTTAGATCGAAAGGTTGCACGGCACCACATCACTAGGGCAGGGATCCCAGCCTAAAGGATCTTGTGGCGGGATCCCGCTGGTTATAGGCCCAGAATACTAACCCTGATGGACTGGCTCACCGCTGACCAGTTGTTCGCGGGCGACAACACCATTGTCCTGAGGCGAATTTACGTACAACACCTGAGTGGGATAGGCAAACTCGATATCCCGCGCCTCAAAAGCTTTTTTGATCTCCAGGTTGATGTGTTGTTGTAGATCCATATAGAGGTTGAAATCTCCCGACAGCACATAGTAGACCACCTCAAAGTTGAGGCTAAAGTCGCCATAGGCAGCAAAGTGGGCCCGATCAAATCGTGCATTCTCCATCGACTCGATCATCTCTTTGATCAGTTTGGGAATCTCTTCCAACTGGTCTAAGCCCGTCTCATAGGTCACCCCCAGCCCAAACACGATCCGGCGCTCCTCCATCCGCTTGTAGTTACGGACACGGGATCCCGTGATATCGGTATTGGCCAGCACCAATTGTTCTCCCCCCAGACTTCTGAGGCGCGTGGTCTTGATGCCGACATACTCCACCACCCCCATGTAGTCGCCAACGATGATGAAGTCGCCGATCTGAAAGGGGCGATCCAGCACAATCGAGAAATAGCTGAACAGATCTCCTAGGATCCCTTGGGCGGCTAAACCAATCGCCAATCCCCCCACCCCCAAGCTGGCCACCAGCGAGGTGACATCAAGGCCCAGGTTAGCCAGCAAAAAGATCACCCCCACCAGCCAAAAGGCCACCCGGATCATGGGGGAGAGGGCGGTCAGACTGGACATAGCCGAAGCATCCCCCAGCTTGCGACTGAGGTAAACCCGAATCAGATATTCCACACTGGCGCTGATGGCGTTGATGCCCAGGTAGGTGGCAACGATGGTGATCAGCACATCCAAAGACTGGTCGATTACCTCTGGCAGCACCAGACTGCCCACCGTCAGGTAAAACAAGCAGAGATAGAGGAAGGGAGGCAGATACTGCTTGGCGATGCGAACCAACGTGTCGTCAGTGGTCAAGCGGTACTCCACCAACCGTCGCCGCAAAGTCTCCAAGATCAGGCGGGCAAATACCCACCGGATCAAGATCGTCCCCGCCACCAAAAATAGCAGTGTTAGCAGATAGTCCAGGACAGTATTGCCCAGGAACTGCCGTTGCAAAATGTCTTCAATCATCTATCTTCTCCGTTAGCTCGTCTTTAAGCAGCCCAGGTGCAGCCACCCAGCCCACACGAAATACTGTAGAGCATCGCTGTTTCGGTCTAGGGCTGAAACTCTGCTGGCCTTTCTTGCTTTCAGGAACAAAAGCGCACTATCTTTCTGCTCTACCCAGCTTTCTGCTCTACCCAGAGAGGCGACATCATGCCATCACCCCCCACCCCAAAGAAGGCTTAACCTTGCAGCCTTAATCGCAGCCTTGATCCCGGAGCACTAGGTCTGAGACTGGCTAAGGTGCTGGCTAGGGTCACCGAAAGTCTCTCAGGAAAGCCTCTGGAGTCCGCCTCCGCCTCTCATCTTGGCCCACCCGTGCGGTAGCGGAAACGGTGCCTTACAATAGGATTAACAACTATGAAATTTTGTAAACCCTCCCATGACGTCAGTGCTTGCCCCATTTGGCCCGGTAGAAGCAGATCTGGACACCTTGCGCCAGAATTTAACGTCTCTGGTGAGTGCGAAGCACCCCATTCTGGGTCTGGCGGCAGAGCATCTTTTTACAGCGGGGGGCAAACGCATCCGTCCAGCCATCGTCTTGCTGGTGGCACGGGCGACGGCTGGGCAGGGGGAGCTGACAGAGCAACATCGGCGGTTGGCGGAGATCACCGAGATGATCCACACCGCCAGTTTGGTTCATGACGACGTAATTGATACGGCGGAGACCCGGCGAGGTGTTTCAACTGTCAATGCTGATTTTGGCAACCGGGTGGCGGTGCTGGCGGGGGATTTTTTGTTTGCTCAGTCCTCTTGGTACTTGGCCAATCTGGACAATTTGGAGGTGGTCAAGCTGCTGTCGCAGGTGATCAAGGATTTTGCCGAGGGGGAGTTGTTTCAGATCGAGTCTCAGTTTGATTTGAGCATGACGCTGGAGCGCTATCTGGACAAGAACTACTACAAAACCGCCTCTCTGTTGGCCAATAGTGCCAAGGCTGCCGCTGTTTTGAGTGGGATGGGGGCAGAGGTGGCTTCTGCGATGTATGACTATGGGCGCTGCCTTGGCATCAGTTTTCAGATCGTTGATGATTTGCTCGATTACACCAGCTCTTCGGAGGCATTGGGTAAGCCAGCGGGATCCGATTTGGCCCAAGGGCACATCACTGCCCCTGTCCTGTTTGCTCTAGAGGAGATTCCGCAGCTGCATGATCTGATCCACGAAGACATGGTGCAGAAAGGCCATCTTTCGGAGGCGGTGCGCTGGGTTTTGGAGAGCGAAGGGATCCCTCGGTCTCGTCAGTTGGCGCGGGAGTATGCCCAGAAGGCGGCGGCGGCTCTAACTGCTCTGAAGGATTCTCCCTCTCGACTGGCGCTCCATCATCTGACCACCTATATCTTGGAGCGGCTCAGCTAGAAGCTTGTTAAAAAATCATCAATGCGCCGGGATCCAACTGTAGCCACCAAGGGGATCCCCAGGCTTTGATCTCTTGCCACCGTTCTCGAAACACTTCGGCTTGCAGATGATAATCATGCTCGTGGTCGGGGGGGGCATTTAATTTCAAAAACAGGGTGAAGCGGTGGGGCGTCTCGCTGATCTTGGTTAACCAGGCAGGAAAGGTATTGTGTGCTTCTCTATCTTGCAAAAACCTGAGGTGATGGGCGCGGATGGCGATGTGATCGACAGGCTGGGATCCCTGGGATCCCTGGGATCCATTGAGAGAGGGCTTGACCTGGAGCTGACAGTCCCAATCAAGGGCGGCTATGCGGTCGGGGCTGAGGCGGCGGGCGGTGGAGATGTTTTTACAGCCGGTGAGTTGGGCGACACTCAGGCAAGGGGGATCCTGAAACAGGTGATATTTGCTGGATTGGGCGACGATGTGCCCCTGCTCCAACACCGCCAGATCCCCACAGAGACGAAAGGCTTCCTCCATGTTGTGGGTCACCAATAGGGTAACGCCGCTGTAATCCGCCAGGATCTCGCTCATCTGCTGCTCCAAATGGCTGCGTAAGTGAGTATCCAGAGCCGAAAAGGGTTCATCCAACAATAAAACGTCTGGATCGGAGGCGAGGGCGCGGGCCAATGCAATACGCTGTTGTTGCCCGCCGGAAAGCTGGCTGGGATAGCGATGTTCACAACCGGGTAACTGCACCGCTGCCAAGCGTGTCTGGATCCGCTGCCACCGCTCTGCTTTGCTCAGACTGGCCGGGATCCCGAAGGCGATATTCTCGGCGATGGTCAGGTGCGGGAACAGGGCATAGTTTTGAAAGATTACCCCCACCCGGCGTCGATCAGGGGGCACCCGGATCCCCAACTGTGAGTCAAATAGCACCCGATCATTGAGCACAATCCGGCCTTGGTCTGGGGTTTCGATGCCAGCGATGCAGCGCAAGAGCAAACTTTTGCCTGAACCGGAAGCCCCCAACAGCCCCAAAGGTTGGTGATTGCCAGTCAACTGCGCTTCTAGTTGAAAATGACCCAGCCGTTTGCGGATATCCACCCAAAGGCGAGGAGCGGGGGCCGGGGGATCCTCGGGTAGGCTAACGCGCGGGGTGGCCGCTACCGCCAGGGATCCCGGGGTGGGCCGAGGTGGTCGCTGATGGCGAAACCAGAGATTGACCCCGGTCAGCATCCCCAGTGATAGGGCCAAAATCACCCCAGATCCGATCCAGGCCGCCCGCATATTGCCCGCTTGCACCGCAAAATAAATGTACATGGGCAGGGTTTGGGTGCGACCGGGGATATTGCCCGCCACCATCAGAGTGGCCCCAAACTCCCCCAGCGCACGGGCAAAAGCCAGCGTCACCCCCGCTAGGATCCCTGGCAGGGCCAACGGGATCATCACCCGGCCAAACACCCGACCTCCTCCTGCCCCCAGGGTGCGAGCCGCCGCCAAAAGATTGCCATCAATCTGCTCAAAGGATCCCAGTGCGGTGCGATACATCAGGGGGAAGGCCACCACCGTTGCGGCAATCACCGCCCCATACCAGCTAAAAATCAGCGAGAGATCCCACTGGGCCAAGAGCTTGCCCACCACCCCCCGGCGACCCAACACCAGCAACAACCCAAAGCCCACCACCGTCGGCGGCAACACCAAAGGGGCGATCAACACGGACTCAATCAGAGAACGCCAGCGGCCCCGGTAGTAGACCATGCCCCAAGCCGCCAAGGTGCCCGCCACAAAGGTCAGAGCCGTTGCCACTGAGGCCACCCTTAACGAGATCCACACCGGGGCAAGTTCAAAATCTGACATCTGCAATGGGATCCCTTAGAGAATCGAAAAACCGTATTGGAGAAACACCTCCGTGGCCTCTGCCCCGGCCAAATACTCCAGGTAGGTCTGGGCTGCGTCACTGTCCTTGATCATGGCAGCCGGATAAACGATTGGGGTAAGCGGATCCGCGATGGTCACCACCCGCACCTGATCCGAGAGCTGGGCATCAGAAGTGAATAGGATCCCGGCATCGGCATTGCCCTGTTCTACCGCCGTCAGAATCTCTCGAACCGTGCTGGCAAACACCATCTTGGGCCGCAGCTCCGCAAACACCCCGGCCTCGGTCAAGATCTCGGCGGCATAGCGTCCGGCGGGCATCGCTTGCAGATCGCCGATCGATAACACCTCGATCCCCTCCTCTGTCAAATCGGCAAAATCCTCAATCATGACGGTTGAGTCTTGGGGCACGATCAAAGCCATCCGGTTGCTGAGCAAGTCCTGCCGGGATCCCTCCACAATGAGATTGGTGTCCTGCAATGTGTCCATAAAGTTAGCAGCGGCAAAAAACACCACATCCAGCGGTGCCCCCTGCTCCACCTGCTGCTGCACCGATCCAGAATTGGCAAAGGTATATTCCACCTCAATGTCTGGGTGAGCCTCTGTGAAGAGTGTGTCGATCTCTGTCAGGACGGGCTGCAAACTGCCCGCAGCTCCCACCAAGATGGAGGTGGATTGGGCCAGGGCCGGGATCCTAAGGGCCAAACCAGTCACCAAAGCAGACCAGGTTCCGACTGCGAGTATTAATGTTCTACGTCTCATGGTCTATACCCTCAAAGCCTAAATCTTAGGGGAAATGAATTAGCTCGGATGTCATGTTAGCGGTTGACTAATACTTGGGGCTGGGTTCTGGCTTGAGCAACCAGCTAGCGGCTAGGATCCCCAGGACGGCCAAAAGAGCCATTCCGTAAAACGTGTAGCTGTAGCTGCCCAAAACATCGCGGATCCAGCCTGTGATCATCGTCCCGGTCAAAGCACCGACTCCATAGGCGGTAAAGACAATGCCGTAGTTTTGGGCATAACGCTCCGGGTTAAACAAGCGCAATGTCAGGGTAGGAGCCATAGCCAGCCATCCCCCTAGACAAAACCACAACAACGAAAACGATACCCAATAGGAGAGTCGGGATCCCTCTTGCGAGAAGATCATCAACCCAGAGGCCAACACTATCAGGCCGTAGGATCCCATAGCGACATGATCGGGCTGAAAGCGATCCGCCAACCAGCCAAATAAGGGACGACTGATCCCGTTGAAAACGGCAAATAGGGCCACACTACTGGCCGCCACCGTTGGATCCAGATTGATCATTTCTTCTCCCACCGGACTGGAGATACCAATGGCGCTGAGTCCAATCCAGGTGCCGATGGCATAGCAGATCCACAGCCCATAAAATGATTGGCTTTTGAAAAGCGTAGCCGGATAAAGAGAAGTGGGTACTGGTGAATTTTTATCAGCTGAAATCTTGGCTTGAGATAAAGGAGGGATCCACCCTGGCGGCGGTAATTTTAATTGGGTTGAGATCACTAAAACGATGGCTGCAAAAAGAATGCCAAGGATCTGCAAAGTTGACCTCACACCGATAGATTCGATCAATTGATTCGCCAGTGGAGCCGTGATCAACGGAGACAACCCAAAGCCAATAATGGTCAACCCCACCGCTAACCCTTTACGCTCAGGAAACCAGCGGGCCACCACCACCATCGGCACCCCATAGGCTATCCCTACTCCCGTTCCGGCCATGCCCCCATAACAGAGGGTAATCAGGCCAATCGAGGGAGCAAAGCTGGCCAAAATATAGCCCAATCCCAGAATGCTGCCCCCAAGCCCCAAGACCTTTCGGGATCCCCAGCGAGGAATAAAAAAGCCTGTGATGGGCATCAATGCAGCGTAGAATACCAAGGCAAAGGTATAGGGCAATAAACTGTCACCGGAGCCAATGCCCAGTTCCGCTTCTAAAGGCTTGCGAAAGACGCTCCAGGAATAGACGGTTCCTAAGCACAAGAGCACCAGAATACCCAGAGGAATCAGGATCCATCTTCCCTGCCCAGCTGACAGCCCGAACAGGGTCTCAGGGGATCCAGAATCAGCCTGTTTCATAGAACAATTGAGGATAGAACAATTGAGGATAGAACAATTGAGGATAGATAGATTGTCTCTAGTGTACATTTTTGCTGCCATGAGTTAGATCTCTAGGCGCGTTTTAGCACCCCACTTAGTATTGATTTTTAGTATTGATTTAAGGAATAACTCGTTTGGCCTCTAGG
>JAAUUM010000148.1 GCA_012031565.1 Synechococcaceae cyanobacterium SM2_3_2
GGTCCCGAGGTGGCTCTGGAGGCAGGACTTCACCAAATTGAGATCACTAGCACGGTGCCCCAGTTTGCCGAGCTGATTCGCCACCCTCAGGCGCTGGCACCCTCGTCCAGGGTGGAATGGTTCAGTCTGGAATGGTTCAGTCTGGAATGGTTCAGTCTGGATCGGAGCAGGCACCCTCATCACTCAGCCCCATGCGATGCAAGCCCTGTCCGCAGGAGCTGAGTTTTGGGTTTCCCCGATCCAGGATCCCACCTTGATCCAGATGGCCCAAGAGGCCGGGATCCCGGTGGTAATGGGTGGACTGACCCCCACTGAGATCTGGCAGGCCCATCAGTTGGGTGCCACTGCCGTCAAGGTCTTTCCGGTGGTGGCGATGGGAGGAATATCCTACCTTCATCAGCTGCGGCAACCTTTGGCTGGGATCCCGTTAATAGCCACCGGGGGGGTGACCTTAGATAACGCCGGATCCTATCTGCGGGCGGGGGCGATGGCGGTGGGCATCGGCTCTGATCTGTTTCCCCCAGAGTGGTTGGAACAGGGGGATTGGGGGGCCATCCGGCAGCGGATTGAGGCGGGATTACACCTGCTTCGGGCCAGCCTGACGAGGATCTAAGCTTCGTCTGCATCGGGCTCATGGGGATCCGGTATATCCTGGTGGTCGCTTTGGTGGCGACGTTGATCCAGCTCTTGTCCCAGGATCCGACCGTAGGCCACACTCATCACCGCCAGTTTGTCTGCAAAGTGCTGTTCCAGCATGTCTTGTTGATACCGCCAGCCCCAGTTGTGCTCGGTAGTGCCCGGAAAATTCATCCGACACTCTGCCCCCAGGCCCATGACATCCTGAAGGGGAATGATGGAGAGATCGGCGACTGAGGCCAGGGCCAACCGGATCAGATCCCACTGGATCCCTTCGGGGCTGAGGTGGCCCAGGTAGTTGATCACCGTTTGGCGTTCCCCCTCCTCCAGCTGACTAAACCAGCCCACCGTCGTATTGTTGTCGTGGGTGCCGGTATAGACCACATAGTTTTTGTCATAGCAGAAGGGCAGATAGGGGTTATCGGTGCCGCCCCCGAAGGCAAACAGCAAAATCTTCATGCCGGGGAGATGAAACTGATCCCGCAGTTCCAATACCGCTGGGGTGATTTCCCCCAGATCCTCTGCCACCACTGGGATCTCCCCCAGTTTCTCTCCTAGAACCTCAAAAAAGTCTGCCCCTGGGCCCTGGAGCCATTCCCCTTCCACGGCAGTTTCAGCTTCCCCAGGGATGGCCCAGTAGCTCTCGAAACCACGAAAATGGTCGATCCGCACGCAGTCATTGAGGCTGAGGGTCTTATGCATTCGTTCGACCCACCAGTCATAGCCGGACTGCTTGAGGGTGTCCCAATCGTAGAGGGGGTTGCCCCAGCGTTGCCCCGTCGGGCTGAAATAATCGGGCGGTACCCCGGCCACCAGTTGAGGGCTGCCCTGCTCGTCTAGGACAAACAGATCCCGGTTGGCCCAAACATCGGCGCTATTGTAGGCCACATAGATGGGCAGATCCCCCATTACCTTGATATCCAGACTGTTGGCATAAGCCTTTAGGGATCCCCACTGTTGGGCGAATAAAAATTGCCGGAAGCACTGCTCCTGGATCTTGGCCGCTTGCTCCTGCCTCACTTGCTCCAGAGCGGCGGGCTGACGGGACGCTAAATCGGGATCCCAGCTCGCCCAAGCCTTGCCATCGTGCTGCTCTAGCAGGGTCATAAACAGGGCATAGTCATCCAACCAGCTTTGTTCCTGTTGGCAAAAGTCCACAAAAGCCTGCTGCTGCTCAGGGGTGGCGCGCTCTTGAAAATGCTCAGCCGCCTTGCGAATCAGGGCTAGCTTAAAAGGAATCACCAGCTCAAAGTTGACAATCTGGGGATCCACAGACTTGAGGGCCTCCCACTCTGGCAGGGTTTCCCAATCGGAGGGATCCAGCCAACCGGCATCCGCCAGCAGTTCCGGGCTGATCAGCAGCGAATTGCCCGCAAAAGCGGAAAAACACATATAAGGGGAGTTGCCCCAGCCCGTTGGGCCGAGGGGGAGCACCTGCCATAGCTTTTGACCTGCTTGCACCAGCCAATCCACAAAGTGATAGGCAGTGGGGCCTAGATCACCAATTCCAAAAGGACTGGGTAACGAGGTGGGATGCAAGAGGATCCCGCTCATGCGACCAAATAACATGGGGTGACTCCGGTGAAAGCAGACTCATTCTCCCCCGCTACGGGCGAGCTGCAACCAAAGAACCCGCAATTTTCCATCAATCTTGCAGTTGATACTGCATGTACGAAGTTCGACCAGTGTTACCAGGCCATTCCGGCTCATGAAGCAGGCAAGGAATCGCAGGCAAGGAATCGCAGGCAAGGAATCAAGGAAAACTGAGTTTCTGGAGTAGTAAATGTGTTGGAGGAAACAATGGTCTAACCGTAGAGTTCTTATGATTTTAGTCAATTCAAGATCGCTGGTTACCCAGGATCGGCTCGTTGCCAAAGGGATGGCACCCAAAGGGATGGCACAATGGTGGGATCCGTCGATTTCGCAGTCACAGGGGCTAGTTCAAGAACTTGGCAGGCAGACGCCCACTATGACCTCAATGAGTTTCTCGATATTCTCAAACCCCTGATTCGTGAGCCTGCGGTAGTGGGTAACGAAGATTCTTTTTTTCGAGTGCTGCGCCGAGAGCTAGAAGAACTTGGGCTAACTGTGCAGTATTTTGATGGCATTCTAGTAGCCCAGGGATCCCGGCCCCACGATCTCTTTCTATCGGCACACATCGACCGACATGGCTTGTTATGTACCGGCCCCAATGAGTTTCAATATGCTGCCTTTATCGCCGGAAATCAGGGGGAGGTGATGGGGGAATCGGTGTCAGAACATATGTTGCACACCATCGAAAATCGGTTTCAAGGTCAGCGAGTTCAGGCCCATCTGCCCTACACAGGCACCTATTTGGGCCAAGGTGAGATTACCAACTCCTATATTTGTCCAGAACGAAAAAACCTGATTTTTGAGGTTAGAGGTCTGGACTTTTTGCAACCAGGAACCCCCGTTTCATTTTTGGATCGTCTGCAAATCTCTGAGGGCTTGATCTCAGCCCAACTCGACAATGTGGTCAGTGCCGCCCTCTTGATCTACCTGTTTCGCCAAGGCTTTCAAGGAACTGGCCTGTTCACCGCTCAGGAGGAGTCGGGTCGCAGCTGGCGCTATACCCTCTCCTGGTTTCAACGCCAAAGCCTGACCACCCAACGCCTGGTGGTACTGGACACCAGCCCCTATGCCACCCGCGAGGAAGCGGATGCTCAACAGATTACTCTTCGTCACAAAGATGCCAACGGCCCTTTTTCGGCAGCAATGACCCAGGAATTGGTGGATCGCTGTCAAGCATTGGGGTTGACCTATGGCTTTAAGGATGAGTACATCGCCAACCAAAACCAGTCTCGCGCCAAACCTTACCCATTGGGTCGCACCGAATTGGGGCGGGTGGCCACAGCCACAGCCGGGGGAATCAACGGCACAACCCTTCAGATTCCCACCACCGAGTACCATACCGCCACTGAAACAGCCTCCTTGTCGGCTATCTCAGCGGTGATTCGCCTGCTATTGGGCTATGTCTAGGCTTTGGGATCCCTTACTGGCTAGGATCCTGCACCACCGCCATAAATAAGATCGCCCCTGTCCGATTGTCTTGAATCATGGCCACAAAGGGACGGTCGGCTCGCACCAGAAACGGTGAATCCTCTCGGGGGGCAGAGCGGGTGACCACTGCCACCGCTGTTGCTGCTGCTGCTTGGGATCCCTCTTCATTCAGGGTCAGGACTGCCTTGTGGGTAACTTGACTGATCCGCACCGGAATGGTGGTGATGCTGCCAAAATTGGCCTGATCACTAAAGGCGATCTCCATGCCCAAGTTCGACAGCGGCGCGACCAGATCCAGCTCAGACGACAGCTCGAACCGAGGTAAAAATACCGTGCCAGCACTCAGACGCAGCTGATCGACGGTCTGCTGCCACTGCTCGCCATTCAACTCGGACAATACTTCAGACAATGGGATCCCGACTTGGGGCACCCCCAGCACAAAGCTGAGATCTTGATTCTCGCCATAGGGGAGACTGACCCATTGCACCCCACCTTGTTCGACATAATTCATCCGCCCCGTTTGTTGCATGAGGGGCACCGAGAATTGGGATCCATCTGGACGGGTGAAAGGCTGATTGTCCGTGAGGTCAGGATCAAATGCCTGTGTCCAGGATCCCTTGAAGTAGATGGCATTGATCAAATACAACAGCGTATCGGGATCAATGGTGCCGACAATCTCATCAATCTGCCCTTGGGTTTGTTGCTCGACCCAGCCATTGATCTGACCAGGAGCGGTCTCAGAGCCAAAATTTAATTGATTGACATCGGCATCAAAGGCATCCAAACTGCGCTGCAAAAAGGCTGAGTTCAACGGGATCCCTTGGCGTACCCACAGACTGTTGGCGATGGCTAAGTCCACCTCAGGATCGAGATCGGTGCGGAGAGCTTGCAGCAAAGTGCCATTGCCCGCCGCCAGTCCATCCGCCGTGAGGGGTGGCAGATGAAACACCTGGCTCATGGCCTCGAAGGTGGATCCCTCGGCTCCTGATTGGGTCATTTGGAGCGCCATGGCAATGCTAAACGGCGAAAAAAACAGATTGCCCTCCGGCTCTGCCGCCATCAATCGGCCCAACAGGTCAAAGCCAAACTGCTGTTGAGCTGCCACTAACTCCTCCGCAGACAAGGGATCCGGTGTCGGGGCGCTGCTGGTGGGCATGGGGGTGATCTCAGGTTCCACTTCGGTATTGGCCGCCATCAGGGCGCGGGGAGCAAGGCCAACACGGTCGCCGCTAGAGCTAAGGCAACCCCAGGGGAGGGAACAAGGAACATCACAGATACAGTTAAGACTCTCCATTAATCCTATCCGGCCCCCCTCTGAAAAGATTGCCAGGGATCCCCAAAAGGCTCACTGCTAACCCTCAATCCTGCTGCCAGCCCTGAACTTTCTGTTCTAACTGCGGCATTGGCACCAGAAATGACCCCTGCAATGGGATCCAAACAGTAAAGGTGGTGCCTATTCCGGGCTGGCTATCCACTTGAATGGATCCCTTTAGCTGGGTGACACAGACCTTGACCACCGCTAAGCCGAGGCCGCTACCACTGACATCGCCAACATTTTTGCCACGATGAAAGGGATCGAAGACAAACGGAATTTCAGCGGCTGGGATCCCGATGCCCTGATCATGAATCTGCACCACCGCATGATCGTGATCTGTCCATAGCCTTAGCTGCACGATGGCTGATGAATATTTCAGGGCGTTGGTCAAGAGATTGGTCAGGATGGAATGCAGGATCTTGCCATCGGTATAGATCTTGCAGGGCTGGGCAGAAGGGTTCCATTGGATCCGAGGCTGCTCGGGATCATCCACCTCCTCCATCACTTGACTGCACACCTGCTCTAGCTCAATCCAATCTTGGTGAGAAGTCAGGTAGCCCGTCTCTGCTCGGGTAATGGTCAAAATATCTGACAGAATCTGGGTCATCAGATCCGCCGCTTGGGCGATGCGATTGAGATATTTACGCGGTTTGGTCTCGGCAACCAGCTTTTGCAAAGATTGAGCCGACAGCAAGATGGTGCTCAGGGGGGTGCGAAATTCATGGGAGGCCATCGAGAAGAAGCGCAGCTTGAGATCCACCAATTCGCGGGTGCTGTCCAGTTCCACCTGTTGCACCTGGATCCGGTTTTTCATCTCTGTGGTGGTTTGCAACAGGGTTGACTCCGTCGAGGTGCGCTCCGCAATCTGTCGTTGCCCCAAGTGATAGATCCAGATGGATAAAAACAGAACGATAGCCATGCCGATGCCATTGATCTCCAGAATCTCAAGTAGATCAAGGCTGGATCCCGGCAATGCCAACCAGTCAGGAATGCGGTTGAGGGCTGTCAACAGAGACAACACCGATAGATAGATCAGCCCCCCCAGGATGCCGATAATAAAACACAGCCCCAGGCTGATCCAACGCCGTTCCACGAGCCACCGCTCCTGGGCTTGGCGCAGTTGTTCAATCGACAGGCGCAAGTATTCTGCTCGGGCGGTCGCTGCTTGGGCATTGGCTTGTTCTTGGCTGGCCAACGTCACCACATCCACATAACCGCTCTGGGGCAATAGCAGCAGCGACCACTGCCGATCGGCCACCATCAAACTGCGATAGCAGATGGGGCTGTCTTGATCCGGTTGCTGGGTTGACGGGATCCCATCCCGATGCCCAGGCAGAACCCGCCCCAGGCTTGCCTCCACAGATCGATCGGCCATCACAGCGGCTGATTGAGAGCTGTAGTAGGCCAAGAATCCAGCGCTGAGTGGGGCTGATAGATCCCGGAGCAGGATATCGATCCGGTCTAGATCCAAGCCCTGAATCGCACTTTTGAGAATATCCACCAGCCGAAATACACCGATGATAAAACCGTGCAGAGCCTGAGTTGGCAACCCCTCCCCGCCATCGGGCCGCTGGTGGGTGTAGATCGGCAAAATCACCAAAAAACCTAAACCCTGGTCGGGATCCTGTACCAATTCGATCCGTTGGCTGACCACAATGGTGCTCTGTTGGCCAGCCTGGTCAAGCGATTGCCACCGAATCGGATCGGAGGCCAAGTCAAATCCTAAAGCCAGCCGGTTGGGCTGCAACGGCTCAATAAACGTCACCGGAAAATAGCCTGTTCTGTCCTCAGCCCGTTGGATCCCCCCTTGCAGATTGTTTTCGGTGATGGGGCCATAGGTCTGTTCGTAACTCAGCCGTTCGGCATGGCTGATATAGGGTAACCACTCCAAGGCGTAGATGCTGGGATGGCGCTGCAACATGGGCCTGACAAAGGTCTGAAAATCTCTCTGCTTCAGGGTTTGTGAGGTGGCATAGAGCTGTTCAATCGAGCGCAAAATCTCAAAACAAACATCCAAGCGGTGTTGGAGATTGGAGCAGAGGAGATTGCCGCGCTGCTGGAGGTCTGTTTTCATCCGCTCTTAGGGTTGCAGGGGGCCTGGTTTTGGCAAACCAATCTTTAATTCTTGAATCAATGGGGCAATTCAACTGTTTCTTCCATGACATAGCCCCCCCGCTTATCCACCGTCAGCAAATTAGCCTCCGCTTGGATATCCAGCTGTGCCCAAGCCGCCACCATGCCATCCGCCACCAACTGCTGGGATCCCTGGTCACAAAAAGCCAAGAGGGTTGGGCCTGCCCCACTGATCACCACCCCATAGGCCCCCACCGCCTGAGCTGCCGCCTGAACCGTCTGGAATCCGCTGATCAGGTCTTGGCGAGCGGGCTGGTGCAGGCGATCTTGCAGCGCCACCTTCAACCAGTCGCCGTTACCCTGTTGCAAGGCTTGAATCAACAAGCCCAGATGCCCTGCCGTAAAGACCGCATCCGGCACCGAGATCTGTTTGGGCAAGACATCCCGTGCGGTTTGGGTAGAGAGCTTAAAGTCCGGCACCACCACCACAAAGTGAACCGAGGGATCCCAGTCAATCGGGCAGAACACCCACTGCCCCTGTTGCGATTGCACACAGAGCTGACAGTTACCCTTCAGGGCGGGCACCACATTATCGGGATGACCCTCGATGGCGATGGCCAACTGGAGCAGGGTCTCTGGGGCGAGATTGAGTTCTCCCAGGGCATTGGCCCCCAACAGTCCCCCTACAATCGCGGTGGCGGAGCTGCCTAACCCTCTTGACAGGGGCACATTCAAATCCAGCTCGATCTCCACCGGCGGGATGGCTGCTTCCACCACCTCAAAAGCGCGACAAAAGGCCCGATAAACCAGATTGTCTTTGCCCAAGCTGACATGGTCGGTACCCCGATAGCGAATATTGAGACCACTCTCCATCGTCCGAAACCGAAAGACGTTGTGCCAGTTCAAGGCTGCTCCGATGCAGTCAAAGCCGGGGCCAAGATTGGCAGTGGTGGCTGGAACGCCGATAGAGACCTGATCTTTCACCCTGTTCTCCTTAAAGTTACTTGGGTAGCCGCACGGGATCCCTAAGCTGGTCAGGGTTGAGGCCACAACAGTGGGGATCCCCTGCCGCCCCACAACACAGCCCGCCAGTCGCTGCCTAGGGATCCTACGGGATCAGGCCGATCCGCGTGAAGGCCCAAAGGGCTAAAACCAGGCTGACGGAGACCCAGACCACCCGTTGCCGCCACTGGGATCCCATCAGTCCCGATCTCACCTGAGATGGCTCTTTGGGCTGCGAGATTTTGGGTTTGCGGGGAGCAGGAGCCACGGCGGTCAGGTTCCAATCTCCCCCCGATAGGTGGCTGAGATCTGGAATCTCCACCGTCCAGTTTTGGGGCCGTCTCAGGCGGGGAGCCTCCCAAATCGAGAGCAAGTAGCGGGCCTGTTTGGCGGTTTCCACATCTCCAGCCCGCAGTAGCGGTCGCAAAAATGTCACGGCCTCCGACGTGCGCCCCAAGGATTCCAGGCAGACCGCCCGCCAGATTTTCAGGGATCCCGATTGGGGGTGATGGGCCAGCGCTTCCAAACTCAGCTCCAGAGCCCGCCGATAGGATCCCCGTTCCAGGCAGGATTCCAGAATGTGCACGTAGTCTGCCTCAGTGGGCACGGTGGGTTCGTTCAAGGCTGTATCTGCTCAAGTCTATTTCTGGTCAAGTCTGCAAAATACTCCGGGTTACAAGCCATGGCAGGACGCCACTCCCGGCATATCTGCCCCGGTACAGCCAGATAATCTAACAGGTTTTAGTCAGCTGACGCTGCTCCAGTCTTGCTCGCTCCAGGTTTGATCTTCGATTTGGCTTTCTTCGTTATCATCGATAACTCCCTCATGGGATCCTGGCCCCATCACCGAAATTAGCAAGCTGGCAGATTGGGAAGATCCTTCCAATACCTCAAAAGTGCAATACCTCAAAAGTGCAATACCTCAAAAGTGCAATACCTCAAAAGTGCAATCCCAGTGATGACTACACTGTCTCTTCATTTATTATCAGTAACGTTGTTAGGAACAAATAGCAATAAATAATAGATCGGGTGTATCCCATGATAAAACCTCAATCTATGCCTGTTTTGAGCAGGAGGATTAGAAGATGTAAGAGTTAAAGAGGGTAGGGGGGATACCAATGATGTAGTAGATCAATACTGAATGGGCTGTAGACCGCCTGTACCCGCACAAACCGGTGTAACTGCTGCTTCAGTTGGTTGAGTCCCGTGCC
>JAAUUM010000149.1 GCA_012031565.1 Synechococcaceae cyanobacterium SM2_3_2
GATCCTGTTTTGCGGCTGGATGGCCTGGTCAGGGGTGGAAACTCAGATCAGCCTGCCGGGGCTGGGATCCCTGGCCTTGGGCTGGGGCCTTTTGGCCGTTGGCCCTGTTTGTGTTGGCGGGCACTACTAATGCAGTGAATTTGACCGATGGCATGGATGGCTTGGCGGCAGGAGTGGTAGCGGTGATCTTGGTGGGGATGGGATCCCTAGCTTTGACCAGTGGCTCTGCCGCTCCGGGGTTGGCGATCTTTGCCCTGGCGATGGCGGGGGCTTGTATCGGCTTTTTGGCCCATAACCACAATCCAGCCAAGGTCTTTATGGGGGATACCGGATCCCTGGGGTTGGGGGGAGCATTGGCGGGCTTGGCCTTGCTCAATGACCAACTCTGGGCCTTGGCTCTGATGGGGGCACTGCTGGTGTTTGAGACCTTATCTGTCCTCCTACAGGTGGGCTATTTCAAATACACCAAGCGGCGGCGAGGGGAGGGAGAACGGCTGTTCAAGATGTCCCCCTTTCATCACCATTTGGAGCTATCGGGCTGGAACGAGATTCAGGTGGTGGGATCCTTTTATGGCTTGACCGGGATCCTGGTGCTGATCAGCTGGTGGATAGCAGGCTTGGCCTCATCGGTGACTTGACCTAATGGCTGACTTGACCTAGTGGCTGACTTGGCCCATCCAGACCATAAGAACCAGACTAGAGTGGGAAGACAACCCTTTTTGTCAGCTCCAGAGCAAGAGCAGAGGTCAACCATGAAAGCATTGGTGGTGGGAGCGACAGGACGCACCGGCCAGGAGATCATCACCGAACTCCTCAGCCGAGGGATCCCGGTACGGGCAATGGTGCGAGATATCGAGGCGGCACGCCAGACCATCTCAGCCGACGTGGAACTGGTGGCGGGAGATCTGACCCAGCCGGAGACATTGGCCCCTGCTCTGGAAAGCTGTACGGTGGTTCTGAATGCGGCGGGGGTGCGCCCCAGTTGGGATCCCTTAGAGCCGTTTCGGGTGGACTATGTAGGTACAAAAGCGCTGGTGGATGCGGCCAAACAGCACGGGATCCAGCATTTTGTCTTGGTTAGCTCCCTCTGTGTCTCGCAGCTCTTTCATCCCCTCAATCTGTTTTGGC
This sequence comes from Synechococcaceae cyanobacterium SM2_3_2, assembly GCA_012031565.1. Lineage (GTDB taxonomy): Bacteria > Cyanobacteriota > Cyanobacteriia > Thermostichales > Thermostichaceae > JAAUUM01. The sequence goes on from JAAUUM010000149.1 coordinate 1,129, forward strand.
TGATCTTGGTCTGGAAAAAGCAGGCGGAGGACTACATCACCCAGAGCGGGATCCCTTATACCATCGTGCGACCGGGCGGTCTCAAAAGTGAGGACAACGACGATATCCTCGTCATGACCTCCGCTGATACTTTATTCGAGGGCAGCATTCCCCGGCGCAAGGTGGCTCAGGTCTGTGTGGAGGCTCTGTTTCAGCCCACCGCCCGTAACCGCATCGTCGAGATCGTTGCCAAACCTGAGATCCCCGCCCTTTCGATGGAACAGCTATTCACCAGCGTCAGTATTGGCTAAGGGAGTATTGGCTAAGGGAGTAAGGGGGGCTGGCTAGGAGGTAGTCTGGGATAGCAGCCATTGCATCTGCCGTCTTCTCCTCCCAGTCCTTGAGCCATCCCACTCCCCTGCCCAGTCACCCCACCGATCACCCCACTTATCAATGGCCTCTGCTGTCGCCTCCCCTCAAATGGGCGGGGGGCAAGCGCTGGCTGGTGCCACTGCTGCAAACCATCTGGGATCCCGACTGTCGGTTGGTGGAGCCTTTTGTGGGGGGGATGGCGGTGGCGCTGGGGCTACAGCCTCAGCGGGCAGTGCTGAATGACTGGAATCCCCACTTGGTCAATTTCTATCGGTGGTTGCAACAAGGATTGACCATTGGGATCCCGTTGCACAACGACTCTGACTATTATTACCACTGTCGAGCCACTTTTAATGAGCTGATTGCCAACCAAGCCCACACCAGCCAGCCAGCGGCGGAACTGTTCTATTACCTCAATCGCACCTGCTACAACGGCCTCTGTCGCTTCAATAGTCGCAATCAGTACAATGTTCCCTTTGGCCGCTATAAAACCATCCACTACACCCACGATTTTGGCAGCTATCTCAAGCAAGTCAGTCAGTGGGATCTGAGCTGTGGCGACTTTGCCCATCTGGCTCTGCGCCCCGATGATTTTATCTATGCCGATCCTCCCTATGACGTGCCCTTTACCCGCTACAGTGCCCGTGATTTTGATTGGGATGATCAGCAACGGTTAGCCGACTGGCTCAGTCACCATCAAGGGCCAGTCATTGTCTCCAACCAAGCCACCGACCGGATCCTAGAACTCTATCGCAGTCTCCATTTCGGGATCCTGGTGGTGCCTGCCCCCCGGCGCATTGCCTGTACTGGAGATCGCTCCCCCGCCTTGGAGATGCTGGCCTACAAGGGGATCCCAATCGAGACTGTGACCCGCCTGAAGACGGCTGTAGCAGCAGCCCAACTGAGGCCAGCGGCCAAAAGCAAGCGGAGCCCAGCCCGGATTGAGAGTTGATATCGCCTACTGGCAGCAGTGGGATGCCACACAACAGTCGGAGGGATGGTGATGGTCGTGGGTGGCGCAAGCCTCGCTGCAATACAAGTTTCCTTCATGGGCATGGCCAGTGCTGGGCTCAAATTGGCAGTTGCAATGGTCGCAGGCGCAGGCCACAGGGCGTTCGGCGGTCAGAGTCATGATGGGAGAATCCTTAATGGGGTAGGAATGATCTAAGGTGGCCTACTCAACCTAATCAAAAGCACAGCCCCTGGCCGAAACAAGAATCATAATCACCCCAAGGGATCCCGTCATGAGCATTCGGATCTACGGCAATCGCCTCCTACAAACCGTGCCTGGACTCGCCACTCGCCCCACCCCAGCCCGTGTGCGAGAGTCGGTGTTTAACATTCTTCAAGATCGCATCCAGGGATCCCGGTGGTTGGATCTGTGCAGCGGGGCGGGCACGATGGGGGCCGAAGCCCTTTGCCGAGGAGCCATTGAGGTGGTAGGCATCGAAAACTCTCGGGCCGCCTGTCGGGTGATTCGGGCCAACTGGGAGAAGGTGGTGCTCAACCTCCATCCTCAGCCCACCTTTCGCCTGATTCAAGCCGATGTCCGCCAGACGATCCAGCGAGACAAGCTGTTAGGAATCTTCGACATTATTTATTTTGATCCACCCTATAGCGCCGGACTCTATGACACCGTGATTCCGGGATTGGTTCCCTGGCTTGACCCAGAGGGCATCCTCATGGTGGAACATCGGAGTTCTGAGCCGTTGCAGACCCACTGCAATCCGCTCTCTGTCAACAAAACCTACGTCTATGGAACCACCAGCCTGACGTGCTTTAGCCCCAATGCACCTCAATAAGGTTGCAACATTTGCTTTATCGTTCGACACAATCACTAGCCAACCCCCTTTGTATGAGTGAAAATTAAGAAAATCTAAAGAAAAGAAGGGGTCGGACGCATGACCTACTACGCACTTGATGCAATCACTCTTGAGCGTCGCCCTGTGGATGTGCCCTCAACAGCGATTCCAGAGGCGGCAAAGGCTCTCACCGAGCTTGGGGTCTCTGTCTCCCTGTCAGATGATCATCTTTCTGCCCTCATACGATGGGGATCCAAGGGATGTTATGACCGGGCCGTCCTGCTGGCAGTGGAGATCCGCCTGTCTAGCAATCGCCTTGAGCAGGAACAATGGCTGGAGATGTGCCACCATTTACCCTCATCCGCCCCTTTGTTGGTGTAATAAAACTTACCCAAAAAAGCCCATCAGGATATGTTCACCGGAGAGTTTAACCGCGAGTAATCTCCCGCATCCCTTCTCCTGTGGGGCATAAGTCCACCAAGCAACAGCTCTGGCAGAGGGGTTTGCGGGCGTCACAGATGGCCCGTCCGTGGTAGACCAGCCGAATCGACCAGTTCTCCCAGTCCGGTTGGGGCAGCAGTTGCATCAGAGCTTTCTCGATCCGCACGGGATCCGTGAAGGGGGTTAGCCCCAGCCGTCCGGTCAAGCGTTTGACATGGGTATCCACCGTCACCCCAGCGTTGATGCCAAAGGCGTGAGCTAGCACCACATTGGCGGTTTTGCGGGCCACCCCCGGGAGTGTCAGCAAATCTGGCATCGTCCGAGGCACTTGACCACCCCAGTCGGCCATAATCTGCTGGCTGGATCCCTGGATATGCTTAGCCTTGTTGCGATAAAAGCCGGTGGAGCGAATCAAGGACTCGATGTCCTCTCGGTCGGCCTGGGCAAAAGCAGCCGGATCGGGAAAACGGGCAAACAAGGCCGGGGTAACCAGGTTAACCCGCTCATCGGTACATTGGGCGGACAAAATGGTGGCCACCAACAGTTGAAAGGGCGTCTCATAGTCAAGGGAACAGGGGGCATGGGGATACTCCCGTTTCAGACGGAGCAAGATCTCCAAAGCCCGCTGCTTCAATGTGGCCTTGGCCGCCATCAACCCACCCCAACAAACAGAGCCAGGGTGTCCTTAAAGATCAGCACCACCCCTAACCCCAGCAGTAGCACCAAGCCCGTCTGCATAACAGTGTTCTCGATCCGTTGGGGTAGCTTTTTACCTCGAATGGCCTCCAGGAGCAAAAAGGCGATGTGTCCCCCATCCAATGCGGGCAAAGGCAAGAGGTTCAAAATCGCCAGATTGATGCTGATCAAAGCCATGAAATTGAACAAACTATTACCGTCCGTCTCGGCTAAATCGGCTCCAATTTTGACGATGCCCACTGGGCCAGACAGCTGCTGAGCCGTATCCCCAAAGTTGGAGATCAGTCGGCCAAAGCCCTGGATATTCAGCACCACCATTCGCTGATAGGAGGAAGCCGCCTCGGTCAAGATTTCCCCCAGGCCACTGGGTCGCCGGAAAGTTGGGGTCTGATGGGGCACCAGATTGACGCCAATGATCGCTGCCCCCGCTTCGCCACGCGGAGTAACCAGCAACTCAAGGGGGGATCCCTCTCGCTCAACAGTCAGGGGCAGCACTTCTCCGGGGTTCGTACTAATCGCGGTCTGAAAGTCTTGAATGGCGCTGGCGGATTCCCCCTCTGTGGAGATTTGGCTGAAGTCGTACTGCCCCAGTCGCAAGACAATATCTCCTGCTTGTAATCCCGCCTCTTGGGCCGGCCCGCTGGCACTCACCTGGGGAATCAGCACCCCTGGCAGATAGGCTCCCACCGTCGGGATCCCGACCGTACCAAACATGGTCACCAAGGCGATGTAAGCAAAAATCAAGTTGGCCAAGACGCCAGCCACCATGACCACCAAACGGTCGGGCACAGGCCGATTCTTGAGCAGATCTGGATCATCGTCGGCATAGGGACTATCCTCGTCTTCGTCCGGGAAGCCGACAAACCCTCCCAGGGGTAACAGCCGCAGGGCATATTCCGTCTCGGATCCCTGATATCGGGCCAGCACTGGGCCAAAGCCTAACGAGAACCGATTGACATGGATCCCTTGCAGTTTGGCGGCAGTGAAATGTCCTGCCTCGTGCACCAAAATCAACAGCGCCAGGATCCCGATGGAGATAAGTACAAACATGCGTGACAAATGCGCCCAGAACAGCAATGAAACAACAGTGAAACAACAGGTGAAAAGACAGCGAACAATCTACCTTCCCACTGCCAGGGATCCCTCAAGGTCGCAAGAAGACCCGAGGATCCCGGCGGGATGGATCAAAATCAGGAGTGGATCAAAATCAGGATAGGAAGGGATCCGTTTCGATCAGCTTAGATCACCTGTTCCACTTCTAAAATGTCGGGGATCTCTTCCCGTAACTTGCGCTCAATGCCCATGCGTAGAGTCATGGTGGAGCTAGGGCATGAGCCACAAGCTCCCTGGAGCCGCAGTTTCACCACAGGGCCATCCAGTTCCACCAATTCCACATTGCCCCCATCCGCCATTAAATAGGGACGCAGTTGATCCAATACTTTTTCGACATTATCGGGACTCAGGGTCAATGACATACCAAACCTCAGCAGAAGGAGAGAATCAAAACTAGTCGTCGGTTCGCCACCAGCCTCGCCACCAGCAAGGGTCAGCAGCCAGAACCTCTCTCCAGTATGACTCAAGAGGCTGGTTCAGGGGGGGAGCTGAGCTAGAGTCAACCCTAGATCTGTTTCGGATCGAGGTTCAAATCTTGATTGATCTACAGGGATCCACAGGATTGTTTCGGCAGGGTGCTGCAATCAGAGTAGTCATTCAGTCGGTCTTGGATCCTGCTGATCCTGATTAAATACATGTGCTGGATTGCAATGGCGGATGTCTCAGTTTAGATTCAGAACTGGGTCTAGATTCAGAACTGGATTGGTGCTGGGTCAGTCATCACAAACGGCTCGACCTTCCTCAATGGCTGCTTGTTCCCCTCATTATTGAGCCTGTCGCGTATGTGTCCCTTGCCCACCACGCCCCGCACCAAGGTTGTGGCCACCATTGGCCCCGCGACCTCCTCCCCTGCCGTCTTGCGGGAGATCATTCTGCAAGGAGCCACCACCCTCCGGCTCAACTTTTCGCATGGAGAACATGATGTCCATCGACATATGATTCGGCTGATCCGCCAGACCTCGATGGAGTTGGGGATTCAGGTGGCGATTTTGCAGGACTTGCAAGGTCCTAAGATTCGGTTGGGCAAATTTGGCGAAGGCCCGATCACCCTCAAGTCGGGGGATCCTTTTATTCTCACTAGCCACCCCACCCCCGGCAATCAAGAGCGTAGTTGGGTCACCTACGACAAGCTGGCAGAAGAGGTGCCTGAGGGATCCACCATTCTCTTGGACGATGGCCGGGTGGAAATGCGGGTGGAGGCCACGGATGTTGCCGCTGGAGAGTTGTATTGCCGCACCATTGTGGGGGGTGTGCTTTCTAATAACAAAGGGGTCAATTTCCCTGGCGTTCACCTCTCAATTCGGGCAGTGACTGACAAAGATAAAGAAGATCTACGCTTTGGGCTCAATCAGGGGGTGGATTGGGTGGCCCTGAGTTTTGTGCGGGAACCCTCGGATGTGCTGGAATTGCGGGAGTTGATGACCGCTGCCGGACGGCGAGTGCCGATTATTGTCAAAATTGAGAAGCACGAGGCAATCGAGCAGATTGAGGCGATCTTGGCCCTGAGCGATGGGGTGATGGTGGCCCGTGGCGACTTGGGGGTGGAGTTGCCCGCCGAGGATGTGCCTGTCCTGCAAAAACGGCTGATTGCCCTCTCTCGCCGCTTTGGGATCCCGGTGATCACCGCCACCCAAATGCTGGACAGCATGGCCAATAGCCCTCGCGCCACCCGAGCTGAGATTTCGGATGTGGCCAATGCCATTCTCGACGGCACCGATGCGGTGATGCTCTCCAATGAAACCGCTGTGGGGCATTACCCCGTTGAGGCGGTGGCCACCATGACCCGGATTGCCATCCGCACCGAGCAAGAGGCTTTCTCCAATCCGGCTTTGCGCCGCTGGGATCCTTTTGAGGCGCTCGATCAGCTGCCTTCTCTGCGGGATCCCATTACCCAGATGAAACAAGCCCTGATCCCGGATGCCATTAGTCGAGCTGTGGGACAGATTGCCCGTGAATTGAATGCCTCAGCAGTGATGACCTTGACCAAAACAGGCACCACCGCTCGCAATGTGTCTAAGTTCCGGCCCTATACCCGGGTGCTAGCGGTCACGCCTCATGTCGAGATCGCCCGTCGGTTGCAGGTGGTATGGGGGGTGACGCCGCTGCTGGTCTTGGATTTTGCCTCCACCCGTCAAACCTTTCAGGTGGCTGTCAGTCTGGCTCAAGAGCAAGGGCTGCTCAAAGATGGCGATTTGGTGGTGTTGACTGCGGCACCTTGCCCGGTGTGGCAGGATCCACGGACTTGATCAAGGTGGATGTGGTCAAGAGTGTGGTGGCCAAAGGCATCGGCATTGGCAAGGGGCAGGTGAGTGGCCCCGCTCGGATCATCGATTGCAGTCTCGACTCCAGCCGCATCTCGGTGGGGGATATCTTGGTGGCCCGTTCCACTGATGCCGGGTGTGTGGATGCCATTAAGTTGGCGGCGGGGGTGATCACCGAAGAAGACGGATCCAATTCTCATGCAGCGGTGATTGCCCTCCGTCTGGGGGTGCCTGTCTTGGTGGGGGTCAAAGATGCTACCCGCCTAATCCGAAATGGATCCATTGTCACACTGGATGCAGGGCGAGGGGTGGTTACCTCTGGGGCCGATGGGTTGGGTTTCTAAGTGCGCGGATTGAGTTTTGTCAAATATCTGGGATCCCTGTCATATGAGTGTTGTTGTTTGGGCGGCAAAAAAGAGTTGCCTGATATTGCGATTGAAGTTGTTTTGAGCAGTGGATTGGTGAACAAACTAGAGATCTATCGAGGACTTGGGATCCCTGAGGTTTAGGAATGGAGAGAGAGTAAGTTTCAGCTCCACTGTTTGGGAGAAATGGGCTATGAAATGGGATCCAAAAGCCGACTGCTGCCAGATCTTGATTTTGATGTTTTGGCGGAGTTTGTGCGGTTTGAGGATCAATATAACGCGCTGATGGCGTTTCTCGAAAGGATCCGAGGATAACTTATCTGAGAGCAAGGGGAGGAGGTCATGAACCTACTTGAGTTGCCCGGAGGAGACTTGATCCTAGAGGGTTTCTTTAATCTAAAGCAGGTCAGGACGGATACAGTCTCTGCATTGCTGGTATTGATAGCCTTGACTCGGTTAAGGGTAGCTAGTTTAGATATCCCTCTAGAGGATTTGGTGCTTAATGGCTCTCCCGAAAATGTCGTGGCATTACTGCATCGAGTTTGCTAAAGTTCTTAGCCCAGAGAGAGATTGACATTGCAGGCTTCTTGTGCAGTCACCATAAATCCAGGAGAGCCGCTTAATCCAGAATTCATCTTGTATTAACAATTAGAGAGAGAACGAGAGGTTCCTTATGCCTAGAGGATGTATGAGAAGTTCAAGCTAACCTTCTGGGCAACAATCTCACCATGCCCAAATAGACCCACGCTTCCCTCGTTGCCTCCAGTTGTTCATAGTCTCGACTCAAGCTCCGGTTCAGACTCAGCCAAGAAATGTCCGCTCCACCACCCACCGCCTTGGCAACACCTTAAACACGCTGCCCTGTCGGCGCACGCTCTCTAAATCTAACTCCTAGAGCTGAGCCACCTCCTCCAAGGGCGGCATCAAGGCTAAACGTCTCAAAGCCGGATGGGACAAAAAGTAGTATCTCTCCCTCTTATTGGCCTCATGAGTATGCGTTTGCCCAGGGGTTCTAGAGCAATGGTCTTTGCTCTAGAACCCCGTTTGACCTTAGACTAATATTCCCAACG
>JAAUUM010000150.1 GCA_012031565.1 Synechococcaceae cyanobacterium SM2_3_2
GCTTTACCCCTGAGGGATCCAATCGTCTCAGGATTGTCTCGGATGAGTGCCACCGACTGGCAGCATCGGCCCATCTCAACGGTGGCACCCTGGCAGAAGTCCAAAAGGCTTTGGGTGAGGGATCCCCTGAGCTGACCTTGTGGGGAGAGATCACAGCACGGGCAAATTGGAGTAGGGCCAATATGCGGGATCACCTGCGGGTGATTCTGGAGTCTGAGGGATCCACTGTGACGGCTGAGGTGGTGGGGCCGGATCCAGACTGGCGGGATATCTGGACTGAGCTTGGGCGGCTGTGCAAACGGCGGGCAGCGGATCGGGTGGTGGCAGCTAAAGTTATCACCCCAGAGATAGCTGAACTGTTGGCAGCTAAACAGGCTAACTCCCCAGAAGATGCCGATAGTCTAGAGCGGTTTTATCTGGAGCGCTTCTACCACGTGGATCCCGATGCCGATCTCGTTTTGGCTGATAACGGTGGCCGCCGCCGGGAAGCTCTCAGACGGTTAGAGGGCCTAGCTTTTGTTGATATCGTCAAAGCATTTGATCAGCGGCAGGTCGAAGCCTTGGATCCCCAGATGCCCACCATTTGGGATTTGTCTCACAATCACCTGGAGAGAGAAGTCATGGTCAACCTTGGGATCCCTGAGTTCTTGGAGTTTGCTCTAGCTGGGGGAGAGTGGACAAAAGAATCTCCAGAGGTCAAAGCAGTAGCGGATAAAGTCCGGGCCAATGCTGAGGCGGTTAGGCAGGCCCTCAGGTTTTCTGTCAGCTCAAAATCCACCGATACCCAGCTGATCGGGGAGATTATCACCCGTCTCGGACTCAAGACTACTAGCACCCAAAAGCGCGTCACACCCCAGCCTTTAGAGGGAGATAAAGCAAGGGGTGTGTCACGTCAAAAGTCAGGCAGGGTAAGGGTTTACAGCCTTGACCGTGATCATCTAGCTGAGGTGGTGGGCATCCTCACACGGCGGCATCAACGGCGGCAACAGGGATCCAATCCCATCCCCGTCGAGAACATCCCCGATACCGCTCTAACCCGGCTGATTTTGGCCGATCAGCCCCAATCTTCTGTCCCCAAAGTGGACGATCCTCCACTCCCACAGGGGGATCCCGTGGGGGCTGGGAGCTGATGGGATCCCCAAGCCCAGCAAGGGATCGGTCAATGGGATCCCAGTGTGCCTTTTTGCATATCGGGATCCCGATCAAGTTCAGGATCTAATCCGATGCGAGAACCGGGGCCGGGTGAGAGAGGCTTTGGATCGGCAGCTTACCGTGATGCTGCCCGGGCGGCAGTTTTCCTATTAACTGGATCCTCGTTGCCACCCCGTAGCCGGGTAATCTGCTTATCAAGCCTAAAGATTTCTTTGGTCAACCTTTTGACCTCTCTCCAATCCTCCGCCCTGGCAGCACTATCCCGCGCTCTCAAGAGCGGATCAATTTGTCCAGAAAGCAGATCTAAGGGGGTAGGCGGCATAGCGGCTTTGATAGCTTTAACTCTATTGTTACCGAGAAAAAAAGCGGCGGTGGTCTATGGCACTGAGGTGTCACAGAGGTGTCACAGTTGAGTCACATGTGATTTTCCTTTGATACCCAATTGATACCTCTCACAGGGGATCCCAGAAGGACTATCTGTGTTACCCAGACATCCCCCCAAAAGCCTTGTGTGGGCTGGGTTACAGGGGATCCCAAAAGTACATTGCAGGGACTATCCAGGGACTGCCGCCATGGATCCCAGATACTCCAGTTAATACTTCATTATCTGGGGTATCCAGGATCCCTGCCCACAAGCCCACGGGATTTGGCAGACTAGGCAGCACCAACTAAGACGCGACTGCCTTCAACCCACATGACTGTCTGCCCTTCAGCTTCGAGCTGTGCTGCCAGTCTTTGATTCTGGGTGTTGACCCAGGGATCCTGACTCACGTGAAACACATGGGATCCGTTCTGGATCAATTCAATCTGCTCTGGATTGTCGAGTAGTTGCTCAATGAAATCAAAGGCAGCATCAGCATTAGCTTGGCTGAGTCGCTTATTGTCCTGATTGCTTAAGCTGAGACTCATAACGCTCACGCTCCTTTTCCCAATTGCTCTTAGCCCATGCTACCGCTCTGGAAGTGTTAATTTTATTATTTCCGGTATCGGGAAGCCATTCTTTAGAAACTGTACCGTCTGGATATGCTCGGTCGATATGGGGGCACCCATCCCAATCATCTAGGCGCATGACTTGAATCCATTGATCCTTAAGCTCAATGAATTGACACTCCAGCATCACCGCATATGTAGGCTTTTGCTCAGGCTTGGTTTTGAACCGCACTCTGAGCCGATCCTTATCAGAGAAGTCGGCGATATATTCTCGGTCTAGTCCGTCAGCCATAGTCTTTCACAGTTCGATAATCCGAGTCTGCTCCCAGGGTCTAATCAAATTCTGTGCAACCTCTCAGGGATCCCCTAACCACTCCTTCAGTAGATCGGCCAACAGCTCAGAGAAGTCTGTAGGAGTGCCAGCCTCTCCCTCCTCTGCCAGGATCTTCAGCTTCACCCGGCGATAGAGTTCCTTTGGAATGTAGGCGGTCACCTGCTCAAACCGGGGATCCGAGCGTTTCCCCGGTGGCCTACCCTTGCGTGTCGGTTGCGTACCCAAAAGCTCAGACTGGTGAGTATCTGAACTGTCGGACTTTTGCGTACGCGAATTTTCGAGTGGCTGACTATCTGGCTGTCTGGCACGGCGGATCCCGTCAAACTTTGACACTGATCACCTCTCTCCCCAGTTGGGCATAGTCGCGGGCGGCAATCTTGGCTCTGGGATCCTTGGCATCACCCACCAGCACTCCAGCCAGGGCAGCTTTACCGTAGGCAGCATAGCGGCGGATCAGCGTCTCGAATACGGGTATTCCTTCACCCTTGAGATAGTCGCAGGCTTCCACCCCATCCCGGCCTATCGGGGGCACCATAACCACAGCCACCCGAAAGGTGGATCCCATTCTTTGCAGCGTCTCGCAGGTGGCCAGTGTGGCATCGAGGGCAACTGCATCAGGGATAGTGGGCACCACCACAAGATCCGAAACCTCGATCAAGGTTTTCAGATCATCGCTATCGGGGCGGGCGGCGGTGTCCACCACAGCATGGGCAAACTCACCTACACGGGATCCCTCGCTCTCTGGCAGCACCGGAAAAGGTAAGCCGGGGCCACGGGCAGCCCAGTTGATCGCGGTACGGTTGGGATCCCCGTCAATCAACACGGTGGACTTTTGCGTACTCAGATAGCCGGACAGGTGGAGGGCCGTCACTGACTTGCCCACCCCTCCTTTGAAACTGGCAACTGTGATCAACATGGCTCGAAGTCTATCTCCTATCTTGCGGGTCTGGTATTTCGGGTGTTTGGACTTTTGCGTACTCAAATAGAGCAGGGGATCCCCGAGGTCATACTCAAGGGATCCACGGGGGGTCGTATGGGCAGGGATCCAATGGTGGGATCCCTTACTGGGGCTAGGGTCTGGGGGGTCGCTTGTGCGGGCTACCAGTCTTTCTCTTTGGCCAGAGCTGCCAGCATTTGTAGGCGTAGCACTAGCTCGGGATCCTGTGTACCATCAATGGCCGCGACATCTGCGAGGGCTTTTAGAGTCGCCTCCCACCCGCTATAGCCGATCACGTCGTGGTAGAGGATGTGGCGGATCCCCTCGGGGGTGGCCAAGTTGGGCACGGCATTAAAGTCGGTGGCCCAGTCGGGCTTGTCTGTCTCTTTCATCGATCTATCTCCAGAATGTTTGCAGTGTTTACAGGGACAGGGATCCAAAAACGAGGGCTCAGGGATCCCTGCTGGTCTCTACCTCTTTGGTGTGCCACGCTGAAATACGCCAACCGCCCCCAGGTATAAAGGCGTATCAAATAATACGTCCAAAACTTCCAATATTGGGGGCCCATAGCGAACGTTTCTAAGGCGCGGATAGGGATCCGGATTGACTTCTGTCTGGAGAAACTGCGCCTGGGGCCAGACCGTCAGATTGAGATTGAGCTTCTGCTTTGAGCATGGCCAGGGCTCTACGGGCGATGATGCCCAGCAGCCCTGGGCGTGTGGCCTCTTGGGTCAGCTGCTCATAGCCCGCCTCTGTCAGATTTGGCATCAGCTGAGATTCCACGGGTTACTCCTTTCTACAAATCACTCTTCTTCTCTTTCTCACCTTTTGATATAGGAGCCAAGCTTCCTCTGGTGTCCCTGCCCTGCAAAATTTGGTCTGTTTGCAGGGCAGGGAGATCAAGATCAGGCCATGGCCAGAGCTTTGCTATGCAGCTCGCGGCCTAGCCCGAATTTGGCACAACACCTCGTCAAGGCCATCGCTTCAGCAGCGCTGAAAGGATCCGTTCTATCAAGCCTTTCGCATCCAGTAGCCTCGCGATAAATCCAGCCCTCCAGCACTGGGATACTTACCCGGCAAATGACAACCACCCAATCCCCCACCTCTTTCACCTCCCGAATCTCAGACTGCCACCCAGGGCAGCGCTCATCCATCAGGTCACAAGCTGTATGCCACTCCAGATAGCTCAGCTCGGATCCACCCTGGCGACGGGGGCGGATCATCTCTGGCGGGATTGGTTCAGATAACGTCTCAAACAATTCGATAAAGGTCACAACGCGATCCATCGGTCTATCTCCTAGTGTGTGGGTTTAATCTTTCAGATGTTCGGACTTTTGCGTACCCGAATAGAACAGGGATCCACCAGCACAGGTCAGATGGGATCCCATTGGACTATCAGGCCCGCGCGCGCTCCCACTTGGGAGTCCACCCAGGAGGGCGGCTTGTGGCGGGCTTACTGGATGCGGTGGCCGGGGCGGGGGTGGCCTTGTCGTAGAGCCACAATCCCAAGCCAAACTTGGCAGCAGCGCGGCGAAAGGCCATGCTTTCAGCGTTACTTGAGGGATCCCCATAGCTGCCACAATCGAGTAGCTCTGTCCCGGTGGCCTCTCGAACCAGATCCCCTTGTGCGGTGGGAATCGTCAACCGTCCGATTAAAACCAGACGATCACCGCAAACACTCAGGGTAGTGATCTGCCACTGCCACCCAGGGGCGTGTATATCCAAAAGTTCTACAGCCTTATGCCAGGGAATGTAGGTCAGCTCGGATCCCCCTTGTTTGCGCGTAGCGAGATACTCGGGGGCTATATGCTCTTTTAATGCAGCTTGAATCTCGGGAAGTGGTCTCATCGTTCTTTCCTATCGGTTGAATGTTGGGACATTGGATCAAATAGACTTCCAGCTTTTTTTTTTACGACTCTCTGGATTTGGGCAGTAGACACGTCGAACAATTTCGCAATTTCTCGATTGCTCATCCCGCCTAACTTGCGCTCTCTAATCTGCTGAACCTGAACCTCGGTTAACTTTGCCAGGGGATGCTTTTCTCCCCTTCTATCGGCATTCCGTCCCTTTGCGTGGCAGTCGGCAATGTTGTCAGCACAAGTCCCAAGAAATAAGTGAGAGGGGTTGCAACACTCTGGGTTGTCGCAACGGTGGCAAACAAGCAGATCAGGGGGGATCTCACCGTTGTGTATCTGCCAAGAGAAACGGTGTGCAGGAATGCGGGTACGCTTGTTTTCCCCTTTGGATGATGTTTGGCCGTATCTTCCGGCCTTGCATCCCACCCATTGCCAGCAGTCATCAAGGGTTTTTCCCCTCACCACTTTTCTCCAGAAACGTTGTTCCGGGGTCAAATGCCGGGGGAACTGATGCCTTAATGTCACCCCATGTTTTTTTAGGATCCTCAGCACTGTGCTGTTATGGATCCCTAAAACCTCCCCCACTTGGGTAGTGGTCAACCCTTTGCTGTAAAGCTCAAAACAGTCCATATCTAACCTCCCAAGTGTGTGTGTTGGGCTGGGATCCGTGGCTTGGTTCAGAGTGTCTCGCAGGCTCTCAGCAGTCAGCATGGCTCTATCTCCATCGTTTGCAGGTGTTTGCAGGGGCGGGGATCCCAGTGGCAGGATCCCCTATCGGGCTGGACTAAAACGGCATCAGCTCAAGTAGCAATTCGTCACTTATAGCCGCGTAGCTCAGGTTGTCCGTAAGCGGATCCCAATCCCCATCCGGCTGGCTATAAAGCAAATCACCATCATCAAGATCGGCGTAGTCGTAGGGGCTTGAGGTAAAATCAATCCAATCAGACATTTTTTCGTCTCCAGAAAAGTGTTGGTATCGGGATCCCCCTGACTGTTCGCAGCAGTCAAGGGGATTGTTTTTTAGGCGTTGACCGTGACGCGGGCTAGGTCACGCTCAATCGCTTGGGCAAGGATCCCGCTATGAGGCTGATGCCACTTAATTTCGTGGGTGCAGCCATCGACGCGCTGGGCACGACGGGGGCGATTCACACCAGCGTTAGCCTTCCGGTCAAACTTGCCCACTTTGGCCAACAGCCAGCGGTGGCAGATGTCAGCAGCTTCAGCACTGTCGAAACCCGGATAGGCGATAACGTGCTCACCACCTTGGTTGTGGTGCCAAATCACCCGCACCCGTGGGCTTGGGCTGGCCATCACCACACCGGGATCCAGTTGGGTCAATTTAGAGCGAATCATCAATCAATCTCCAGAAAAAGAAAGGACTAGAAGCTCTGAACCCTTGCGGGCCGGGGGCTTTACCTACCGCTTGGCGGCTTGTGCTCTACCCCGTTGCTTCATATCTAAAGTATGCACGGTGCATACTCTTAACGTCAAGCACCTTGCATATTATTTTTGTACGGTGCATACTAAGAGTGACAATCAAGCAAAAGAGGTGAGAATGGTAGCAACGCTTGAACGGATCGCAGTGCCAGCAAAGAATCCTAGAGTCTCGTTCGTGATTCCTCCAGACGTGAAAGAACGGCTGGAATATCTAGCTGATCAGGATCACAGGACAATTAGCAACTATGTCCTGAAGCTGATCATTGAAGAGATTGAGCGGGCTGAGAAGGACGGGAAGATTAAGTCCGAAGGATCCGACAGCCAGGGGGCAGCATGAGCCAGGGATCCCCGAGTGAACCAACCCTGGCGGATGTGCTGGCGGAGGTGGTGGCCACCCGGCAAGAGTTAAAGGATCTAGGGATCCGGCTTGATAGCGAGGTGAAGCGGTGGGATGAGCGGTTCTACAAGTTTGCTGAGGACACCGCCAACCGTGCCAATACTCTGATCGCTTCAGCCACCATCGCTGTGATAGCTGGGACTTTACTGCTGATTCTGAGAGAGGGATCCTGATGACAGATGAAGAACGTTTTGACCGTTTGGCCACAGCCATAGAGCGGGTGGCTGAGGCAAGCACCACAGGGATCCAGCAGTTGACCCAGACCCAACTGGTTAGCCAGCAGCAGATTGGGATCCTGACTGAGAGCTTGATCAAGGTTCAGCAACGGCAAGCCGAACAGGATCAGCGGTTTGATGTGCTGCTGGGGGAGATTCGATATTTGGCCCGTCGCGTTAACGGAGAGGGATCCCAATCATGAGCCACCAGCAACCCCAGGATCCCGATTGGATCCACGTGGGCCACACCCACGATCTATCGACGGCCATCACTCGTTACAACAACTGGATAGAGGATCAGTCCCGCTTTGGCTTCTATCCCGGCTCGGTGGGGATTGTGGCCACTGAGGATCCCAGAGGAGCTTGGGCCGTGGAGGTATCCCGGCACTTGTTCGAGATCAGCTTTGCTGAGGTCTGGTGATGGAGGCGGAGCTAGAGATTGAGCTAGAAGGTTGGCTCGCAGTGAGCAGTTGGGAATATCAGTCGCTTCTCCCGAAGACTGCTGGTGATAATCTGATCGGTTTGACCATTTTGCCAAATCCAATTGGGGCAGGCCCTTTTTTAAAAATCAGTTCTGCAGCCGTCATAGCTAGCACCTGTGATTTTTTGATTAAAGCGGACTACCTAGGGACGAATGCTTGCGAGATTTTCAAAGCCTATCAAGCAGCAGTTATTGCCGAATGGTACAGAGTGACTTTTGACAGCCGCTATCCAGGTTTCAAAGTAAAGGGGCGATCCCAGCTATCGGAGCAAATCAGCTTAGAAGCTCAGGTTTTGAAATTGCTCTATCGGATGCTGGGCGAGATGAGGAACTCGGGGTCTTTGATAACTGTTGGATTCGAGTTTGTCCCGAATGATCACCCGCTACTAATCTTCCAACTCTTGGTGGCGGAGAGTCAGATAGCCCTTTTTTCATTTGCCAGTAGTGATTTTCCCACGGTAAGAGACTGGAAAAAAAATCAGCAAAGATTGAACTGTCGTCCCGAGGAGATGATTGGATTTTCAGGGCAGATCATGACAGAAGCTCTACGGCTTGCAGATAAATACGATGGGTTCGACCGGGATTTCTATCGACCTTTGATGGGTGCCCGTAAAAAACTGATGACGCATATCAGGGAGGCGAAACCGCTGATGCACCACTATGGGATCCCTCTTCGCCAAGGCAAGGGGCGACAAAAGAGGAGTCTTGTAAAAAACGCAACACCAAGCATCCCTCGGTAAAAGATCATTTGCAGCAAAAACAACTGCATCAGCTAAGTTGATCGGGTGGCCCCGACACCTCGCCTCAGGGGGCCAGAAACGACAAACCACCAGACTCCGGCAAGAGATCACTGGTGGCCAGTCGTTTTATTGAAAGCCTCGCGTAGGAGCGCGGGCGGCGGGAGACGTGTAGGAGCACGTCAAGATGATTCTAACCTTTGAAACGACCATTTTTGCAAGCGGGCTTGCCGCACCACCGCCACCGGATCAAGCAGCCCATATAGCGCAAACACCCTCCTGGGATCCCCATAACCGGCCTGTGTTGCCGCTCCCTCCAAGCGAGTCCTTTGACGGGATCCTCCAGGTCAACCGATCGACTCTCCGGCGATTGGAGACCATGCTCGGTAGCCGCTGGGATCCCAGGGTCTCTATGGCTATCGATTGGCTGGTGGCAGCTGGTGAGGCTGGGCTGGTGGAGGTGGTGGCATGATGCGGCTCCTCCAAGACCGGGATCCCATCCTCAGGATCGAGACAGAGCTGGCGGCATCGGCCATCAGCCCCGAGATAGCCCGTCAGCACTTCCGGCATGTCGACGGTGATGAGGCGGTTGAGTTTATCGCTGGCAGTGAGCTGGAGCAAGTGGGCGGCCACGGCAAGCAATACGCGACTGCTGAGACAGGGAGAATCCTGAGACGGTATGAACACCTCCGTTCTGGCGGCTGGGCATTCC
>JAAUUM010000151.1 GCA_012031565.1 Synechococcaceae cyanobacterium SM2_3_2
CCAACTGTTGCTGGACTTAAAAGAGATGACACTGGATGAACGTCCGCCAGAACAGCTATATGACCTGCTGAATCATGGTTTTTAGCGGGATCCCTGCCTCCCACCGCTGTGGCCTCAACCGTAGCCTTAACTGCTGAGGAGGATGAGTAGATGCGGATCCTCTCGGTGGCGCTTCGCAACTTCAAATCTCATGTGGATCGCTGCTTTTATTTTGAGGCAGGCACCAATGCCATTTGTGGCGAAAATGGAGCGGGAAAAACCAGCATTTTAGAGGCGATTGGCTGGGTTTTATTTGACTTTAGTGATTACACTCGTGAGGAAATGGTGCGGGCGGGATCCAAAGATGCGGAAGTCGCCATTACTTTTATCTCATCGATGGATTATCGCAGTTATCAAGTGCGACGCAGCACTCAACGAGGCTACAGTCTCTATGATCCCCAGCTCAACCAAAAGTTAGAGTACGAGCTCCGGGCCGATATCCTACAATGGTTGCGGCAACATCTGGGAGTGCCGAAAGGAACCGATTTAGCGAAATTATTTTCCAGTACGATTGGTGTGCCGCAAGGGATGTTTACGGCTGATTTCCTGCTCAAACCTCGGGATCGCAAGACGATTTTCGACCGCATTCTCAAAGTGGAAGAATATCAACAGGTCTCTAAAGACTTGCTCAAGTTAGAAAACTATAGCAAAGAGCAGATTAATTATCTCTCTCATCAGATCGAACTGCTGCTGGTTCAGTTGCAAGACTGGGATCCCTTGACGGAGCAAAAAGTACAGTTCACCCGCCAATGTCAGCAGCATCAACTTGAACTGGCCAGACTTGAGCAGCAGCACCAAACCCTGACTACCCAGATCGCCAGCCTGGATCAGCAGGCCCAAACCCTGAGTCAACTGGAGCAAGCCCTGGGGACTTTGCAACAAGAGGGATCCCTGTTAGCGGTGCAAAGCCAAGAGGCCGAAGCCGCTCTCCAGCAGTCAACTCTGGCCCAGGCCCAAGTGCAATCTAGTCAGGCAGGCTATGAAGCCTATCTAGGCGCGCTGCAATCTCTGCGACAGTTGGAAGCTCAGCAGCGGGAACGACAACAACTGCTCAAACATCTGCAAGATCTCCAGAGCCAAAGTCAGGCGTTACAAGCGGAAGCCATCCGTCGGCAAGAACAGCTAAAACAGTTCGACAAAATGGCCCAGCAGCTCCAAGATCTTCAACCTCACATTGAGCAGCAAACTCACCTAGAGGGTCATCACCAAAACCTAGAGAAACTGGCCCAGATCATCACCCAAAAACAACAATCTCACCAACTGCTCAGGGCAGAATGGGATGCCCAAAACCAACAGGTGATGCGCTGGCAACAGGAGGTCGAGAAAGCTGACTTAGCCCAACAGCACTGTCAGCACTGGCATCCCGGCTATCAAGCCTTTCAAACGGCAGATGCTCAATTACAACAGCTAGAGGGATCCCTGCAACAGCGGCAAAGTCTCTTGAAACGACGGGAGCACCTGATCCAGGGCTTTCATACCTTGGAAATCCAGCAGAGTCGCCTGCTGGAGCAACGGCAACGTTTAGATCAGCTCAGCCTGGATATTGCTGCCCTTCAACCGGGATGTGAGCAGCAACAGCAGCTAGAGCAGCAGCACAGACACCTGCAAGATCACGCTCAACAGTTGCAGCTATGGCATCAGCAACAAGATACGGCCCAAGGGCACTATTTACAAGCCCAGCAACGACTGCAAGAGCTAGAGCAGCAGATTCAGCTTCGGCAGCAGTATCAGCAACAGGTCAGCCGGATCCCTGAGATCGAGCAGCAGATTCAGACCCTCACCACTCAACTCAGCCGCATCGATGCGCCCAACAATATCAAGCAGAGCTGCAACAAACTCTAGACAAAAGCCACCAAGCCCTCACCCAGCAGGGGCACCAAGTCCAGCAAGCTCTACATCTGATCGACCAACTGGGCAGAGACTTTCCCCAGATTCAGACTCAACTGCACCGGATCTCACCTGTATTGACCCAGGGATCCGCCCTCACCCATCAAGTCATCCAAGCTCTAGAAGGGATCCTGACGGATATTAGCCGCCAAACCTCTCGCCCTCAGCTGCAAACCCAGCGGGATCACCTGCAAGCCGAATTGCAAACCTGCTATCAAATGCGGGCACAGGCCGAGCAATTGCCCCAACTGCAACAGGAGCATGGATCCCTGCAAACTCAATTGGCGAACTTGAGTGAGACTCTGGAAAATCTGGCTTGGCATCTGGAGGGAGAGCAGTCAATCAACCGCCAACTGCAAGAGATTCAAGCTCAGATCGAAAAACTGGGGGATCCCCGTGCTCAAATTCAACTCAAGCAGCAAGAGTTAGCTGGCCGTGATCGAATTGAGCGAGATTGGCAGGCACTGCAAGCAAAAATGGAGGCCCAAAATCAGCCGATCCAAGCGTTGACGGAGCAGTTGACAGCTACAGAGACCCTAGAGCAAACGATAGCCACCCTGCAAGCCCAGCGGCAACAGCATCGCCAGGATTACGATCACTATTTACAAACCCTGCCGACCGCATCGGCACTGCCGGAGCATCGCCAACATCTACAGATAGCCCAGAACCAACTGGCAACAATCGAAGCTCGGGGCAAACAACATCAAATCGAGCTGGCGAAGCTGGAATCTCAGCATGGATCCCTGGCGGATCTGACTCAACTGATGGCCCAAACCACGCAGCAGCTGCGACAACTGGGGGATCCCCGCTACCAAGCCAGCCAGCTCCACCAGGGTCTATCCCATCGCGGCGAGGTTGAAGCAGCCCTTGAGCAGGTGGGATCCCAGCTGTCTCACTTCCAAACTCAACAGGAGCACTTAACCTTAACCTTGGATCAAACAGCCCAGATCGATAGTCTGGTGATCGCCACCCAGCAGCAGCGGGAGCAGCATCAATCCGCCTATGAAACCTATCTGCAATTTCGAGAATTAGCGGACAACTATCCCGATTGTCAGCAGCGTCTACAGCAGATTCAGGCTTCGATCCAAGAGAATCAAAACCAGACCCAAGTGCTGCAAACACAGCGGGATCCCATTCTGGCCAGTTATGATTCTCTTGGTCATGACGCCCTAAAGTCAGAGGCTCATCAATTGGATGTGGCAATCGCCCAAGCCCAAACTCAAATGCAAGCCCTCATCCCTCAAATTGCTCAAATTGAAGAAAAACTTACCCATCTATCAACCTTGCGCCAGGAACTGGCCACCCATCAGGTCACTCAAAAAGAACGGGAAAACCTTCATCGGTTTATCAAATTTAGTCGAGACGCCTACAAACAAGCTGGCCCCAAGATTACCGCTCTTTATCAAAGTTCTGTCAATATCATCGCTGACCGACTATTTCGAGAGATCATGGATCGGCCTAATCTCAGCCTGACCTGGGGATCCGACTATGATATTTGGGTGCAAGAGGATGGCATGACCGCCCGCCGTTTCATCAGCCTGTCAGGAGGAGAACAAATGGCTGCCGCCCTATCGGTTCGCCTTGCTCTATTAAAGGTTTTGGGAGAATTAGATGTGGCCTTTTTTGATGAACCCACCACCAATATGGACGTGCAACGCCGTCGCCGCTTAGCTGAAGCCATTACCCAAATTAAAACCTTTGAACAACTGGTGGTGATTAGCCATGATGATACCTTTGAGCAGGTGACCGAAAATATTATTCGCGTCGAACGTGAAGAGGGCAACCATGTCGCTTAGAACCACTCAAATTCGCCAGATCTTAGACCAAAAACGAGAGGCATTCGCAGGTTTTGACTTTGCCCTCACCCGCAAGCGCCAACAGTATGAGCAAGCCTTTACGGCCTTACAGCACCGTTCTAGCCTTGAGCTAGCAGAGCAATTGGCCTCGATTCCCCAACCGGGTGCGCTCCCCACCCAAGAGTGGGATCGTTATCAGACTTGGTGCATCCCCTTTCCACATCAATGGTCTAATCATCAGGACAGTCTGGACTGGGTTGATCAAGTCTTGCAAGATGTGCCCACTTTTGCGGTGGATGGATCCCAATTGATTTTGGATAAAGATATTTCCCTGCCCGTTGCCTTGGTGCAGATTGGCTGGTACGAAAATCTTCACTGCAAAGAGGGCAAGTACACCAAAGATATCCGGGTTGATGTGCTGACTCCGCAGGATTTAGGTGTTTCCAGTAACGCAGATCCAAAAACATTGGCGGTTAATTTGCGGCGATTTGAGATGGAAGTGGAGCGGTTGATTGAGTACATTAATGATGCACCGGATCCCCATCGACTGGCCTTTTTAGATGGATCCTTAGTAGCTACCTTTGCAGAGGTGTTTGAGCCCGAGATCCAAGCTCGTTATGTCACTTGCATCCTCAATTTATTACGGGCTAGTGAGAGCAAAGGGATCCCTTTGGTGGCCTATATCGACACCACTTACACCCGCGACCTGACTCAAATGGTGCGACATCTATCGCAATTGCCAGAGGCTCCCCAAATCCATGATGCGGCTCTTTTAGAAGACTGGCTCCCCGATTGGGGCGACCGCACCCCCTTTTTGAGCTGTGCTCGCAGTGGCACTCAACAAGGCCAACACGGGATCCTGACTCAATATCAAGAGATGCGAGAGAGGATTGGCTTTGTCTATCTCAAAACCCACAGTGATCATCCCGTCCGGTTGGAGATTCCCATCTGGATGCTAGAGACAGGGGTGCTGGATTGGGCGCTAGATATTGTGCGATGCGAGGTCATTGTGGGAAAGGGCTATCCCTATGCGATTGAAACAGCTGACCAAACAGCAGTGTTGCGAACAGAAGATCGAGGGCAATTTGTGCGTTTATTACAAGATTGGTGCGAACTTGAAAAATTACCACTGCGGCTCTCACGTAAGGTGGTGAGTAAACTACAGCGGCGAAGAGTTCGATAAAGGTTGAATCTATTTTCTTGATTTTATCCTGTTAATCTGAAGGGCTAGCTGAGTGGCTAGGGAGGTTGCCCGATCAGCTCTGCGGCTCTGAGGGCACGGCGATGATAAAGCATTTTTGAGCCTACTGTTGCTGCCTAATTTCCTCTCCCCCTACGATTAAAAGGTGATAGAAAGAGACTGCCCCCACTGACCAGTTTGTGCAGTCTAGGGTCAGTACAGCTTGCTCGCAAAACATATAGTAATTCCGATTAGAACTGAGACATTTTATCTTGCCCTTCACCCCTGTGCCGAGAGAAAGAATGCTGGCAACGGACAATTGAGACTGGCATCCAGTTGTCTCATCCTTAGTAGAAATTACTATATGAAACGTTCTTATAGTAAATTCTTTGGTATTGAGTCTCTTATTGACATGAGTTGTTATTCCCTATATATTTGTCGCAGGTAGTGCTACCATGGTAATGTTATACTAAGTTCAAGTTTTACTTCTCATTTGATAGAGCTATGGTGACTTGTATTGACAATGCCAACAAGTTCTATATATTGTCCCGAAATCGACTTGTAGATGATTCAGGAGGAAGAGATGCTTATCAATGGATTGAGCAACTTGATTGGATAGTCAAGATTAGAAAGTTTCCGGGAGCCAAGAAGGTGAGACTTTTCCGGGTCATTGTTTCTATCAACAGGACGGAACATATCGCTACCAATTGAGCTCAAGACTCAATGTCAAAGGCTAGGGGATCTGACTCCAACTGACAACGGTTCGGGCATTAGCATCAAAAATCCACAACAAAGCTTCGAAAAAAACGGGTCAGCCGTTTGTGGCTAGAGGTACTCTAGGCCTGATTGGCAAAAACAGAGGCCAGCTTGTCCCGGTTAACGGTTTCTACTCGAAATAAGGCAACGAGCAAGAGTGCCAGGAAAGTCAATCGAGCACCATGCCAAGGCAGATGAGGCCGAAGGGCGGCTTCAGGAGGAGGTGGCTGCTAGGGGTGTGGCAATTCTTAGCTCACCTCCTCACCCTTGACCTTGTCAAAGCCTCTGCAACGCTACCTCTCTCCGCTCCTCGCCATTTTTTGTCCCTGTACCTTGACCAATTACAGGCAGGGGCAGGGGCGGCTTGAGATGAGCACGTGACTCGGATCCGGATTTTGCCATTTAGTCAGGTGTTGCTGTTATTACGGTCACAGATGACCAGGCCCCTGTCGCGTCATAGCGGCGGATGATTTTGCTCACACTCCTAACTCTAGGATCCAACCCAAGCCGATTTCAAAGCTGCGATCTTGATGCTGAGTGGGGATAGGCAAGGTTATTGCTCCTCCCAGCCACAGGGATCCGGGTAGCAGTCGCTGCAGCATCTCAGCAAGGGTGAGCACATACTCCTGGGCCGCAAAGGTCGTGGCCTCTCCCCGCCAGGATCTCAGCACATGATCGGGCCTCAAAATCGGCGGATCCAGTTCTGGCAGATGCCCCTGCCGCTCCAAAATGATGGTCGCTGTGGTCAGGGATCCGGCTTGGTCAAATCGAAGACCCGGATCCCTCTGGTTGAGTTGGATCCGTCTCCATCGGCAGATAGGTATTGGTTTGATGAATAGCCCCCGGTTCCGGCTGACTAAAGGTGATGATGCTGCGCTTTTGGGATTTGAGAGCTAGAGAGGATCCGTCATATTCCCGAAAGATCCCCTGCCAGGATCCGTGGTGGAGGGCAAGGGCTTGAATGGCTGAGGGGTAAGGCTGAGTCATACACCTATCATCTGGATCTCTGGTCTACAAACTCAGAGTTTGGATAACCGTCGTCCCATCTTGGTCAACCAAAGTCACTATGGATCCTGCTGGAATCTCAGTCGAGAACGTAGCTATAGTTCCAGCTTCAACAGCCGGGAAAGGCGGCAGGAAGAACGGAAACTGAGTGGATCCACCAATGTTGGTGCCGTTAATAGTTGCGGTTCCGATGGCTACGGATCCCGCTGGAGATAGGGCCGGAGTCACATCGATCCGTTGTCCTCCCAAAATAGTTGCTGCTGCACCAAAGGTTGCAGTGTTCGTAAGATCAGGAGCTGGCAAAGAAGTTGGGGCTGGAGTTGGTGTCAGTGTAGGAGAAGGGGTTGGAATGGATGAAAGAAACGTAAACTCTAGTGAAGCACTATCGTCAGATGTGAAATTTCGCATTTCATCATCCACGTTTCCAGAAATCACTGTTGTTTGGCCATTTACCAGCAACGTCAAGGTGAAAGGTATGGGATCACTGCTTTCCGTACAACGCTGGAACAAATTCACTCGAACCTTATAGATCCCAGTGGGAGCACCACCAAAAGGCCAGAAGATATTCTCCACAGGATTTGTAATAGTGCCTACACATCCTGCATTAGCATCTACATCTAAGGATCCACCTGACTCTGATACAGGATTGGGAAAGCCAATTTCTTCCTCGAATGGATCAACTATAAACAAATCCAAGTCATCAATCGTATTCCAGCGAAGTGTAGCCTGCACATCTCCGGTTCCTAGCATGGGCATTTCTGTTGGAGTTTCGATTGGTGGATCAACCCGAACCACCGATAGAACTGACTCCACCGGATCCAGATTTTCATAATTGACAGCGCGGTTATTGTTGGCCAATCGCACCGTAAATCGAGCGGATCCAGTGCTGGTGGCTCCAACTGGGAGGGTCTGAGAGCTAACCCTACCCGCCGGGAAGACGAGAAGATTACTGCCCTCAATCCGAGCAATATCAGGATCCTCGCTGATCACCTCTAATAAAAGCGGGCCACCCACCGGCGGATCCGAGATGGAAATAGTCAGGTTACTGCTATCTGCTTCGGTTTCAGAACCAAGAATAATCTCGCTGGGACTAAGCTCCACAGCAACGGATCCGGGAGAGATCGGCTCAGGTTCGGGATCGCCATCTGGTTCCTCAACCGGCGGCGTCGGTGAAGGGGGAGCTGGAGTTGGAGGAGCTGGAGTTGGAGGAGCTGGAGTTGGGGGCGGCGGTGCAGGAACAGCCACGGCACAATCCACCTGAAAAGTATTCACCCCAGGGGCGATGCCAACTGTGATTTGAGTCCCAAAGCTCTGGGGCAAATCTGGCTGAGTGGTGACACAGCGCAAAGCTGCCGCTCCCGCCGGGATCCCATCGAATACTACAGATAAAGCATCGAATCCGATGGTCAAAACAGGACTGAGGCGCAGGATCCCATCAGAGGGTCGCAGCTCAATCTGTACCTGAGTACCCGTAGGTAACTGCTGTAGGTTCACCAAATCATCGAGTACAAGGTTGAGCGTTGTACTCTGTACCCCCTGTATCCCCACCAAGGAGTCTTCACCGCAAGCAACGATTGCTCCCATCAGTGAAATCAACAAACTCAGTGGGATCCCCCACGACAACCAGTTGCGTTTGCTCATTACTGTAGGATCCCTCTACCATAAAATCTGCTACCAATTTTATCAGGGAAATTCAAAAAAGGATCCTGAGTATTGAAATTGTACTTAATCTTACTCGAAACAGGCAACCTGAGTTGGCACAGACCAGTATCCGATGCCTCTCCTTGATTTATAGTAACACCACAAGAAGTTTGCAGTTTCAACCTCTGTCTGGGCAAGGATCTCAGCCAACTCGGTGCACCAACGCTATCACGTTTCTAGGAGAGCCGAGCCGATGATTCAGCTAGCCAAACCTTTTGCTGAGTTAGACACATCATAAGTCAACAAAAGGCACATTACTGATCGACTGTAAATGTGGCTTGTATCCTAAAGATGTCTTCCTCACTTTCTCCGGTTACGGTCAAAATATAGGTTCCTGGAACGGGAGTATCGGCGAACTCGATAAGAAAGAACACTGCATCAACATCAGGATCCACTGGATTTTCTGGAGACTGAAACACATCATCGTCATCAAAGAAGTCTGGCTCAATCTCGTAACTTAGGGTGATCTCTCCATCAAAGTCTGACTGCCGATCAATGTTAATCACACCAGAGAACCCGGTACTGTCCTGGTCAATACCTGTAACTGAGAGTACGAAAGCTGGTTCCCCTGGAGGAGTCGGACCGGGGGATGGAACTGGAGTTGGGCTAGGCGATGGAATCGGAGTCGGGCTGGGGGACGAAACTGGAGTCGGGCTGGGGG
>JAAUUM010000152.1 GCA_012031565.1 Synechococcaceae cyanobacterium SM2_3_2
GCAACAGACAAAGAACCCAAAGCCAGAAGCCCAGCCCCTTACAGACCCCATCTCAGAACCGGGGATCTCTGCCGGTATGTCGGCCCCCCCGGAGCGATGAATGTCACCTGTTGGGGCAAACCCCTCAAAGTCCTTTCTCTCTCAGAGGACATTGCAATCGTCCAAGCCGACAAATGGATCCATCCCTACGACATTCCCATCCATCACCTTCGCAAGAGGACATAACCATGAGTCCCTACGCCATCAAACACGTTGCCACCTACCAACAAGCCATCCAGAGAGGTGGCGGCAATATCCGGGTTGCCTACCGTCTTCTCGCCGGACTACGGAAGATCTGCCTCACCAGTGGAACAGGGGATCCCGACTGTCTGGAAGCCTACGGCCTCCTGCTCAATGCCATGAATCAGCGTGGTTGGCTCTAATCACAAATCACAATTTTAGAAGAACACATAACTATGAACACCCAAATTCATTTACCAGATATCAGAGTTAAGGAAATTTTTGCGGATTCAAGTGTCATCCAGGAAAAGTTAGGGCTATCTGCTCATACTCTCAACACATTGCACAAGGATGGATCATTTATACAGGGAATTCACTATGTTGAAGTTAACAGCCGCCTTATCCTCTACAACCTTCTCATACTTATTGATTGGCTTGTCAACCGACATGATCCCAGTGCGCACTTTGCAGCTATCCAGCAGTTTCAGTCTGTACTCCTAAGTAATCAGCCTAAACCCCGAGGGCGACGACGGTCATCAGAAAAAAGTAGGTAGCTCCTCCCTGTTAATCACAGATGCATACTTTTCGTAAAGAGTTTTAACATCATGCCCAACCATATCAGCGATCAGAACTGGATTAACGCCTTGTTCGATAGCATGAGAAATTACGGTGTGACGAGTTTTATAGGGAGTTGTTGTTCTGGGAATAAATTTTATCCCTCCAGCCTCTAAGCATTTTTGCCAACATCTACGTCGGAAATCTCTTCTATTAATGTAACCGCCACCTTTGGCGGGGAAAACTAAACTTTCAAGTAAACTAGGATCATCGAGTTCTTCATATCTGATTTTGAGAAGAGAATATAGTCGAGAATTCATTGGGAATCGGCGTACTACACCAGTTTTTGTTGATTTAAGCAAGAGACTTCCATCTTTTTGCTCTGCAAGAGACTCTTCAAAACATACATCACGCTTGTAGAAGTCAACATTCTTCCATCTCAAACATATAGCTTCACTTGTTCTACAGCCTGTCAGAAGAAGGAACTCCACAAAATCTTTATAATGCTTATAAAAGAAGTCAGTGTCTAAAAAAGCTAATATGGCCTTGACTTGTTCGCTAGTGTATGCTCTTGGGATGCCTTTTTTCTCAACCTTTACGACGATGTGACCAAA
The DNA here is from genome assembly GCA_012031565.1 of Synechococcaceae cyanobacterium SM2_3_2. GTDB lineage: Bacteria > Cyanobacteriota > Cyanobacteriia > Thermostichales > Thermostichaceae > JAAUUM01. The sequence continues at coordinate 1,389 of JAAUUM010000152.1, forward strand.
GTTCTCTCTGTCAACCTTCTTGAGAACATCTAGGTATCGATGAATAGTCGAATTCTTAACTTTTCTCTCTGACTTTATCCAGCCAATAAATGCTTCCGCATCAGATGGGGATTTGATTGGATGATTCCAATGATTTAAAAGCTTGAGAACGGCAGAGTCAGCATGATTGAAATTATCTTCAATGCGATCTTCTAGAAGAGAGAGTAGTGACCCCTCGAACCTTGATGAGGAAACCTCAGGGGAAGGCTTGTACTTACGAAGAGACTGATCAAAGTGACCAGAGGCGATGTCTAGCTCAATCTGGGTTGCCCTCTGCTGTGCTACGCGGCGATTGACTTTTGAGTCCGGTAACCCGATGGAAAGATTGTACCGCTTGCCATTTTGCCGCCATCGCAGTCGAAGGCGTTTCTGAAACACTTCTACCGTTACAGTCCCCTTGGGAGACTTTGACTCTCGGTCAGGCTTGCCCAACTCTACGTGCATCCCCTTTCTGTGAGATGGATCCAAAACTCATACCCAATTCATACCCAAATTCTAGCAAATTCGGATAAAACCAGCCCAACTTTCCGAAAGAGAGCCCAGCATGGTAAACGAACAGCAAGCCTCCAAACGCCTGTAGGGCTTGCTATTCAAGGTTTTTCTCATAGTCGGGATGACAGGATTCGAACCTGCGGCCCCTTCGTCCCGAACGAAGTGCGCTACCAAGCTGCGCTACATCCCGATGAATACCCTAAATAGGCAGGTTTTAATGGTACTACATTGCTTGAGCCGACTCCAACTAGAAGCTCAGGGCATGACAAGATTTGGAAGCTAGTCAGGATCCCTCTTTTCTCTAGGGCAGCTCAATCTAGCTGATGTGGCAGGGTATAGTAGTCTAGACCTAAGAGATCGGCACAACGAGGGAGATCCGCATGTCTAAGGGCTTTGGGCCATTTGGCAAAATCCAAGAAGCACTCAAAAAAGCGCAGCAGGTGCGGGATGGGGCACAAAAGCTCCAGGCTGAACTAGAAGCCATGGAAGTGGTGGGAGAGACTGCCGATGGCTTGGTGAAGGTGACGGTCAGCGGCAACCAAGAACCCCGCAAGGTAGAACTGACCTCAGAAGCCCTGACCAAATCTCCTGAAGAATTGCAAGAGCTTGTGCTAGAGGCGATGAAAACCGCCTACTATTCCTCCTCCGAAATCATGCGGGAACGGATGGAAGCCCTGACCGGCGATATCAGCCTGCCCGGATTGGGCCTGGGGGGCTAGGATCCCTTGAATAGGTGTCCTGAGAATCCCTTTGGGGCCTTGAGTGGTGATGATCTTCAAGACAGTCAGATGCTTGCCTGAGATAGGGCTGATGTGATGTATACACGGCCCCTTGCTCGTCTGATCGAAGAATTGCAACGGCTACCTGGGATCGGATCCAAAACCGCTCAAAGATTGGCGCTGCATTTGATTGACCGTCCGGCGGCAGAGATTGAGGCACTAGCTTCTGCCCTGCTGGAGGCCAAGCAGACCGTCAAGCACTGTTCCACCTGCTTCCACTGGTCAGCAGAGGATCCCTGTGAAATCTGTCGCTCCCCCAAACGGGATCCCTCGGTGTTCTGCGTGGTACCAGATTCGCGGGATCTGATCGCCATTGAGCGGACGAGGGAATACAAGGGCCTTTATCACGTCCTGGGGGGAGTGATCTCTCCCATGAATGGCATTGGGGCTGAGCAGTTGCATATTCGTCAGTTGGTGACGCGGGTAGCCAAAGACAAGCCCAGTGAGGTCATTTTTGCCATCAGCCCCAGTGTGGAGGGAGAGGTGACGATGCATGTGGTGACGGATTATCTGCGGCAGCTCCAGCCTCAGATGAAGATCACCCATCTGGCCTTTGGGTTGCCGATGGGATCCGATTTGGAATATGCCGATGAGGTGACGCTGGCCCGAGCCTTAGAAGCCCGACGAGATGTTTAGGCAGTGTTTGAGAACCTGAGAAAGAGGACGATAGCCGCCACATTCAGCATGGCCAGATAGTTATCCGCTCGTTTCTCATAACGGGTTACTATCCGACGAAACTGCTTCAGTCGCTTAATCAGTCGGTTCACTTGATGGCGTTGGCAATACACTGCTCGGTCAAATGTCCCTCGTCTCCGTTCATTGCGCTGTCGCGCTATCGTCACCCGGATTCCTCCTTAAATACTCTAGATTTCTCTGCGGGTATAGCCTTTATCCGACACCAGCCGCTGGAGACGACTGCGCGGCCTCCCCCGACCTATTCGTTTGATGGCACCCTGCTCCATAAACAGCTTCATCATCACCGAATCATGGCGTTCTCCTACTGTCAACAGCATGGTGATCGGCAAGGATTGCCCATCACAGCGCAAGTGAATCTTCGTGCTGAATCCTCCCCGGCTCATGCCAAGAGCTTGGTCTTCCCCCTTTTGCCCCTACGGTGCTATCCACCTTATATAAAGACTAGTCCATCTGACCGGAGGCATTGCTTTGTTGTTGTGAGGGGGCTAGCAGTTGAGCCCAGACACTACTGTTGCATTGAGTTCGTCATTCCCACCCTATTAGCCCTTTTCAAACACTGCCTAGCTCATCGCCATCGTCAGCATCTTCGCCCCCTTTGATCGCCTCCACATTGAGACTGATCAGCTGCCCCCGCACCACGATGCGACTGCAATCCTGAAAAAAGCCAAAGCTCTCCACTGGATAGGCCATCTCAAAGCCCGCCTGCCCCAGATAGTAGGACAGCACCTCCCAGCTCATACCTACCTTGTGATAATCATAGGGATCCACTTGGCCCCCAAACATCATCCGCATGATCTGAAACCGCTCTTGGGGGGACAGATCCTCCCTCAAATAGATACGACACAGGGTAGGCAGATCGGGAACACTGATAAACAGGGATCCCATCGGCTTGAGGACGCGATACCACTCCTTCAACACCGCCACCAATTCCCCCTGATAGCTAAAATGCTCCAACACATGGGAGCTATAGATCCGCTGGATGCTGTTATCGGCAAACTGGCTTAAATCCACCGCGTTACCCACATAATCCACATTGGGGCCGGGTTGGATATCGAGAATTTGCCAATCGGGGTGAGGCTCCCGCCCGCCAATATGCAGTTGAATCTCGCGGGGGGAAGCGGATTGTGGATGGGGGGGGGTGGAGCTGATGGTTTCAGTCATTGCTGTAGTAAGGTAAGGGAAAAAGACAGCGTTGCCCCAAGTCTACAAGATCTGTAGAAGCGGCTCGCCCTTGAAAATACTCTTTAATCTTTTCTGTTTATATTCAGAAAAATCTTTGAGACAGATTTCAAACAGTAGGCGGCAGGTGAAACAAACAACACATGGCAGGCGATCTGGAATTATTGATGCGACACAAGTTTTGATGAACTTATCTCAAGTGACTTCTTTGAGTTCAGCATTATTCAGCAAACATATTCTAATCAAGGATTCTAATCAAGGAAGCTTGAAATTTTCAGCACCACTGACATATTGCCAGCCCATTGCTAGGCAGAAGAGATGGGGCGGCAGACTATTGATCCTAGTAAAAAACAAACCTGATTTGGATTGACGAACCGAAGGGATCCCAACGAGATCATGATCTCACGTCATCAAAATTTTGTTAGGTTAGCTAAAACTACCATCGCAATAGGATGGTCAACATTGTGGTCAACATTCTGATCGACTGTATGGCGTTCTGAGAGTAGAGTCACACAAGTTCCTACATAGCAATCTCCCACATAGCAATCCAATGCGTAAGCCCTCTTTGACTTCATCTCTCTTGCCCTCTTGGCCGCTGGGATCCATTTTCGGAAGTCACTATCCTGAACACCAAGGCTAGGAATCAAGAGTGATGATCACCTCAGAGAACCTACATAAAGCTGACGAGTCCATTTCTTCCCCCACTGTCTTGCCGGAGGAGACTGTCTTGTGGACTGAACCTCTGTTGGGGGATAACTCACCTGTTGCGGTCAATGCCGATAGTGACGAGGCAAATAGTGACGCCACTAGTGACAGGGCATCTGGTGCTGAGCAGGTGATTGAGGAGATGCCAAGGGAGATGCCAAGGGAGATGTCAGTGAAGATGCCAGCAGACGAGGCACCCTTGACCGATGAGGTTTTATCTGCCACCCTCCATTGGGATCCCCCGGTCATCTTGGTGGTGGATGATGACCCTTCACAACGGTTATTTGTCAGCCATATCGCCCGCATAGAAGGTTTTAAGGTGGTGGAGGTGGCCAGTGCCGAAGAATGCCTCGCCCTGTTTGCCAAAGTGCAGCCTGATATCGTCATGCTGGATGCCGTCATGCCAGGTATGGATGGCTTTAGCTGCTGTGAACAATTACAGCAGATCGATCAACAGATCCCCGTTTTGATCGTCACCGCCCTCAATGACCAAGCCTCAATTGACCGAGCCTTTGCGGTGGGAGCCAGCGACTATGTGGCCAAGCCCATCCACTGGGGAGTGCTGAAACAACGTCTACAACGGATGGTTCAGACCAAGCGAGCCATGCAAGAACTCCGCCACCAAAGCGAGCAAGAACGGCGGTTGATCCAGCATATTCAGCAACTCAACGCAGTCCTGGAACAAAAAGTCCAAGAACGCACTGCCCAACTCAACGCCCAAGTCCAAGAACTTCAGCACCTCGACGAACTCAAAAACGATTTTATCTGCACTGTTTCCCACGAACTGCGGACGCCCCTGTCCAACATCAAGATTGCAGCACAAATGATGGGAACCTTGCTGAAGTCTGGGATCCCGTCTCCTCAGGAATTAGGATCCCAAGCGCGCATCGACCGTTACCTCGCCATCATCAAAGATGAACTAGAACGAGAGATTACGCTGGTCAATGATCTACTGGACTGGCAGCGGCTAGAGGCAGGTATCGCACTGGAACCGATGGAATGGATCGACCTCTACACCTGGATGCCCAAGGTGATGGAGCCCTTCTACAACCGCGCCCAAGAACATCATCAAACCCTCAGCCTCGACATCAAACCTGATCTGCCCACATTGCCCACCCATCCACTTACCCTCAATCAAATCATTGCAGAGTTGCTCCAGAACGCCTGCAAGTACACCCCCGCCACCGAGAGCATCCTGGTCACAGTCTCTGCGGCCCCCAACCAAGAGACCCTGACACGGATTTGGATCAAGGTCACCAATACGGGAGTTGAGATTTCCAGCCATGAGATGAAGCACATCTTCGAGAAGTTTTATCGGGTACCCAACGGGGATCCCTGGAAGCACGGGGGCACGGGCTTGGGCTTAGCGCTCTTGAGCAAGCGGGTCGACCTGATTGGCGGGTTGGTCAAAGTAGAAAGTGCAAACTTAACCACCACCTTCACCATTTCTTTGCCCCTCAAGTCCAAGCTGCCCTCCTGATCACAAGGCCAAAACTAGCCAATAACCAGCTAAAAACTATCAGAGCAGCCAGACAACACCCGGCCCACAATACTCAGCCCAAAACGCCACCCTTGCCAATACTAAGAAATGTAAACTATGGTGATAACAACTTTGCATGATCAGTCCTAACCCCACTCGACTAGGAGAACACCATGTCTAACCCCAACATCACCGAACCCAAATTTGGTTTTAACGAGTACGCCGAGCGCCTGAATGGTCGGGCTGCCATGATCGGCTTTTTGTTGGCCATCGTCATCGAAGGAGTTACCGGACAAGGCGTCGCCGCTTGGTTGGGCCTACTCTAAGTCTTTCTCAAGCCCTGTGTTAACTCTTTGATTGAGATTCAGCTTTTTAGTCCCCTAGCTTGCTGAGCCATCTATCCAAATAGGTTGTATCTAAACAGCTTGGTTAAAGCGAGGTCGTTTCTGATGAAGCGGCCTTTTTTTGGGGATAGATAGGAATTGCAGGGATAGACAGGAATTGCAGGGATGGATAGGAATACTGGTAAGCCAGCGTTGGGGCTAGCACCCATGCGGCTAGAGGGTTGATCGCTCATCCAGATCCCCACTAGGACACCGCCAGAGATGGGTACCCCTGATGTCACAATAGATGTAGATTCTGTGAGTGATGATTTTAACGATGCCTAGCCCCTCCTTCTCCCCCCGATCCAATCTCGCCGGATCTCAATCCTTGCTCTCCTGCTGGCACGATGTGCTTTTGAAAGTCGGACTGGTGGCTGTGGTGGCGATTACTCTGCTGCTGGGGGGCTGTGGTGGCATGGTGAATCTCAAGTCCTACACGGATCCGAATGGGTTGTACTCCTTTAGCTACCCCAATGGCATGGTTCCGGTGGAGGTACCGCCTGGGGAAGAAGAGGCGGCTGTGATTTTGCGCGATCTGATCTTCGCCACTGAAAATGTCAACTTAATGATCTCCGACTACGACGGGGCCGAGCGAATCACCGATGTGGGATCCCCGGCTGAGGTGGGAGAACGGGTGGCCACTAAGATCATCGCCCCGCCTGGATCTGGTCGCACTGCTCGGTTGATCAATGCCGGTCAGTTACAGACCCCTGAATTGACCTACTATTTGCTGGAGTTTAAGACAGAGCTGGCCTCTCAAAACCGTCATGATGTGGTGGCGGTGACCGTCAGTCGTCATCGTCTGTTTACCCTGACAGCCTCCACCTTAGAAACCCGTTGGCCCCAAGTCAAAGACGCTTTTTTGGCGGTGGCCCAATCCTTACGAGTGGCCTAGACCAGTGGTCTAACATCTGTGAGCTAACATCTGTGGTCTAAACTCTGTGGTCTAAACATCGGGCAGCAGCATTTTTGAGGGGGCGCTCATGTCCAACATGCGGATCGGACAAGGCTATGACATCCATCGACTGGTGGAGGGGCGGGATCTGATCTTGGGCGGGATCCCGATTCCCCATGAGAAAGGACTGCTGGGCCACAGCGATGCGGATGTGTTGACCCATGCCATCACCGATGCTCTGTTGGGGGCGTTGGCGTTGGGGGATATTGGTCAGCATTTTCCACCCGAAGAGGATGCCTGGAAAGGAGCCGATAGCATTGTGCTATTGCAAAAGGTTTTCCAGCTGATTCAACAGCGGCAGTGGCAGATCAACAACATTGACGCAGTGGTGGTGGCGGAACAACCCAAACTCAAGCCCCATATCCCAACATTCAAGCTCGATTGGCAGCAGCCCTCAACCTGGATCCCGATCAGGTCAGCGTCAAAGCCACCACCAACGAAAAGCTGGATGCCGTCGGTGCCGGAGAGGCTATGGCTGCCCATGCGGTGGTCTTGCTGGTTAAAGTAGAGCAGTGAAAAGTAAGTATTCAGCCTCTGCTCTCAAGCTGAACTCGGATCCCGTTGAGAACCTGCAAGATCTTGATCAATCCCTCCAGTTCCAGGAGATTCAACAGCGGCATGGGGTGATAGATGATGAGACCCCCTTGCTGGGTAGTCCTAGTCAAGTAATGATTCATTATAGTGGTGGAGGAAGTTATGCTGAGAGGGTGACAGAAAGGCTGGAATGGAGTCAGGGCAGGGGGTTGCAGGGATCCGATGAAAAGGGTAGACCCGATAGAGCCCACCCAATACCAAATATGTTGCCCCAACCCTACCAGACTCACCTCCAACGTCAACTGTCCCCTCAGCACTGGCGCATCCTGAATCCTCTACTCTTGCTGTTGCA
>JAAUUM010000153.1 GCA_012031565.1 Synechococcaceae cyanobacterium SM2_3_2
GGCCGTGGCCCAAAATCCCAATACCCCAGTGGCCGTGCTGGAAACACTAGCCGGGGATCCTGAAGGGTATGTCCGCCGTGACGTGGCCCAAAACCCCACCTACAAAAACCGCTCTTAGACTCCAGCCAATCAGAACCTCAGCCCACCAAATCTATAAATAAAAGAGTTACCCCTTCTCTCGCTTCTCCAGACAGCGTTTATATTTCTTCTGCCAAGCACTCACCGCCTTTGCCAACCGGATCCCTTCTGTTGCCGTCCTCTCCGCCTCCGCAATAAACTCTGCAATATCAGGATCCCGTCCCTGGGGTCGCATCTTGACAATGCCGTGCACCACAAAATTGCGGCGCTGCCTCCAGGTATCAGTCGCTTGGAGCAACGCCATCACCTGCTCCCGCTCTTCGAGCAGCTCTACCGTCTGTAGCCAACGCTCCCACATCTGAATCAAACGCCCAAATGAAGGCGACTGCCGCTCAGGCTGAATCTGCAAAACATCCACGTGCGTCAACAGAGAAATCAAGCGGTCAGCAATAATGCTTTCAACAATTGTCACCACCTCCAAAAAAAAGCCCTGCTCCTGAGCCGCCTTAATCCTCCCCCACGCCTCCCGATAGCTGTAATACCTCGCCGCGTTTCCCTGAATGCCTGCCTCAGGACGTATTGCCTTTCTCATTTCCTGCCTTCCCCAAAACACATAAAACTCTGCTATGGTATCTTTTGAGTCTGGTATGGTTTTATCCAATGCAAGTTATTCACACCTCAGACTGGCACTTGGGTCGCAAGTTCAAGGGGGTTGATCGCACCCCTGAAATCGAGGTCGCCCTGCAGCAGATATTAGAACAGACCCAAACCTTAGGGGTAGATGCCATTCTCGTCGCTGGAGACATTTTTGATACGGCTAATCCCACCGCCGAAGCAGAACGAGTGGCCTATCACTTCTTTAGCCAGCTTCAGCACATTGGGATCCCTGCCATCGTGATCGCGGGTAACCACGACTCAGCCGACCGCATCGATAGCATTGCCAGCCTTTTACGCCTGGTGGGTGTCCATACCCTAGGATCCCCTCGCCGCCGAGATCAAGGTGGACTCATCTCCCTACAAACCCCCTCAGGATCCCTGCAGGTGGGTGCTCTACCCTTTGCCTCAGAGCGCAAACTTCTGGCCAGCAAAGAGCTATGGCGCAGCATCCCCAGCGAGCAGCGGCAAGAGTATCAATCCATGATTCAAGAGCTACTGGCGGATCTGGCCAGCGGGTTTCAAGACAGTAGCGTCAATATCCTCATGGCCCACTTTGCCACCCACCAATGCCGTCTCTCCCACTCCGAAGTGCCCCTCTACTCTCAAGGGGTCTATTGCATCTCAGAACAGTGTCTGCCCCCCCAAGCTCAGTACATTGCCCTTGGTCACATCCACCGTCCCCAGGCTTTGCCCGCCCCTATTCCCACCTACTATTCTGGCTCCTTGATCCAGGTAGACTTTGGAGAAGTTGGCGAAACCAAAGGCTTTAACCTGATCACTGTCGAACCCGGATCCCCTGCTCAGGTAGAGTTTCGCCCCCTCGTTCTCAGCCGTCCGCTGCAAACCATAGAATGCGACTTTGCTGACCTCGAAACTGCCCTAGAACCCTATCGCTCCTATGAGGGCTATCTCAAAGTTTTTGTCTCGCTGACGGCTCCCAAGCCCGACCTTGCCCAACGGATCCGCAAAATCTGCCCCCAGGCTCTACACATACAACCCCGCTACCCCAAAAGTCCAGACCAAGAGATCAGTATTGACGGATCTCAAGCCTTACCCCGCCTCCCCATCGAGCACTATCAAAGCTACTACCGGGATCAGCTCGAAAGCACTCCCTCCCCCGCAGTGCTAGCAGCATTTGAAAAGCTCTATCAATCCCTTAGCTAGGATGTCTTCATGAGACCACTGGAACTGCAACTTGAGGGTTTCACCAGCTTTCGTCAACTCACCACCCTCAAGTTCACAGATCTCAACCTATTTGCCATCACAGGATCCAATGGAGCTGGAAAATCCTCCATCCTAGATGCCATCACCTTTGCCCTGTACGGCAATACCAGCAAAATCGGTGGCAGACAGCTAGATGCCCTCATTAGCCAGGGAGCCTCTTCTCTGTATGTCAGCTTTCGCTTTGAAGTGCGCCAAATTGAATATCGAGCTACCCGTACCCGTAAGGGCAAAAAGTCAGACTTCAGCCTTGAAGAACGTCGCCAAAACGCATGGATTCAGATCGAAGAGTCTGAACGAAAAATGACCGAGCGAGTAGAAAGTCTCCTTCGTATGGACTTCAAGACTTTCACTCGGGTGATTCTTTTGCCCCAAGGAAGCTTCGATGAATTTCTCAAAGGGGATGGATCCACCCGTCGTAAAATCCTGATTCAACTGGCAGGGATTGAGATCTATGAAGAAATGAGAAAAGAAGCTGTCCAGCAAAACAAGGATCTCAAAAAGGATCGAGAGTCCTTGCAATCTCAACTGGATAGTGGCAACTACCCTATCCCAGCAGACATCGCCATCCAAGAGGCTCGGCTGGAGGAACTGCAGCAGCGGATCCCGGATCTAGAAGCCCAAGAGCACTCTGCCCAGCAAACTCTGACACAGGCACAAACCCTTCTTGAACGCCTCACAACCCTGCAACATCTCCAAGCCCAATTAGAGACATTCGAGGAGCGTACCCCTGAAGTTCTCCGCTGGCGCCAGCAACTTCAACTAGCCCAACTCATCCAGCACTTTCGCCCTCAATGGGAACTGCTCACCGACAGCCGTCAGCAAGTTCAAGCCGCTACCGAGGCTCTTCAAACGGCAGAGATAGCCCTGACCCGCGCCACCGAGCAATGGCAGGCCAGCCAAGACCATCACCAGGTTTTGCTCCAGAAAGAGCAAGAAATCCAGCAGCGGAAAACCACCCTAGATACTGCTGCTACCTATTATCAACAACTCTTGACCCTGAGCGAGCAGATCCAGTCTCTCACCACTCAGTCACCAGAGCTGAAACAAGCCCTTGAACAAGCGCAGCAGAGCCTTCTTGACACCCAAGCTACTCTTCAATCTCGGCAGAATGATCTCGCTAATCTCACTGCCACCATTGGGGATCCCGGTGATAAAACTCGCCTGGAGAGCCTTCAGAGGATCCAACCGCTGCTTGCCGACTGGCAACGCTACCAAGCCGAAGCACAAGAACTCGACATCGAATACACCACCCTTACCGCCCAACTTCATCAAACCCAGCAGCACTATGAAACGGTTCAAGCTCAACTCTCCCACCTGAGCACCCAATACACTGCCCTGAGAGCCGAGATTCATGAGGTTGAGCAAACTCATGCCGTGGCCAGGATCCGAGCCACACTTCACGATGGGGATCTCTGCCCTGTATGCAGCAACCCATTTTCCGACCCCGCCAGTCTTCCCACTCTTCCTGTCACCAAAGGCTTAGAGGATCTACACAACGTTGAGCGCCAACTCCAGCAACAACGGGATCAAATCCAAGCTCAAGCGACTCAGTTGCAAACGACCCTAGCCCATCGCCAAGAAAGCCTGATAGCCAATCGGCAGAAGACCACTCTGCTCCAGAGCCAACAGGCGACTCTCGTCGCACAGATCCTGACCCAATTGGCAACGGATCTATGGGATCCAGATAACTGGGAGCAGGAGCGGCAACGGCTTGAGCAACAGGAACACCGGAGACAAGCGGCCCTGGTTCAACAGCAACAGCTGACAGCCCAGATAGACAAGGCTAGGCTCAGTCAAGACTTTCAGCAGCGGGAATTTCAGCGTTTAACCGCCGACTGGCAAAAGCATCAATCCCACTTAGAAAACCTCATAACCCAGCAAAGGATCGTTGGTGATCAGTTAAAAGCCTTGTTAGGTGCTGATACGTACCCCAGTGCTCAAGCGGCTTTTGATGAGCATGAACGCACTTGGCAGGCTGCGCTCCAATCGAGTCAGCAGCAGCTCCAAGAGACGCAAACCATTTATCTCACTGCCCAAGCCCAGCGAGAAGTGGCCCATACCAATTTACAAACGGCTCTTGCTGCTCAAATCACCCGCCAGCAGGTTTGGGATCAAGCTCTCTATCAAGCTCAACTCAGCGAATCTGACTTTCAATCTCAATTTGAGGTCGATCCTCAAGAGTGGGAGCAACGAATTAACTCTCACGAGCGAGAACTGGCCATCTTGCAGCAGCAGATTCAGTCCCTCAATGCTGAAATTGCTGGACGCACCATAGATTCTGAACAGGTGGAAAACCATCGTCAAAGGGTGGCATCTTTACGCCAGCAACACCGGGAAGCTCTGGTTGAATCAGGTCAGCTTCAGCAAAGCATCCAGACCGCTCTTGAAAAGCTCCAAAAAGCTGGGGAGTTGCGGGAAAAGCTTGGTCAGATCGAAGCCGAGGAGGACACCTATCGGATCTTGGCTGATGACCTGAAGGCTCAGAATTTTCAGTCCTATTTGCTCAATCACCTGCAAGCAGATCTAGTCACCCAAGCTAATCTCAAACTCACAGATCTCTCTGATAGCCGCTACACCCTACGCCTTGATGGTGATGACTTTTGGGTAGAAGACAACTGGAACGGTGGGGAAGCTCGCTCTGTCAAGACCCTCAGCGGTGGCGAATTGTTTGCTGCTTCCCTGGCAATGGCTCTGGCACTCTCAGAAAGGCTGGCACGAGATGCAGAGATTGGCTGTCTTTTTCTGGATGAGGGTTTTGGCACCTTGGATCCTGAAACCCTGGAAGGTGTTGTCCAAATTTTGATGACGCTGCAACAGCAGGAGCGCATGATTGGCATTATTACTCATGTTGTGTCGCTTGCTAGCCAAATGCCCGCTCAAATCCGTGTTGAGAAATCCCCTGCGGGATCCCGGCTAGCGATGGTGAGTTGACCCAAACTGGATGCTTGGGATGAGATATGTCTCTCAAAATGGGCATTCTAAGCTGGTTCAGCATCAAGGTATGAAAATGGCTGAAGGTCTACTTTTTGTTTGCAATCACTGTCAACATCAGATTGAAGCATGGTCAGATGGTAATCCTTATTACTTTGACGATGAGGGAGCAAAGCACTATGCCTACCATCCCGACCCCCTGTTTGAATCTTGTGTGGGCAATGAGGTGCCCCATATTTGCTTGCAGTGTGGGCACAGTTTTATGAATGACACGGTCAACCCCAGTCTTAGTTGTCCAAGCTGTCAGTCTGAAAATATTGTGAAAAATTTCAATCTGAATGGGCGACCTTGTCCCTACTGCAATCAAGGAGCCTTTGCTCGAGATCCAGATTTCTACTGCATCTCGTAAGGGATCCCTCAATCTTCCTTGCGCCCACTGCTTTTGGCTCTGGCGACACCTCATTGGCGACTGCTCGCATCTCTTCTCTCCTTTCTTCCTGGACTCTGAGCTGCTTGAGGTAGCGTTGCCGTTGGATCCAGAGTTTTCAACGCACACCGCTGCTCTCATTGCGCCCTCCACAGCGAGTTGCAGGATAGTGCTGAGAGATAGAGCTAGGATCCCTGCGATAACGGCTCCTCCTATCCCCACAAACAACAGCTTGTTAAGCAACTACCTACTACAGCTTTTTTCCCTCGCCCTTCAGGAGAGCGATTGGGTGGGGGGAGAAGCAGTACAGCTAATAGGTGAGCAAGCTGTAATTAGGCTCTGCTTAATCTGCAACGATTTGTTAGCCCGTTCTGCAAGCCTAGACTTGAGTTTGGTGATTGCCTAACCTAAGTGACTCATCGAAGAGGAAGCCGTTCACTTCACTTAGTCTTCGCTTCTCGCGATATCATCAGTGAGTATCTAATAAATCTTACCTTCGTAGAACTTCTCAAGGTAGCCTGGGAAAGTAAGTAAGAATATTTATAGTGCTTGTAATTTTTAAGACATTATTTTAATGGGGTCGCAATATTGAGATGAAAGCAGATCAGCTATTTTTGACGGGGAATGATGACTGAGCTGCGGGCAGGAAGACTTCAGGACAGTGATTGGCGCAGTGTATGAACCTAGAATCGGCCAATTTCCATGTTTGCGATCGCATGATGTACAGCTAGTCCGGCTGGGGGCTTTGGCTGAACGTTATTTTTTAGATGACCCCAGTACCTGTCTGATGAAGTTGCGTCAGTTTGGTGAGGTGCTGGCGCAGTTGACTGCTGCCAAGACTGGGCTGTTTGTTTCAACTGAGGAATCTCAGGCAGATTTATTGCGCCGGTTGAAGGTTGAACGGGTGATATCGCAGGAAGTTGCTGATCTGTTTCATCAGATTAGGCTTGCAGGTAACCGGGCAACCCATGCCTATACGGGCAATCGCACAGAGGCTCTAACGCTGTTGAAAATGGCCAGACATTTAGGGATCTGGTTTCATCGCACCTTTGGCAGCGATCGTCAGTTTAAGACTGGTCCGTTTGTGCCGCCGCCCGATCCAACCGATGTGACTGCGGAACTGGCAGCTGAACTGGAACGCTTGCGTACTGCTTTTGAAGAAACGCGCAGTGAGGCAGAACAGGCAAGGCTGGCAGCCGAGGAACACGCCAGGGCGGTGCTGAGTGCTGAGGAGAAAGCCCTTAAAGAGGCTGAAGAACGTTCCTTATGGGAACAGCTTGCGCTCGAATCTGAACAGGCAAGATCAGCCCTTGAAGTTCAGTTGGCGACACTTCAGGCGGCTTCTAAGCAGTTACCCCCGCAACAGACCGCTGCCATTATTTCTTTGGCTGATCAGGCAGCTTCAGGGATTGATCTGGATGAGGATGAAACACGGGCTATTATTGATCGGCAATTGCAGGATGCAGGATGGTTGGCGGATACCCGAAACTGTCGCTACGGCAAGGGTGTGAGGCCAAGCAGAGGTCAGAATAGCGCGATCGCTGAATGGCCCACTGCTAAGGGTATTGCGGATTATGCGCTGTTTATTGGCACCCGCTGTATAGGCTTCATTGAAGCTAAGCGGCAGCGCAAGAATGTTTCTGCTGCAATAGACCAAGCGGAGCGATATGCCAAGGGGTTTCAGGCGGGCGATGGATTTACTGCGACTGGTGGTGGTGATTGGGGCGAGTTCCAGGTTCCCTTTGTATTTGCGACTAACGGGCGACCTTACTTGAAACAGATTGAGACGGAAAGCGGCATCTGGTTTCGGGATGTACGGAAACCCACTAATCGCCGCCGAGCTTTGGCGGGTTGGCCAACACCAGAAGGATTGGAAGCACAGCTCGGAATGGATCGCGAAGCGGCCCACACAGCCCTAACAATTCAGCCTTATCAGTTTGGGTTTCCTTTGCGGCCTTATCAGCAACGGGCAATTGAAAAAGTTGAAGAAGCTCTGGAGCAGGATCGGCGGGAAATGTTGGTGGCTATGGCCACTGGAACCGGAAAGACCAAACTGGCGATCGCCCTGCTTTATCGTTTACTGACAGCCAAGCGGTTTCGCCGGGTTTGTTTTGTGGTGGATCGCAGTGCTTTGGGGAGTCAGGCTGCGGGTGAGTTTCGGACTACCAAGGTGGTCACAGCTAAAGCCTTTGGCGATATTTTCGGGTTGCAGGGGTTAGGGGACGTTACCCCAGAGTCCGAAACCAAGGTGCATATCTGCACTATTCAAGGGCTGGTAAAGCGGGTGCTGTATGCCAGTGAACCCGGAACGATTCCACCCATTGATCAATATGATCTGGTGTTGATTGATGAATGTCACCGAGGCTATCTGTTGGATCGGGAAATGTCTGATGCAGAGCTGAGTTTCCGCAATCAGGATGATTATGTTTCTAAATACCGTCGGGTTTTGGAGCATTTTGATGCGGTCAAGATTGGTCTGACTGCTACGCCTGCCCTGCATACGGTGCAGATTTTCGTGAACCTGTGTTTACGTACTCTTATCGTGAGGCAGTGGTCGATGGATTTTTGATTGACCATGAACCCCCTGTACAGATTACGACTGCGTTAAGTCAGGGTGGCATTCGCTTTCGGGCTGGGGAGGCGATGGACGCCATCTATTCTCCTACCGGGGATCTACAGCGCATCTACGCCCCCGATGATCTGAATTTCGAGGTGGACGAGTTTAACAAGAAGGTGATTACGGTTCCGTTCAATGCCGCAGTTGCTCAGGAACTGGCTAAACATATTGATCCGAACTTACCGGGTAAGACTCTGATTTTCGCGGTCAATGATGCCCATGCAGATATTGTGGTTGACCAGGTGAAGCAGGCAATGGCGGACACTTACGGCGAGATCGAGGATGCTGCCGTGCGTAAGATTACGGGCAGTGTTGATAAGGTGGGGGATCTGATCCGTTCCTACCGGAATGATGCGATGCCCAAGATTGCGGTCACGGTAGACCTGCTGACCACAGGCATTGATGTTCCTAAGATTACCAATCTTGTGTTTTTACGGCGGGTGAATAGTCGGATTCTGTATGAGCAGATGTTGGGGCGGGCTACCCGTCAATGCCCGGAGATTGGAAAAGAGACGTTCCGAATCTTTGATGCGGTTGATTTGTATGCAAAGTTGCAGGGGTTGACGGAGATGAAACCTGTGGTCGTCAACCCGACGATAACTCTGGAGCAATTGTTTGATGAGTTTGCCCAGGTGACAGAGGATGATCACCGCACTGTTATCCGGGAGCAGCTGGTGGTGAAGCTGAGGCGAAAGTTGGGGCGGCTGGCAGATCAGGCTAGGGAACGTTATGAGGCTCATAGTGGTGAAACCCCAGAGGAGACGCTAGCGCGGTTCAGCACTTCGCCCTTGTCAGTATTAGCAGGCTGGGTAAGGGAGCGTCCTGGGATCGGGCGGATTCTGGATTGGGAGTCCCGAAGGTGGCAATGGGAAGCTATTT
>JAAUUM010000154.1 GCA_012031565.1 Synechococcaceae cyanobacterium SM2_3_2
CTCTGGTGGAGGTGGCGGAGGAGGAGGTGGATCCGGCGGGGGCGGTGGCTCAGGTAAAGGCGGCGGCGGAGGTGGCGAGAGTTCTATGTAGGCAATTTCGATGAGGGGTTCTTCCTCCTGAGGTGGCTCTTCTATCTCAATGGGACGGGATCCCCACCAAATCATCGCCAGTACCAACAGCAGATGTAAGCCCAAGGATCCCAGACTGCTGATGCCTAACCGGGATGGGGATTGCCGAACAGTGGATAAGAAAGGAACCTGATCAGTATCCGCATTAGCGCGAGCTAGTGAAATCTGTGTGCAGCAACAGCTTGCCACTAATGCCTGTTCTAGATAATGCTGACTCCAGCCCAAACACCGGGGATCCTGGATCCGACTCCACAGGGTTAACTCTAGCCAAAAGCGCCCCAAGGCAGCATAAAGCTTCTCCTGACCCCAATAATAAGTCTCCAGGATCCGATAAACCTTCAAGATCCGAGGCGGATCTGTCACAACAGGCGGGGATTCAATCAGCATCCTAGACCAGGGATTGATGCCATTAAAGTTAAAGCCTCTTGCAAATGACCCTCAAGAATGTCATCCTACCGGAAAGCTTGTTTACTGACAATAACTCTTAGTTGTGTAATGTAGTTTTCTCTCTCATTTCTCTGAGATTCTTTTGCGCCCATGAATGCCTCAGCCACTCCGATTCCTGTTCAGTCGTTTCGACTAGCCTCTGGGCTTATGCTTTTGAGCGGGATCCTTGCTCTGTGTTTGGTTCTTAGCCTGGGGTTAGGGGCGGCGGATATCTCGCCAGGGGTAGTCTGGCAATCACTTGTAAATTTCAATAACTCGACTGAGCATCTGATCATTCGTACCGTGCGGTTGCCACGCTCTTTGGTGGCATTGTCCGTGGGGGCAGCTCTGGGGGTGGCAGGGGCGATAATGCAGGGTCTAACTCGCAATCCGCTGGCGGATCCAGGGATCCTAGGCATCAATGCAGGGGCGGCATTGGCGGTGGTGGGGATAACTTTTTTGCTGGGATCCCAGCCTTTATCGGTTACCACCTGGGCCGCATTTGCGGGCGCTGGGGTGGCTGCGGTGATTGTCTATGCCTTGGGATCCGTGGGTCGTGGGGGTCTCACCCCTCTGAAGTTGACCATTGCGGGGGCAGCGCTGACGGCTTTTTTGTCATCGGTGACCACAGGAATGCTGCTGCTCAGTCAGCGGACTTTGGAGGAGATTCGCTTTTGGCTGGCGGGATCCGTGGCCGGACGGGATGTGGATATGGTGCTTCAGGGTGCGCCCTATTTGATGGTGGGTTTGGGTGCGGCTTTCCTGTTAAGCAAACAAATCACCACCCTCAGTCTGGGGGATGATATTGCCCAGGGGCTGGGTCAACGCACTGGTTGGGTAAAACTTTCTGCTGCTATTGTGGTGATTTTGTTAGCGGGATCCTCGGTGGCCTTGGCAGGGCCAATTGGTTTTGTGGGGTTGGTGATTCCTCATGTGGTGCGGATCCTGGTGGGGGTGGATTATCGATGGATTTTTCCCTATTCGGCAGTTTTGGGATCCATCTTGTTGTTGGTGGCAGATGTGGCAGGACGATTGGTGTTACGCCCACAAGAACTGCCGGTTGGGATCATGACCGCACTCCTGGGATCCCCTGTATTTTGGGGTTGACCTGTTGGAAGGTAAGGCGGTGAGTTTTAGTATCCTGATGCTGACTCGGAGATAGCCGGGATCCCTGGGATCCAAATCACTCCAACTTGTTTTAAGGGTTCAGGAAATTCTTTCCAGTCTACAGATCCATCAGGACTCTCGTGATACAAACGGGCAAAATCCACCAAAGCAGCAGCGGATTCTGTTGGTGGTAACTCTGTGAAGTACCAAGTACATTTGTGCAGACTGGTGACGGCAACGGAGCAGGCTTTGTCGCATGTCCACATACAGCCAACGGGCTGAATCGCAAAATCGGGATCCCCAATCAAGGATCCCACTTGAGCGAGAAGTTGGGATCCCTGGCTGGGCTTTTGCCTTTTGTGATCAGCTTGATTGCAGGATGTGCAGATGGAGAGAATGGTTTTGGGCATGATCTTAGTCAGGAATGATCAGTGATAAGGTGGGGAAATAGGTCTGATAACGGTTTTCGTCTCTTGTAACTAGGCATAGGTTAGCAACACTGGCGTGAGCACCAATATAAAAATCTGGCAATGGGGAAGTACGGATCCCGCCGCGACGTCGATAGCTTAGATAAGCATGAGCTGCCAAAAATCCTGCTTGATAAGGAAGTGGATCCCGCCGAAAGAATGACTGGGGGATCGCTTGGTCGCAACCAATTACATCTAAGAAACCCATCGCAACTTCGGCATAAATGATTGGGTTGATGATTAAAGATCCTTTCTCCAAATATGATCTAATCTGACTAGATGACCACTCAAACCAAACGGGATCCTGAGTCAGAATATCAAGTATAATGTTGCTATCAATAAGGTACATTAGTCATGCCGAGACAAAGACATGATCTCATCGGTGGTTAGTCCAGAAGTGGCTTTTCCACTCATTCTTTCAATAATATCGATTGGGGAGTCAGATGTTTTTAAGGGTCTGATCTGCAATGTCTGATCGATAACTTGGATAGAAACGGTTACTCCAGGGTATAGACCAAGTTCTTCTCGGATCCGTTGGGGGATTACCAGTTGTCCGAGGTCGTTAATCACGAGCGAATCCATTATTCTTTGCTCCTGTGATAGATGCTTCTATTTTGGCATATCGCCTTCCTAAATCAAAACGAAAGGATCCCTGACTGGGCTTTTGCTTTTTGTGGTCGGCTTGGTTGCAGGATGTGCAGATGGTGAGGATGGTCTTAGACATTAATCTTCCCATTCGTCAATTAGATATTTGAATAGATCGTCTAGAACCAAATTAGCGGCAAGCGGTCCTTCTCCAATCCAGTAGTCAGGGACTCGATAAACCTTCCCTCGTTCAACGGCACTCAGCCTTGACCATAGCGGATCTACTTGCAACTGCTCATATGCCGCATCAGCACTAAGTTCAATTTCCTCAGTGGATCCAAAAGTGAATACAAAAATGATATCTCCGTCTGCCTGTTCTATGACCTCCTTACTAATAGACATTTGAATATAGTTGCCCCCCTTGGCAAACGCTTGTTCTGCATTCAAATCTTGCGATGGAGGGCGTAATAGGCCAGCATCTCTCAAAACAGAACCACAAAATGAGTCGATGAAATAAAGATTGATTTTATCTGGATATACTCGCACTATTGAAACTTGAGTTTTGCTAAGACGATCCCCCATCTGCTGTTGAAAACTCTCTATTCGAGCCCGGTGATTTTCCATGTAATCTTCATACTCATCTATCTTTCCTAACGCCTCAGCTTGAGTGAAAAAAATGGACTTCCAATCACTTCCATAACGACGACTAGATAAAACAGTAGGAGCAATCTGTGAGAGTGCTGAGTATGTTGTTGAATCTATCCAATCATTAGAACTTAAAATCAGATCTGGACTCAAAACCAAAACACTTTCTATGTTTGGTTGTGTTTGATATCCAATAGTAGCAATACCTCTAGATCTATCTACTAAATAAGATTCATTGGTGTCAGTACTGCCAACTGGATTGACTCCCAGAGATAGCACATAATCTAAAACACCTAAAGCCATAACTCGGTTAGGGTTTAAAGGTACTCTAGTTTCACCCATAGCATGGGTGACTATGCGCATCTGAGTGGCAGTCTGTGAGCTTGACTCAATAGTGCTTTTCTGCTGGTTTTCAGAACGACCATGACCACAGGCAACTGTTAAAGAAAGGATGAGCAGTACCGATATAAAGCCTCGAAAATAAAGACTTATTAAACGTCTCATGACTTAAAACTCCATTGAGAAGGATCCCAACACTGTCAAAGGTTCACCAGGGTTGGAGAATCGGCTAAATCCCGTCAACTGATAGTTCTCATCAAACAAATTCTGAATACTGAGTGTAGCTCTCCAATTATCGCGTGCATAGCGAACTAAAGCATCTACTCGAGTAAAGCTGTCTATCGTAAAAGAATTTGCATTATCTCCAGGACGATCGCCCACCCAAAAAACTCCAAGTCCAAAACCTAAACCTTCTAAATTACCACTTTGAAGATCATAGGTTGAGAAAAAACTAGTACTTTGGTAGGGAACTCCAACCAAACGATTGCCTTCTAGCCCACTGTTGTCTTGAGTAATCTCAGCTTCAGTAAAGGCGTAGGACGCAATCACATTCCACCCAGCCATGATCTCTCCGACAATGTCCAGGTCAATGCCACGACTCCTCACTTCTCCAAGGGGTACACTAAAGTCAGGGTTTTCTATGTCTTCTGTGGCAACATTCTTTTTGGTGATTTGATAGGCTGAAAGTGTGGCAGTTAGTCGCTGATCAAACAGTTCTGCTCTTGCCCCAAGTTCAAATTGTTCACCTATTTCAGGCCCAAGAGGAGTTCCGTCTTCTTGTGTTGCAAAAGTTGAGATAAACGAGCGCACAAAATTGCCATATATAGAAAGTTCGTCAGTAGGCTGATAAAGCAAGCCCAATGAAGGACTAAAAGAATCATCATCTTGAGGAAAGGTTTCAGAAGACTGTTTGTCAGTAAATCTAGCGCTATAGGTGCTGTAGCGTCCGCCAATCAATCCGACTAAGTTATCTGAGAATCTGATTTGATCCTGCACTAAAAAACCATATCGATCTTCAGTATTGAAATCATCTCTGTCTACATTAGTTAACTCACCTAAACTGGGGCGAGGAGTGGTGCGGTATTGTGGATTAAAGATGTCTAAAGAAGGGGTCATTCCATCTGGCAGACGACTTTGAGTTCCTCCATAAATACTTCGTAAATAGTCAAAGCCAACTAGAAGGTTATGGCTAATAGAACCCGTCAGAAATTCAGAATTTAGATTAGTCTGAAACGCATAATTCTCAGCATAGTCATCATTGGAGCGAAAATTACGCTCTAAAATACCAGTTTCTTCATCAAGGCTAAGGGCTTCAGCTCGATAATCAAAAGAGTCCGACAGAGTATATCTGAAAATGTTTTGAATTGATAAATTATCATTGAAACGATGTTGCAGATCATAGCCAATAGAAAAGTTTACAACTTCAGATACATCGTCAGGTTCACCCAAAATTTGCTCACGGGGAATATCTGCAACTGCACCCCCTTTGGCAATTATTCCTCGGTCAAAAGGTCGTGTGTCATTTGAGTATTCTGCATCAAACAGAAAGGTAGTATTTTCGCCCAATCGAAATTCAAGACTAGGCGAAATAAAATATCGTTCGATTTCCTGATCAAAAGCACGAAAACTTTCAGCTGTCTCATACATTGCATTTAGACGGTATCGAATGTTTCCATCATCTGTGAGTGGTCCTGATAAATCAATTGAGGGGCGAAATAATTGCCTGCTACCAACCCTGGCTTCAAGTTGATAGAAAGGTTCTGCTAGTGGTTTCTTCGTTACTAAGTTGATGATGCCACCAGGCTCTAGATCTCCTGCCAAAATTGAAGCGGGGCCTTTTATCACTTCTACGCTCTCTAAGTTGCTTGTTTCAGAGAAGCCATTTGGGAATGCATCTACTCGCAGTCCATTGCGTAAATTATTAAACTGGGTAAAGCCCCGAATGATGAATCGATCACCGGTGTTTCCAAAGCTGTTGCCTTGCTGTACGCTGCTGACATTACGAACTACATCTCTAAGATTATTAATTTGTTGGTCTTCTAATACTTGTCGAGGCACCACCTGAACTGAGCGAGGAGTATCCCTCAGCGGAGTATTGGTTCTAGTGACTGTTGTAGATTGACTGGGGGCAAAAGGTCGATCTGCTGTAACGGTAATCTCCTCCAACTCCAAGTCCGGCACTTCCGGTGCAGGGGTGGGATCCTGATCCGGCTGACTCACTATAGGCGTGGGATCCACCGTGGGCATGGGAGTCGCCACCACGGCCACCGGAACCTGGGATTCCCCTAAACTCACCACCACCCCAGGATCTGTTGCCTGCACATTCACGGGTGGAAGTTGCTCACTACCAATAATCGTCAACCGCACACTGTCATCCGTGCGCCGATCCACATTCACCGACAGGATCCCTGGGGCAGGGTTGGACTGAGAGAGGGATCCCTCGCTCAACTCAGCCTCTAGTAGATCTACCACCAAGACATTGCGATAGTTAGGACTTGGTGGCAAGAAGTTGGGGGCAGATCCCGACTGAGTTTCGATATCGATCTGGATCCCGTCAGCGGTCGTTTGCACCTGGAACCCGGTGACGACCGTGGGAGAGGCTTGAGCAAAGACCATCTCAGCCATAATAAGGGGGTGAGCCGCTAAGACCAATGCTGCTGGGATCCCGTAGATGCCTTTCATGCGTTGCTGACTCCCAAGCCCATTGCAAGAATAATTCTCAATAAATGTACTAGGGTTGACCGCTGGGATCCAAGCCTGTTTTGACCCTAGGCGGATCTCTTTTGACCTCAGCCGGATCTTTTGGGGCTCAAGGAATCATGATGGGGGTTTGTTAGGCTAAGCCCAGCTCCTAAAACTGATCGAGCGGAGGGATCCCGATGACTCAGACACTACCTTCAACCACCATCCCACCCCTAGAAAGCGGGGATCATCTGTCCCGCAGCGAGTTCGAGCGGCGATACCATGCTATGCCCCATATCAAAAAAGCAGAACTGATCGAAGGAGTTGTTTTTATGGCTTCACCGCTTCGCTTCCGACCTCATGCTGAACCGCATGGTCAACTGATGACTTGGCTGGGTACGTATGCCGCTTTCACTCCAGGAGTCAGGATGGGAGATAATCCAACCGTGAGGTTAGATCTCGACAATGAGCCTCAGCCAGATGCTGTTTTGTTGATTGATGGGACGTTAGGCGGACAATCTAGCCTCAGTGAAGACGGCTACATTGAAGGGGCACCGGAACTTGTGGCAGAAGTAGCCGCCAGTAGTGTCTCAAATGATTTATTTGACAAAAAAAGGGCTTATCGTCGCAATGGAGTTCAAGAGTATATCGTCTGGCAAGTCTTGGATCAAAAACTAACTTGGTTCAAGCTAATCGAAGATGAGTATATTGAGCAGGCTCCAGATGAAAATGGGATCCTTTGTAGCACTATCTTTCCGGGCTTATGGCTCAATGTGAATGCGTTGCTGCAAGATGAGATGACCCAGGTCTTGAGTGTCCTCCAGCAAGGGATCCAGTCTCCGGAGCATGAGAGATTTACGAAAACGCTTCAATAACTAGCTTGATGTAATCTTCGGTAGGCACTGGGATTGACGCCAAATTGCTTGCGGAACGCAGTCGTAAAATGGCTCAGGCTTGAATACCCAACCCGATGTGCCGCAGCACTCACACTCATCTCTCCGGATTCTAAAAGCTGTCGCACCTGCTCCATCCGATATTGATTTAGATATCCAAAAACAGTCGTCCCAAATACCTGTCGAAAGCCTACTTTCAGCTTGTAATCATTCAGACCCACTTGATGAGCTAATTTGACCAAAGACGGGGGATCCTGAGCCTCCTGGATTAATATCCTTTGAGCCTCATAGATCCGTTCAATATCTTCAGCTAATAGATGTTTTTCTGATTTAGATTGTTGTCGAGCAAGATAGGCTAAAAGATGATCAATCTGCAAAGTCATCAATTCTAGGATCTTTGCTTCCCAATACATTCGCTTAATGGATCCCTGATAGGGACAATGTAAGAGCTGATGCACAATCATTTGCATCTCAACAGATGTGGGCTGATCCCAAGTGAAATAGACCTGATCAACAGCACGAAATAAAAGGTCTATCTGGGATAATGTCGATTCAGACCCTTGTAACCAGGTTTTGAGTAGATCAGGCTCAAGGTGAATCGATAGGGTGTAACTAGCCTGATCCGGGCTCTCTTGGTTATCGTCCGCAGGGGCCATGCCACTACCATAAAAGCAATGACAGGCTCCTAATAGGTCAAATGTCAGTTCTATGGGATGGGGACGATCTTGACTCGTAATTTTAAGGGGCTGGTTAGTTTGGCAATGAAGAATATGAACACACAAATCCTGCCGAACTGTGATCTCTCGCAGGGATCCCTGGCCTAACTGTGGCGGATACTGCCAAGTAACATCATCAGGATCCGGTGAGAGCATCACTAGAGGCGGTTGAAATAAGTCCCAGTAGTCTGCTTGGCTGAGGATATGCGTCATGGACAGTGATTAAAGAAAAGTCAGTTTATTGCAAGTAATTTGCATTATATCCTGGATCCTTCCCTCACTTAGCCTTGCCTATTCAGTTTGGTTTTGGGCAACCTGTCTCCAGCATTTCTCCACGTCCCGCAAAATCTGCTGTGCTGCCAAGATCCCTCGTCCCGCTATCCACACTGCCCCATTCACCTCGCAAACTCCCCCTTGCTGCACCACCGCTAGTTGTGACCATAGGGGATCTGCCACAAAGTCAGATTGAGAAACACTATCGGCTAGATGGTATGTGTGAATCAAAAAAAGAAGATCTCCATCAATAGTGTCCAATCGCTCTTGCGAGAGTTGGATGGCAAAGCGATCAGATTGAACCTGTGCTGGATTACGAGCCAAACCCACATCTTGCAAGACAGCTCCAGCAAAACTTCCCGTGGTGTACGATCCCAGACTATCCCCAGATTGTGTAATCACCGAAACTTGGAGGGCTGACGGGGATCCAATCAAGTTGCTTAGCTGCTGAACTTGATCTTGATAGTCTTGTAACTGTTTCTCTGCCTCATCAGAGTGCCCCAATGCCTCTGCATAAAGACGAAAATTGTCCTGCCAATTGCCAT
>JAAUUM010000155.1 GCA_012031565.1 Synechococcaceae cyanobacterium SM2_3_2
TTAATCATCTCATGAGGCACATTAGCGATTTAAACCGAACAATAAGAAATATTTCACTTTCAATGATAGATCAAAAGAGAGATATATGGATTTCAATATTTCAAATTGATACGGTTTGGATCTGGTCAGGTTTTTGTATATATTCACTGGCTAAAACATATAAGAAACAAGAAGTTAGTATTTATCGAAATAAACTCCAGGGTCAATATAGTCACATAATGATAACATACAATAGTTTTCACCAAGAAATTCTTGATAACGTAAAATTGATAGACGACTGCATCTTAATTGTTCAGTCGGCTTCCATCTTATCTCCATTGAAGAGATTAATCTTTTTGCAAGAGATAATGTATTGGGCTATATGTCTGTTTGAGTTAATCCATGGATTCAATCAAGTTGCTGATAGATTATTAGAGATTGAAAAATCAATGAATGAAGAATCACAACCCTAAAATCATTAAAGTTCTACTCTAAGATGGTCATACCCCTAAAATCTCTAGTGTTCGGTTTATCCGTAAAGGTAGACCACACCGTTGCAGTCAACACACTAGACTAGTGTCAGATTAAGCCAAACGTTGGGATCCAAACAACGGAGGATCTTCCGTGATCCCCAACGGTTCCTCCTCCACTCCTAAAGTTGCCCCTCTCAGCAGGGATCCCAAGAAACTCACCTCTGAGGTAGATATGAAACCCGAAGAATACTTTCAGGGAAGGAAATATATACTTGATGACCTCTGGTTTGATCTTGATGGGATCCGTCATCGCGGCCACGGAATCATGACCTGGGATCCTAAGGTAGGTTTTCACATAGACGCTTTTCTCGATAAAGGAAATCAACCTCAGACAATAGAACTACGAGCCAAGCATCTTGTCGAAAAAGAGGATCTAGTCAACATACGCCTCATGCCAAGAGGCCTGGACTGGGCAATTGCTCCAAACACGCTCATCTTTGATAGGTTCCAGCTGCAAAACAGCCAATTGCTGTCGGTGTCAACCCACTCGCTTATCACTTGTGAATCTTCATTAGCAGCAGTCGATGAAACCTTATGGAAGGGAGCTGCTCTATACAAAACAGGTGGAGGAATAAAGCTCCCAGATGCCATGAGAAATGACACTATTGCAGGTGATGAGCTCCTACTTCGCCAATCTCAATCAGGGATTCGATATAAAGACGAAACCAAATTTGAGATCACCGCCCGCTATATTGACCAAAACCACTTGCTTGTTTGCTGGAAGGTTCCCAAGTCAAGTTTTGATAAGGCAAGAGCATGGAAGTTGTCTGAGGCTATTCAGGATGTTCTTTCGATCCTCTATGGTCAGACAATCTGGCTCATGTATAGGGAGATGGAGAGAGAGGGATATAAGACAACTGAGATCATCAAGAATAGGGCAGTGTCAAAACTGGGCGTATTCTCTCTTTTTGGCTCTCATCCTGGATTCAAAAGACAAGTTATAGTGCAGATGATTCAAGTCTTTGTTGATGAGAATCTTCAGACAGAGATCTGTAGGAATATGTTTCGTCAGGTCGTTGAATCCTGTCAACAAAAAACTTGGCAAGCTCAGGAGCTACTGATATCCACTATCCTCGAAGCAGCATTGAGAACTCTAGATAACAGACCAACGAGTGATGATAAATATCAGGTCTCTGGCGGTACATCTAGATTCCGGACAAACTACCTCAACAAAGACTGGAAAGAACGCTGTAATGAAGCCTCGAAAGTCTTCTCAAGATTGCGAAACCGCAATGCTCATCCTGACTGGTTGACAAGTCCTGGTGGAGGGCGATCGAAGGAAGAGCAGGAGAAATCATTTAACGACATGGTCTTTTTATGTAGATTTTATGGATATATGATACTAGCTTTGTCTGGATTTCGTGACCTTAACCCTGACTTTCCGCTCCCTTATGAACAACGGCAACCTTTGGTTTCTATTCACACTGTCCCAACGCCTGAGGATTTAGAAGGTGGTGATACTTCAGGAAAGACCACTCCTTCTAGACTAATCAGTCCTCTAATGGGTTTGTCCAGTCCTCTAATGCGTTTATCCGATCAGTTACGTACAACTAACAAGCGCTATGAGGAAAGGACTATTTTGCGGAACCATTACAAGCAGGCTGAATCTGAAACACCCTTCTTTGCAGGTTCCAATAACGACAATCAGAATTTCCCCGAGGACAATACTAATATTTCTGGCGAAGCTCTGGAACAAGCTGAATCTTATGAGGGGTCTTCGTGATGAGGTGATGTTGACGTGAAACTTCCTAGCTCTGATCAGGTCATCATCGCCCCCGCAAAGATCACCAATTATCTCCTCTGCCTGGGGCATCCTGACGGTAGTAGCAAAGCTCAATTTTTTATGAAGTTCGGATTCTCCTTGGACGCACCTGTGAAACTGATCAATGCCCTCTATGATCACGCAAACAGCCATGAAGTCGTTAAGATCGAGCCAACCGAACACGGGACAAGGTATGTCATCGAGGGTTCACTCCAGGCCGCTGATGGCCGCACCCCCAACCTCCGTAGTGTTTGGTTTATCCGTAATGGCGAGGAGACACCACGGTTAGTGACAGCGTATCCCCTTGATCCTGAGTAGAGACATGATGGAAGAACTCGAGCTCATTACACTCACCACCGATCTCCCCAACTATGGCCTCAAAGCAGGGGACAGAGGCACCATCGTTTTAGTCCATGATCAGGGAGAAGCCTACGAAGTAGAGTTTATCAAGGCAGGTCGCACAGTTGCAGTCACCACTCTGGAATCAGATCAGGTACAGCCCTGGAATCCTAACAATGGAGGCTCCCCCGTCAGCTCCAACGGTTCTTCCTCTTCCAGAGTTACCCCCATCAGCAGGGATCCTAAGAAACTCACTCCCAACCTGGAATCTGTCTTCCAGGATCTGATCCGCCGTCAACGCCCCCACTATCTGCCCATCGGATCCCCAATACGCGGAGTTGATAACCAATACTGGATCCTTTTTCGCCACCGCGAGGCTGAAAGTTTACTCAAAAACCTAGCTAGCTTTTTAGGCTTTGGCGACAAACACTCCGACCACAAGCTGCTGCGAGTGGATCCTGGTTCAGCCACCATCACAGAGTACACTTCCCGTCAGAATCAGGATTTGCCCTCTAATACCCTGCTCCGCACCGCTAAGCTCAGCATCATCGAGAAGTTCCTCAAGAAAGTCAGCACCACAAAAGAAGCTGCCCTCCAGTCCAACAGCTTTCTGGGACTGAGCAGCCTGCGCCGACGCTTCACCTTGCCTGAAGATGCTGACAAATACAACAGCTTTGTGAATCGGATCCTGGAGCGCACCACTCTTTACCGTCGTTCCACAGCTTTCTTTGACAGTGGAGTTCTCAAACTCTACGAAGAGCCCCTCCGCTCCATCATCGAAGCCGAAGGTCAGATCCGACTCCTGATGGACTGGCAGGGATTTAACCGCAAGTCTGATGCCCAAGCCCTAGCCAAACTCTATGATCCGGCCTATCGTGCTGACTTTATTCGCCTCACCCTGAGGGAGTTTCTACAGGGATTAGAGGAGCACGCCTTCAATAGCACAGGCATCTTGGCTGGTCTGGTACGCCTTGGCTTTCTCTCCATCAAGCTGATCAGAATGGAACAAAGCCGCTCTATCTACCATAAGAAGACAGGCATCCTCACCGACAGTTTTGATAATCACATCCTGCATGAAGGATCCGACAACTTCACCCGCGCCGCCCATACCCGCAACGCCGAGAGCATTACCTTTTTCTACAGCCACCAGAACAATGCCGACCGGGACATGATCTTGGAGAGCATCCAACAGTTCGACGCTGAGTGGGAAAATAGCGAGCTGGCATTTGATCTGACCCTTGAATTCCTTCAGCAAGTCCTGCAAGAGCGGGAGCGCCGCCAACACCTCAACCAACCCCAAATCGACACGGTTGCGCCTGACGAATTTATCCCAGGGGAAACAACCCCTTTCGAGATGACAGGAGAGAAACTTGACCAGATAGACCACATCGAAATTGAAGATGATCCCTTAGTTCAAGTGGATATCCAGGAGAAGGATCCCACTCGCCTCAAGGGAGAAATCACCATCGATCCTGATCACCCCCCACAGCCTCTCAAACCTTTCATCCTCAAGACCCCGACCGGCACCTATACAGTTAAGTCCAAATCTCCTGCCCAAGTCTCTCCAGGTCTAGGGATCCCTGAATTTGAGGAGATAGTGGGCTTTAAGGAAGCTGTAGAGCTTATCCTCTCAGGCAATCACGGCAAACCAGAGGATTTTCTGTATTGGCTTGCCCAGCAGCGCCCCCGTCAGTTCCGAGTCGAACGCAGCGATCTACTTGATGAGCTAGTCAACAACGGCATCCTCTACGAGCACCAGAAGTCAGGAGCGCAGCACTGTCTCCGAGTTATGCAAGACTTTGGGGTCGCCGTCTGTGCCGATGCTGTCGGCTTGGGCAAAACCCGCCTAGCCGCCGCCGCCGCCCGACTTTATCGCCTGCAAAAGGGACAGGCCAAGATTGCCATTGTCGCCGCCAAGAAACTCTTCCCCAACTGGGATAGGGAGATGGAAGAACTGAACTTCCGATCTAACGAATATGAGCTTTACAACAAGAACCTCATGAGCCGCAAAGGTAACGGCTTTCTGGATGATTTCAATCGCTACGGAGGCCCGGATCTCGTCATCATCGATGAGGCTCATGAGGGCATCCGCAACTACAACAACCGCATTCACAAAACTTGCCTCCAAATTCAGGAGATGGATCGGAAAAACAACCGCCAGCGCCACTTCCTCCTCCTAACTGCAACCCCTTGGAATAACCGGCGGGAGGACATCTACAACATCCTCTCCCCTTTCCTCAGTCGTCCAGAAGGATTCACCGATCTCGGATTTCCACCTGAGCTGGCGCAATGGTTCCAGCACCGAGAGATTGGAGTGGAGAACTTCACAGACGATACCCCGCTTTTCCGTCGCACCTATCGGGAGATCTTTCTTCAGCGCACCCGCCAAATGTTAAGAGACGCCACCCCCGATCTGAATGTGTATGCCAGAAGAGAGGCTGAGTGGCTCCCTGTCCAGTTTGAGTCCGGCACCGAGCAAGCCTTGGAACAAATCTTTACTCAATTTGAGTCCAGCCTGTATATCCCTTTTGCCGACCCAATCCGTTATCTCTCAGGCAGTGTAGAGCAGCGAAGTCTACTGCAAAACCAGCGCCGCTTTTTCCTCCAGCGGGCTGAGTCCAGCATGTACGCCCTCAGACGCACCATTAGCAACTTCCGCAACCGCATCGTCGAGATGCAAGAGCGACTGGAGGAGATCACCCCTGATGCTGATGGCTTGAAGCAGTTTCTCCTCACCCACTATGGATTTGCCAAGCCCCCAAAACCCAACACCTTTGATGACTACAAAGAAGAAGCTTGGGATGAAAATCATGAAGAAGAGGATGAAGACGAAGAAGAGGATCAGCAGGAGCAAGAACAGAGACGGCAACAACTCCGCCGCTCCATCGACATCTACACAGAGGCCCTCCGAAAGGATCCAGCTAGAGCGACTGAGATTCACCTGCTTATCTTGACCCACTGTGAAACCGATCTAAGTCAGTTGGATCAGATCCAATCGCTTCTAGCTGCTGAGTTTCTAACCGATCACAAACGGGAGCAGGTCACTCAGAAGGTGCAGGAACTGGTCAGCCAGGGTCAGAAGGTGTTGCTGATTTCAGCCTTCTCAGACACTGTGATCGACTACTTCCTTCATATGAGTCGCAATGAGAGAATCTCTAGCAAAGGTGTCGGCATCGCTATGGGATCCACTAAGTGGTATTTCCCCGATCAAGGATCTCCCATACGGTTTTCTCCTAACAACTCAGTCCGAGGCAAAAGCAGACGCACCGGCCTCCAGCGCCAAGAACTCTTTCGCCTGTTTGCCCCCGCAGCCACTTGTAGGAAAACAGATGACAGGCCCACCGCAGAAGAAGAGCTCTCTGTGTTGATTGGATCGGAAACCCTCTCCGTGGGACAAAACCTTCAGGATGCAGACTTCCTCATCAACATTGACCTGCCCTGGAACCCAATGGTTTTGGAGCAGCGTATCGGTCGTATTGATCGGCCCAAGCAACACCAACCTGACAAAATCACCGTCTTCTATGCCAACAGTGAAAGCCAGTTGCTCCGTCAAGCCAGCCGCCTCAACAACCTCAACAAGAAGCTAGTCGGAGAGGATCTCATCACTTCCGAAGGTCAAATTCAGCGCGTCAACACCACAGAGCGCATGGGGGCATCCGTCTATGGAGACACTTTCTTTGATGATGAAGTCCTTCCAGGCTATGCCGACTTTCTCCAGAGCCTGGTCAAAGCCCGCAAAATGGAGCAAATTAACGTCCAAGAAGTTAGTTATCAGAAACAGGAAGCATACTCCGATCTCTATACCCAGAACGAGATCCTTCACAGTGAGGAACTCAGCAAGCGAATCGATGCTTTAGGAGAAGATTATCAGGCAAATCCAATCACCCTAGGTCGTCACCTGGGTGAGACCAACGAACCTACCGGGCTAGTGGGTCTTACGCTGCAATACTTCGATCCCAACGGCAAACCCATCCCAGAGCAGCAACGCCTGATCTTCTGGAATGACCAAACAGGGGAACGGGATGGATACGGTATTGCCATCGCCACTGCCTTCAAGACTCCAGAGGCTGGGGATATTTTCTCTGCGCGCCACTTACTCAATTGTGCTCAGACACTCTATGAAAGGCTGGTTGAACTCAAGCGCCATCTAGCCCTGGAACTCAGCCAGCCTGAGACTCTTGAAAATGTCACAGTCACTTCCGAGCGTATCAGTAGAATCCAGAGGCGGATCACAGCATTGGATACGTTCCCAGAAGGCGTGAGCCGATTCATGGTCAAAGATACCTTCAAGAAGCTCAACGCATGGAAGGAGAAGAGGTCAGTCCAGAAACTGCTGAGAGAGTACACCGATGGAAACACGGCCAACCTTTCTGAGCCAGAGTTTCTAACCAGCTTGATCCAGGCTACTGATGAACTCAACCTTCTCAGTGATAACGGAGCCAAGCCAACTAGTCTTGAGCTGTCCCTGGCCGCGATCCTGGTCAGAGCCTAGCAGTTTCATCAACAAGGACAAGTCAACTAAGTTGAGTTCTAGGCAGCTTCCTGAGTCTGGATCCTGATGGTGGGAGCTTTCATGAACTGGCTGGCATACCAGCGTAGGGTGCTGCGATGCTGCTGGATCCAGGAGACTGTCTTGTGGTCGTAGCAGGCAAAGACGGGGGTGAGCTGGTTGTTGATGACCTGCCATTCGATGTCGTAGTCGTAGGGGCATTCATCAAGACGGAGAGCTTCTGAGACCTGGGCCAGGATCCCATCAGGAAGGATCCCTTAATTCTGGAAGTGCTTAGCAATGAGGGATTTGAACATTGGGTTTGATGCGAGAGGATACCGCATTTTAGCTAGGATGCGCTGTGTGCAGAGTCAGGGTAGGACGGCATTGATGAGGTGGTAGAACATGGGTGCAACTCAATCCGGGACGGTCGGCACGGGCACAGTGGCAGAAGTTATCAGCTCCAATAGAGCGGTTGATTGAGTTGGGATTATTGGATCCCTCTCAGAGTGTTTTCGACTATGGCTGTGGACAGGGATTGGATGTGCAGTTTCTCAGGGAGAGAGGCTTTGAGGTAGAGGGATGGGATCCTTACTGGCGGGCAGGGGATCCCTTGGTGGAATCAGATGTGGTGGTGCTGAACTTTGTCCTGGACTGCATTGGGGATCCAGATGAGAGGCAGGAAGCCTTGCAGCGGGCTTGGTCACTGGTGACTGATTACCTGATGGTGACTGTACGGCGGGATAGAGCACTGGTGAGGGTGTGCCCCTACTCCGATGGATGGCTAACTCGGTGGGGCACCTTTCAACGGCTGTTCAATCAGGGGGAGTTCTATCAGTTCCTCCGCGAGACACTACGGGGAACCTCTC
Source organism: Synechococcaceae cyanobacterium SM2_3_2 (assembly GCA_012031565.1). Taxonomy (GTDB): domain Bacteria; phylum Cyanobacteriota; class Cyanobacteriia; order Thermostichales; family Thermostichaceae; genus JAAUUM01. The sequence continues at coordinate 7,972 of JAAUUM010000155.1, forward strand.
CCATAGAATTTGACCGGGGTGGGTGTGGCATCATCCCGAAGACTGAGAACTGGCAAGAACGGATCTCTAATCATCTTCAACTTCCAGGTAGATGGAGATGAGGTCTGAGACTTCTTCACGGATCCGTCTGGGGGCGGACTGAAACACATCGAGCAGATCGGTTAACTGCTGGAGCTTTTCTTCGTACTCGGAATTGACTGTCTCGTCAGGGGCGTAATAGATGTTGGTCACTGTAGCTCTCCTTTTCGTGCTGCTTTACCAAGTGGGAACCCTTAACCCACGGAGCCTAACCAGCCTTTGCACACAGAGCTATTCATCAATGGGATCCCTGAGCTGGAGGGGAGAGTTTAATCATGGCCATGTACGCGGCGCTGGCCCTGGCCTCATCACCAATGGTTTTGGCCTTGCGATATTCGGATCCCCAATACTGGAGAATATCGGCCTGAGAGAGAACCTTTACAGGCTGGGTTTGAATCTTGCGTGGCATAGTGTTTTCTCCATTCACATCACCCTGAATGAAGTCTTTCCTTTATTCCTGAACCAACGGGAGCCGAACCGACCGTCACCCTGATGAGGCGGAGTGACCCACCCCAAAGGGACGGCACTGAGATAGAGAAGGTGTGCCGACCATAGCCAGACAGGGAGTGGAGCCACTGACGGATCCCACGGGAAGATGCTGACAGCCACAGCAAGACCCAAAATAAAAAAAGCCCCACCTTTCGGCAGGGCTGTGACTCATCGCTGAGGTTTAGAACGGTTCATCACCATTGAGGTCTTCCCGGTACTGCATGGCATCATCAATCTTCTTGTGCTGATAGCCCTCTGCATTGATCT
>JAAUUM010000156.1 GCA_012031565.1 Synechococcaceae cyanobacterium SM2_3_2
GGAAAACCGTCAAAATGGGTTCTAAGGGCAAACTGTGAAAATGGGAGGAGATATGAATGATGAGATTTCTGAAGAAGAAATCCGCAAATTTCTGGAACCTAAAACCACAATAGGAAATGCCTAAATACGATAGGTCTAGTCAAGGAACAAATCCTTGCACTCCTACCGATATCTAAACTAATTTAACCAAAGGAGTTAAAAATCATGACCATTACCTGCCCCAGTTGTCTCACAGAAAATCCTGATACTGAAATTCAATGCATCGTTTGCGGCAATCAACTTCAGCCTCAAACCAACACCGGCATCCATCTGCCGCCAGGCACAACTCTCAAAAATGGACTCTACGAGATTGTCGATTCTTTGGGGGAAGGTGGTTTTGGTATTACTTACAAAGGTAGATCTCCAAGAATCCCTTATCCAGTTGCCATCAAGGAACTTCTACCCGAACGTTCTGCTCGCCAGGGGAAATTACTGGTTTGGAGCCATACTATCCCGCCTCAAGAGCGACAGAAACTTCTCTATCGCTATCGCCAAGAAGCCGCCTATCTCCGAGCTTGTCAACATCCTTCTATCGTTGAAGTTCATGACTGGTTCCAAGAGAATGATACCGCTTACATGGTGATGCGGTTCATTCAAGGCAAAACATTTGCCCAGGTCATTAAGGAACAAACTTATCTCCCTGAAACAACTGTCAGAAATTACGCTATTAAGATTGCTCTGGCTTTAGAAATTGCACATAATCAAAATCTGCTTCATCGAGATATTAAGCCTGACAATATTATTATCAATGACCAAAGGGATCCCGTTCTCATCGACTTTGGATCCGCTCGGGAATTTACACCCGATGTGGCACAAGATCTAACCCAATACGTCACTCCAGGCTACGCCCCACCAGAACAATACTCCAAAATCAGTAAATGGGGGCCATACACAGATTTTTACGCCCTCTGCGCCACCCTCTATGAAGCCATCACAGGCATTGCCCCTCCTGATAGTATTTCCCGACTACAACAGGACACCCTCATCCCACCACGGCAAATCCGCCAAGAAATCAGCCCCATGATGGATCGGATTATCATGGAGGGTTTAAAAATTGATTCTCGTCAACGTTATCAATCCACGACAGAGTTGCTTGATGAACTACAAGGTCGGCCCCGCCTTCTCAGGCGCGCTCGTGAAGCAGTGCAAGCTCAAAAACTCTCCGATGCCGTTCAACTTTATGAACAATGCCTACACCACAACCCCGAACTAGCCATCGCAGCGATTGAGGTAGCTATGGTTCATAGCCATCTCAATCCGGATCCCCAGACTACCCTAAGCTATTGCCAGAGAGCCATACAACTTGCCCCCAAGACGGGAGAACTTATGGCATTCTAGGGCTAACTCAATGTCGCCTCAAACAATGGACAGATGGCATTAAGAATCTCACCCAAGGGATCCGATACTCTCCTCAAGAATTATGGATCCGACTCAATCTTATCTGGGCACTCATCGCCACCCAACAACTAGCCCCCGCTGAGAATCAACTCACTCCTCTCTTAAGCAAATATCCACAAAACCCAGAAATCCTTGCCCTAGAAGCCTATCTTTCATCTCAAAAAGAAGACTGGAAGCTCACCATCCGATATTGTCGCCAAACCCTTCATTATGCCTCTCAATCTGATGAATATTCTCACATTGAGGCTCAACTCTACCTCTATTTATCCATCAGCCTCCTACGCGGAACTACTCGCCCAGGATCCCAAGACTTCGCTCGCTGCATACAAGACTTTACCCAAAAGTTTTGCTCGGATCCTGTCTCCTGGGCACTTCTGGGCTGGCACTTCGCAACGAATTCTCGATTCACAGAAGCTATCAAAGCTCTCAATGAAGCTCAAAAACTGGGATCCGCTCAGCTCTGGGTGCTTCACACTCTCAGCCTCGCCCAGGCTCACAATCATCAACTGGAACCTGCTCTCGCTAATCTGAAAATCTATCTCCAACAGAATCCCCGTGACTCCGGATCCCTAGCTCTAGCTGGACTTCTTTCCGCCCAACTCAATCAGTGGCAAGAAGCCAAAACTAACCTTCAGCAAAGTCTTCGTGTTCATCATCAAGATCCACAAACTCTGCACAATTTAGGCTGGGTTTGTCTGAATTTACGTCGACAGCAAGATTCATCTGATCTGGCTAAGCAGATGATTTCATCTTACAAGCAAGCTCATCAGCTTTATCTTGCTAATCATCAAGTGGATTATGCCAATCGGGTCCATATAGAATTAACTCAAGCTGGGATTCAAGTATAAGTATGGGGTATGTTCTCGCTACATTTCCATTCTTAAAAGCTGCTTATTGAGTTCACCAGTAAGCAGCTAATAAATGGGTGTCATGAGGCCATAAGGCTTCCAATTCAAAAAGTCTTTCACGAAGTCTAATTTGGTAGACTTTAATCTAATGCTATTTGGTTCAAATCCATTTATAACACCAAGGGCTGATGTACAAAAGTATTTTGCTATGATAATGTCCTTTGATTCATATTCACTGATGACTTTATAGGTTTCAGGATATCTTGATCTGGCTACAATCTCCGGATGACTTCGATTTAGCCAAACATCTGGCCTCTCACATTTAGTTAAAAGAATAGCAATCCTTTTCCATGGATTCCTGTATCTTCTAGCTCTACAAAAAAACGCCTCATTGAAACCGAATTTAGGATATCATTTTTTCTGTAATCTCCAGAGTCAAACAGAAACATGAAATTATTTGTTTCAAGGTCGTTGACAGGTAATTCATAACGATATAAGCTTGTCAATTCGGTAAACGATAATTCTTTGCCGACAGATTCAACTTGCCTGAATGAGGGATTTAGATCTCTAAAGAAATAATTTGAGCAGTCGAGTAGACAGAAAGATAGATAAGAAGTATAATGGCCCGTAAAGAAGGAAAAAATGGATATTTCTTTTTCCAATTTAACAAGAAAATAATATATTTTATCTTCAATGAATGGCTTGGTTGGGCTAAGCTCATCTTTGCCGACAAAATAAATATCTCTCCCTATTTCCATCAAATGTTCTAAATCATCCGACTGCTTCTTTAGATATCCTTGCCTTTTTGCCCATATAGCTAACGCTAGGATATATGTTGTCACACCAGCCATACCAAATCCGCCTAACAAACCAATTTGAGTGGAATCAGCGTCAATCATGTCCATATTGTTCACTTCTATCTCATACACATGTCAACATTACAATACCTTTGACGTAGGCGAGTATATTTTACGCTTATTGGATAAGGAGTTCCAGATCCATCCCTCACGTTACAACTTGTTTCCTTGTTAGTTATAGATATTTGATAAACAAGAATCAATCTTTTCGGTGTGGACTGTTTCCTTTTACAAACACTAATTACCCTGATACCACAAGAGCACCCTTCCAATCAGAGCAAAATCCTCCGGTGGATCCCTCATATCAATCCCAAACAAGTCTCCCTCTAGCTTCCTCTAGGTGCATGGATCAGCATGGTAGAAGTGACCACCGCTGCAACCTGAATTGACTCACCTCTCATCGGCAAATAATTTGGATCTTTTGGCCCCTACACTTGCTGATCATTCAGGATCATCAAACAATCGTCCCCTAATACACCTAAATCGCCCTCAAAGATCCCACCACCTTACCAATCACCCTGAACTCCTCAAGCTTGGGATCCACCACAAACGACTCATAAGCCGGATTATCGCTACTCACCCTAACCCGATGCCCCGGCAACACCACAAGCCGCTTCACCAGTAGAGTTCCCTCCATCTTAATTACATGGATCCCCTTCATATCCCCAGCACCAATCACCCCTTCAGTTGGGATCCTGCCGATTACTCAGCCGACAATTCTGCCACCAGATACTTGCGAAAGTAGCCATAGGAAGGCGTTTCAATCCCAACAATCTTTGCCCGGTCGTCATACTCGCGTAAAGCAGCGGCAGCGACAAAGTATGGTTCACGTTCAAACTCACAAACCTCTTTGGGGGTCATCGGCCCTCCCTGAAGTTTGAGGCTCTTGGTCGAGGCGGGCGAAAGCAACTCGCCGTAGCCTGAGCGAACAGCGGCAAGATACCGTTTCGCCGAGACATGGAGACGAATCGGTTCCGTCACCTCTAGGTCATACGCCTGCCTGAGAAATCGCGAGGCCATTTCCTCGTGCCGATCATTAATGTTCCTGTCGAGATTGTCTACGCCGTAGCCCTGGAGGAGGTGTCCCACATCGTGGAGCAGGGCGGCAACAATTAGGCTGGGTGAATGACCGCTCTTCTCAGCCAACCAAGCGCACTGGAGCGCGTGTTCAAGTTGGGTGACGGCCTCACCATGGTACTCACCACCACCGCGCTCTGAGAACAACGCATCCACTCTGGCCAAAACTTGAGTCGGTTTCATAAACGCTCCCCATGACTGAAAGGTCTGGTGGCCAAATCCGCTTACTCGAAGTTAGCCCATGAAATCTCCACAAGAACCTCAAGTCATCATTGCCCAGATGCAACTGCTTTTATCCGAGATTCAGGAAAAGCTACAAACTGATCAACCCATCGACTACTTGACCTACCTCAAGCTAGAGAAGCTGGCTCACGACCTAACCAATCAACTGGCAAGGAGAGAGGATAGCCAGGGATCCCAGTGATAGACTATGCGCATCATGGGGTCTCAGCATGAGTCATTTTCCCGTTATTCTTCTCCCCCCAAGATTAGAAAGTGTACTCAAGGGATCCCTGGATCCTCAACCTTTCAGCATCCCTGCGCCTCGACCCCTGGCTGAATCGCCTCCAGTCGCCATACAGACTCAGATCCTCACTATTCAGGCGGTGGGAGGTGGTCTTCTCAGTGGGTTACTTGCCCTGACCGTGGATCCCTGGGCGGGATTGGCAGCACTCTCAGCAGCAGCAGGAACTATCGGTTATCAGGTCTGGCAACAGGGCCAGAGTTACCCCCAGCGACTTCAACTCTATGAGAAGAAGCTCGCTGCTCATCAAACCAAGATTCGACAGTACCAGCAGGCTAAAGCCCGCCACCAAGAGAACGAAACTCTCAGACAGACTCCTGAAGGCAGAACGCAGCTGCGGTACAAGTTGGTGATGGAGGCACTGTCCCAGACACAGCTACCATTCGGGAATCAAAGCACAGCACCCTCTGGCCTATCGGAAGGGTTCTTCCTCACCTTCCTTGACAAGTATTTCCCCAACCAGATCCGTTCGCATCTTCAAGTCAAACATCCGACCATTGCCGACCGTTACTACTCTCCTGACTTTGCCTTTGTAGACGAGCAAAGACGTTTGTTGATTGACATTGAGATTGATGAACCTTACGCCTTTGATACCCAAAGGGTCACTCATCAGCAGGGGGCAGACCAGAAACGGGATAACCACTTCTTGAGTCTGGGATGGGTGGTGGTTCGCTTCTCGGAAGACCAGATCATCACAGCCCCCGACAGTTGCTGCAAGGCTCTGGCCATCGTGGTAACAGATATCACGGGGGATAAAAAGATCCTTGCTCCCTTTGAATCCGTTCCCAATCTGTCCCAGGAGCCTCAATGGACGTTGGAAACGGGCAATCAACTGCTAATTGGCAAGTCTCGTGAGCAGTACAGAGCCAAGCTCTCAAAGTTTCATCGTCCCAAACCGCCATTATTGCCGCAGCCCAAATCCAAAATCTTTGTCCCCTCTCACTATCAGAGAGCCATCTTTGAATGGATCCGGGAGGGACAAGGAGATGGTCTGGTCGTGGCTGTGGCCGGGTCGGGCAAGAGCACTACCCTGGTGCAAGCGGCTCAACAGATCAAAACGCGCAATGGTATCTTTCTGGCTTTTAACAAGAGCATTGCAGTTGAGTTAAACCGAAAGCTAGGTGAGCAAATGGAAGCTCGCACCATCAATTCTCTGGGCTTCCAGATTGTCCGTGGGCTCTTGCCCGATGCGGAAATCAGAGACTACAAATACAGCCGCCTGTTGCCCAATAAGCTCTCCAAACAAGAACGCAAGTCCCTGACTGAGTTAGTCAAGCTCTCCCGTCTCACCCTCACAAATCTTCAAGACCCAGAAGCAATCCGAGAGATGGCTGATCACCATGGATTGGATCCCTCCATCACAAAGCAGATGTTCCCACATCTGTCCCCGATCCTCGAACAAGGGATCCAACAGGCCCAGGAACTTGGGATACTCGACTTCATAGATCAGGTCTGGCTGCCAACTGTCTTGGACTTACCCAGCCCGCAGTATGAATGGATCTTCTGTGATGAGTGCCAAGATTTGAGTCCTGCACAACTGGAGCTGATCCTCCGTTGTCGCAAGCCGGGGGGTAGAGTGTTGTTCGTCGGGGATCCTCACCAAGCCATCTATGGGTTTGCCGGGGCCGATAGTGCCAGTGTCCAAAAGATCCAGCTTCGCACCCAAGCGAAAGAATTACCCCTTTCCATTTGTTATCGCTGTCCTGCCAGTCATATCAAGCTGGCCCAGCAGATAGTGCCGCAGATCGAGGCCAGAGAAAATGCACCAGATGGAATCATCCGCACAGTCAAAGTCTCCCAAGTTGCCACACTGCTGGAACCAGGAGACTTGATCCTCTGCCGCATGAACGCCCCACTGCTCAAACTCTGTCTGGAACTCTTGGTCAAAGGGATCCCTGCCTCCATCCAAGGGGGAGAGATCCGAGATTCTCTGATTGAGATCATCAATATGGTGGAGCAGAGAAAAGATTTTGACTTCTCAAGCTTCGCGCAGTACCTGACCATAATGGAGAACGAACAAATCAACAGAATGAGGAAAGAGGAAGCCAGCCAAACCCATATTGAAACCTACAAAGACAAGGTACAAGCCATCCGCACAGCCTTTGCAACCAGTGCGAGTGAAACGGTGGACGAGTTTTGTAGAGAGATCGATGCCTTATTCACAGAAGGGCAGGACAGGATTACCCTCTGCACTGTTCACAAGGCTAAGGGGTTGGAAAGTAACAGAGTCTTTATCCTGCAACCTGAAAAGCTCCCCCTGAGCATCCCTGGGCAGAAAGAATGGGAACTTCAACAGGAAATGAACCTCAAATATGTTGCTCTTACAAGAGCCAAGCAAGAGCTATTCTTTATTGAAAGTTGAGTCAGAGGTCATCCACCCACCCACAAGCTGGGCAGTCATAGTAAACCATCACAATCGTCCATAAATAGCCGCAGGTTGGACAGCTTGCTGTGAAATGTGGATGGTGCAGGTTCAGCCAAAGATAATCTTCATCTGAGAGAACCTCAAAAGGATCCCCTGCCGATGGGAGGGAAACAGGATACCAATCTTCTGAGTTTTCTATTTGTGGAGAGGACTTGTAATCTGGACAGGGGGTACTTTCCAATCTGCAAGGATGGACTGCACAAAGCAACAAGGTACTGTGGGAGAAGTAGTGGCAGGATGGGCAATCCACAATTATTTCCTAATAATGCAAAGTGGAGGGATCCCTTAGTCACCCTGGGAGCTTCAACCACCAGTCTGTGACTTAAACGACTTGTTGTGCGGCAGATGTCTGCAAGGCATGAAGCAAATCCATTGCTTCTTGAGCTTGTGCAACTGGAACAAAAAGGTGATCATGATGAACACCAGCCACCACATTACAACTGATCCCAGACTGGGCAAGAACTTGTGAGAATGCGGCAGTGAGGCCAACGGCTGCAAGGTCGGAGTGGACAGTCAACGTAATCCAAGCCGTAGTGAAAGCAACAGACAAGCCTAGTTCAAGAGCGATTTGCTCAGGAAGGATGACCGAAAGCCCTTCAGACTCTCGAACGGATGCCACTACAAACGCCGGATCAACCTCCATTCCAAACGGTAAGGAAACGAAAGCGTAGCGGCCTGGATTAAGTTCCGGCTGTATGTGACTCAAAAGGATGATGATGTCGCTAGTCACCTTCATAGTTCACTGGGGAGCGTTGCCCATTAGCGGCTTTAACAACCTGGAATCCCTGCCCAAAAGCTACCAAAAGCTCAGTTGCAGTTACTTGTTATTTTGGGCCACCCATCAGCCCCAAAAGCATCGGGATCCTCAGTGACCAGCACCCCAGTGATCCCTGATCCGAATACCCAATCTTTACCTGTGCTGGCAACATAACGACCCGCTTCACCCGCTTCCAACGATTCATGAGTAATCTTTACCATTCTTCCATGAATAAATCAACGCAAGAATCACCCCTAGTCTTTTCTCGAATAGGGGTGAAAGTTGTTTTCTGCTATTGGTTTGAACTGTTCTTCGATGCAAAGCTCACTCAACGGAAAATAGCCAGAGATCAAACCATCTACCCAGCTCAACAGTGGATCCGCATCGTAGAGGTCACCACCGCCGCAATCTGAATCGATTCCCCCATCATGGGCAAATAATCGGGATTCTCCGGCACCAATACTTTCCTCCCATCCAGGATCCGCAAGCGTTTCACCGTTGGCTCCCCCTCCACATAAGCCAAAACAATATCCTGATCCATCGCCTCACGACCGGGATCCGCCAGCGCATAATCCCCATCAAAAATCCCTGCCCCCACCATCGACTCCCCACAGACTTGCACCAGATAACAGCGCCCCTGTCGGTAGCCCAAGAGTCGCCCTAGACTCACCATCTCCAGATGGTCATCAGCTGGTGAGGGCGGCCCCGCCTGCACCCGACACGAATACAACGGCACCAGCATCTCAGGCTCATCCACTTCCCACACCCCGTGAACCCCATCTATCGGCTCTCGCATACGTCCTCCTCAAAGTTTACTTTGGGTCTTGGTTTCCCACCTGGCGAATCACAGGTACTGGCAAATCCCCCGC
>JAAUUM010000157.1 GCA_012031565.1 Synechococcaceae cyanobacterium SM2_3_2
ACGAAGACAGCAGAAGCACTAGATAGGTTAATCGAGATGGCCATTAGGTTAGTCAGTGCAAGCGAATTAAGAAACTGGTTTAGAAAGTGTATTGACTGTAGCGAGTGACTGAGGGAAGGGCTGTATCTCATATGAATCTTCCTCAATTAGACAACCAGCTCGTTCAAGGTTTGAGTGCTGAAAATTACGAGCTATACAGATCTAGGTCTGAGAGACCGCTTTTTACAGCAATTCAGTTCAAATTCATAGTAGCGCATTTTACTCCAGTATCCAGTGTGCTAGGAGTGAAATCTCGAAGCTCAGAAGCTGCTTTGCTCCAGGATCCAGGAGTGCGCGGGCACGATGGCTAGTCGACGGGAACAATACTGGTGTGCCCTTCCTCGTTTAGCCACAGTTCGTAAGGTTGTTTCATACCCTCATCAGCTTGGTCAGCAGACATCCTATTCACCCGTGAAAAGTCAAAGATCCCACCCTTCGCCCTGCGACGTTGTAGTTTTTCTCCCGACCAGAAATTAACTCCATCCCAGGGATCCTCACCCGTCCCACCAACTCCAAAAACTGCTCAAACGGGATCCCTCCCACCCAGCACGGTGAAGATCCACCGGTGGCACCGGATGTCCTCAGGGATCCTCAACTTGATCGGCTTGTCGTTAGAATATCTCTAATCAAAGCTGAGGGAGTACCCTTTTATCCTTCCCTCAGTGGAACTCACGGGTGTTGTAGGGCAACAGAATGGCCGATTTCCTGTTCGGGCAAATGCGTCGCTGGTGGATGGAGACACCGCTGCGAGCGTTGGAACGTGCCTATGAAGCGGCTCTCAAGATCAAGGCGATTGAGAATGAGCACTTTAATGGGGATCCTATTGGGCCAGAGGGGGGCCACAGCGACAGCGTTTTTCGCTACTTCTTAGCCCAATTACGCCGCCAACTCAAGATTATTCAAACCGGATTGGCGGAGTTTCGGGCCAGCAGCAGCATGACCGGGCCACCCCAGGATCCACCCGTTGCCGATCCAAAGGCATCCCGTCCCCCAGAGAAAGCCAGAGGAGAACAGCTCTCAGGATCCCTTGCTAATCAGACAGCACCCAATGGGGCCGCCGACCCGCTTCCGGCATCTGATCGTCTCAGTGTCCTGGACAAACTCCGCTTGGTGGACACCCTTGTTGCCCGCTACACCCCTCTGCCACAGCCCCTTTCTCGCCGTAGCCCAGCAGCCCGTCAGGCCATAGACCCTCTGAATGATCTCGGGGCAAATCCAAACGCCACATCTCTGGCCCAAACCTCCTCAGTGTCCGGATCCCAGGCCAGCAAGGCTCTGAGCAGCTCAGACGGAGGATCCCCCGCCCCAGAGTTGGCCCCTAGTCCATCGGATCCTAAATCCCGAGCAGCCCGCACCAGCGTCGTACCTCGATCAATTTTTCGCACCGCTAATCGTCTGCGGCGAGAACTTAACTCCGGTTACGAGCAGGAGATGGTGGATGAGGCACGGGAATCTCGCACCCGCACCATGACCTCGTTACGGTTTTTGGCTCTTTTGGCCATCCTGCCCGTGATTGCTCAGATCGCCTCCAAAAATCTAGTTTTTGAGCCTCTAGTCGAGTATTTCCGCTCAGATGAACCCCAATCCATCACCCTCACGATGGAATTTGAGGAACAAGCCCTAATGGAATTTAATCATTACAAAGAGCAGTTAGAGTTTAAGCACTTTTTAGCCGGTGAGGTGGAGGAGGATAACGCCCAGACCGAAGATCAACTGCGTCAAAAAGCGGTGGAGTTGATCGAAAAATATGGCTATCGCAGTGTAGAAGGTCTCAAGAATGTTTTTGCTGATCTATTTTCTCTCGCAGTCTTTGCTTGGCTGATTGCAATTGGACGAGAAGAGATCGAAATTCTCAAGTCATTTCTCGATCAAATTGTTTATGGATTGAGTGATAGCGCCAAGGCTTTTATCATTATTTTATTTACCGATGTTTTTGTGGGCTACCATTCACCTCATGGCTGGGAAGTCCTTTTATCTGGATTGGCTAGACACTTGGGGATAATGGAAAACCAAGAGATCACCTTTGCCTTTATTGCCACATTTCCCGTATTCTTAGATACACTCTTTAAATACTGGATCTTCCGTTATCTCAACCGGATCTCGCCCTCTGCCGTGGCAACTTACAAGAGCATGAATGAGTAGATTATGTAAGAAATTGTGTAAAAAAGACTGCTAGCTAGTCTAAGATCTATTTTCTAAACTCTGTTTTCTACGTGTTTCTGATGAGGATGTTGAGATCATACCCTTTTAAGCCAGTCAGATTTAAGCCAATCAGATTTAAGCCAATCAGACTATGATTAATTCACCGCCTCACCACTAGCTGACAGGATCCCTCGTTACTTATCATCTCACTTCATGAAGACCTCTCAATGGATTGGATTACTTTTTTTGATCGGTTTGTTGCTGCTGTTGTGGCAACTGCGTAGTATCTTGTTGATGATCTTTGGATCCATTGTGCTGGCGGTGGCAGTTGATACATTGGCTTTGATCCCGCAACGGTATGGGTTTCGCCGCAGCGATTCTCTCATCATCACGGTGTTGACCCTGTTGGTGATGGCGATTGTGGTGGGGGTGATCGTAGTACCTCCTTTGTTAGAACAATTTACAGATCTGTTTCGGGTCATGTTGAATGGGTTGGTAAACATCCCCCCTGCCCTCAACGAATGGTTTGAACAGGCTCAAGAGTGGGTTCAGACTATCAATCCCATTCAACTGAGTGATCCCAGTGATTTTCCCCAGCCCGAATTTAGCTCTGATGAAGAGTTGACGCTGGATCCGATCATCTTTGAGTTACCCAGCTTGCGGGATGTGATCAACAGTTTGACCCCGCAAATCTCCAATTTAGTTAATCAGTCGGTGAGCTTCTTCACCACCTCATTTGCGAATGTGGTGAGCCTATTTCTCTTGGCGGTGCTGACCATATTATTGGCTATCGATCCCCATTCCTATGTCAGCGCCTTTGTGGTGATTTTCCCCAGCTTCTATCGCCCTCGGATTCGCTATATCTTGCATCGTTGTGAAGTCGCCCTCCGCAGTTGGCTGGTGGGAGTGCTGCTGACCAGCCTCTTGGTGATGCTGCTGAGTGGGGTGGGGCTGTGGATATTGGGGGTGCCGTTGGTGCTAGCCAATGCGGTGCTGGCAGGATTGTTTAACTTTATTCCCAATATCGGGCCAACCCTCAGCGTAGTAGCTCCGATGGCAACGGCTTTTCAGGTTTCTCCGTGGCATCCCCTTTTGGTCTTGATCCTTTATGTCGGGATCCAGCAGTTGGAGAGCTTTGTGCTCACCCCGATCGTGATGTCACGCCAGATCTCGCTCTTGCCAGGATTGACACTCTTAGCTCAAGTGGTTTTTGCCACATTCTTTGGTGTCCCTGGTCTCTTTTTGGCAGTCCCCTTGACGGCGGTCTTGCAGGTCTGGATCCAGGAGGCTCTGATTCGGGATGTTTTGGATCCCTGGACAGAATCCCAGCGTAAGTTCCCTGATACATCTCCTGTGTTGCGGCTCGAATCAGAGGTTAGAACCTTTGAGGACAGAGCCGGCAAGCCTCGGCGGGAAATCACCTTTAATGGCCAAGAGGCTCACACAAAGGGCGATAGTCACACCCCAGGGATCCCTGCTGCCGAGCCAAAATCAGGGGAAGAGGCTAGTGTAGACCTCAACAGTTGAGAGCAGCCTCTGTATGTAATGCATATGTAATGCATCATCTACCCCCATCTGTAGCCTCTCAGCCCACCCCACAATCCCAGATAAATGTGCTGTGTCCTGTTATAGTTTGCTTGGGTTCACGGGTGCGACCCGCGTTGGGTTCAATCTCAATCTTCTGTCGCCTGATTTTCTCTCCCCCTGCGGTTGAACTGGTATGAGCTACTGCTACCACCGGGGTCAGTGGATCCAAACTGCCGTGGTAGGATCAAGCACTGCAACTGGCTGAGATCGATCCCGGTATGCCTCAATTTAGCAAGATCTTGATCGCCAATCGTGGGGAGATTGCCCTACGCATCATTCGCACCTGTCGGGAAATGGGCGTGGCGACGGTGGCTGTCTTTTCGACCGCAGACCGCAACGCCCTGCATGTGCAACTGGCGGATGAGGCCGTCTGTGTGGGGGAGGCTCCCAGCAGCCGTAGCTATCTCAACATCCCCAACATCATCTCTGCCGCCATCACCCACGGGGCCTTGGCCATCCATCCCGGCTATGGCTTTTTGGCCGAAAACGCCAAGTTTGCCGAGATGTGCGCCGACCACAACCTGATCTTCATCGGCCCCACACCGGAGTCGATGCGTAAGATGGCGGACAAGGCCACCGCCCGTGAAACCGCCCAAAGCGTCGGTGTGCCTACGGTTCCGGGCAGTCGAGGGCTGATCGAATCGGATGATGAAGCCCTCAAGGGGGCGGAAAAGATTGGCTATCCTGTCTTGATCAAAGCCACTGCTGGCGGGGGCGGGCGCGGTATGCGGGTGGTGCATGAACCCGCCGAGTTACTGAAGCTGTTGCGGTCGGCCCGAGGTGAGGCGGAGGCTAGCTTTGGTAACGGTGGGGTGTATCTGGAAAAATTCATCGAAAAGCCCCGCCACATTGAGTTTCAGATCTTGGCGGACTCACAGGGCAATGTGGTGCATCTCTACGAACGAGATTGCTCCATTCAACGCCGCCATCAAAAGCTACTAGAGGAGGCCCCCAGTCCCGCCCTCTCTGCCTCACTGCGGGCCAAGATGGGGGCTGCTGCTGTCAAGGTGGCCAAGGCGATCAACTACACGGGCGCGGGCACCATCGAGTTTTTGTTGGACAAGACCAGCAATTTTTACTTCATTGAGATGAATACCCGCATCCAGGTGGAGCATCCCGTAACAGAACTGGTAACGGGCTTAGATCTGATTTCCGAGCAGATTCGCATCGCCCAGGGCTATCCCCTTTCCTTTCGGCAAAAAGACATCGAACTGCGGGGCCATGCCATTGAGTGCCGCATCAATGCCGAGGATCCCGACCATGATTTTCGCCCCCATCCCGGTCAAATCTCCGCCTATCTGCCCCCCGGTGGGCCAGGGGTGCGGATCGATTCCCATGTCTATACCGACTATGTGATCCCCCCTTATTACGATTCGCTGATCGCCAAGCTGATCGTCTGGGGGCCGAATCGAGCCGCTGCGGTGCAACGGATGCGGCGGGCTTTGCGGGAGTGTGCCATCACGGGGGTGGCCACCACCATTTCCTTTCACCAGCGGATCCTACAAAAGGAAGCCTTTCTCAAGGGGGAAGTCTATACCGACTTTATTCAGCAGCATATGCAGGATGGCTGAGTCACCCTTCCCCCGAGTTATGAATTTCAAGCTTGTGAAGATCAGGCTTGTGAAACTCAAGGGGCAGGGACGGGATCCTGTTCTAAATTGGGTTCCAGTTCCAGATCCGAGAGCACCGGATCGATGGTGACCTCTGGCAGCACCGCTTGGATCCGCTCCATCAGTTGCCAGCTCTCCAGCTCAATTACCGGTTGTAATCCTGTCAGCAAAGGCTCGTAGCGTTCCTGCTGCACCGGGGATAGCCACAGGTGAAGACCAAACTCATCTGCTAATAACGCCTCATCTCCCACCAAGCGGCCCGGTCGCGGCGTGTAAAAGGCATAGGCTTGGGCTTGGCAAACATCTTCTAGCCCACTGCGGCCAATATCCACCTGATCAATGGGATCCAATGTGATCACCTGCTGATCCCAGGATTGCCCCAGCTGAGCCAAGGCTGGATTGTGATTGCCAAAATCGGCCCGATTGACCACCGAGATCATGGCGATCCCGCTGGCCAAATACAGGGATCCCACCCACAGCGAGGCCGGAGAATGCAGCAGATGCCGCCAGACCCAAATGAGAGGCAGCAGAGTATAGCAGATCCCCATCCCCAGTAAGGCCAGCGCATGGGGGGAGAGCGGTTCCAGTTCATCCACCCCCACCAGACTTGCCACCCCCAGCCCCACCAAGAGGATCCCCAAAACCACAAAGCCCCTGGACAACCACTGGGCCAGATGAATGGTGGGACGCATATCCATGCCCCGTTCTCGCCATTTCAACATCCCTTGGTCGATCACCACCCCAGCCAACAAAACCAGCCAAGGATAGAGCTGCACCGTGTAGTAGTGAGTGCGGGTGGGATAGACCGTCAGCAAGGCAACGAGAATCAGTGGCAATGACCAGATCAACAGGCTGCGACCGGGGTAACGGCGGAACAGCATCAGCCCCCCCAGCACCCCCAATACTGTCCACGGAAAGCCATGCACGGGAATATGCCAGAGGTAGTAGAACCAGCGATGGTCAGCGTGAAACGGCTCTGCCCCCAGATCTTGGACTTTGCCGATCAAGCTCCGCCAGACCTGGGATCCATGCCGCTGCATCGAGACCCCCAGCCAGAGACCAAACAGGCTCAGGCCCGACAGTTGCCCCAGCCAAAAATGGGGGGAGGTGAGCCAATGGCGCTGTTGTTGGAGCAGATAGGGCAACACCGCTACCCCCACCAACAGGATCATGGCGCTTTTCATCAGTAGTCCTAATCCCAGACAGAGCCCCGTCAGCCAATACCAACCCCGGCGGCCCTGGATCCCGGCAATCAGCCCCGCGATCCCCATCAGCTCGATCAGGGTCAGGGGGATATCTTGGCCCACCATCCGACCCTGCTGTAACCACAAAAAACAGAGGGGCAGAGCACACATCCCCAACACCGCCGCCCGAGCTGGCAAGAACTGTCGCCCAATCCAGCCCACCAGAGGGATCGCCGCCAAGGCCGATAGGATCCCTGGCAATCGGGCCGACCATTCATTGATGCCACCCACTTTAAAGCTGAGGGCCACTAACCCCATCAAGAGAGGCGGTTTTTCAAAAAAAAGCTCCCCTAAATAGGTGGGGGATAGCCAAGCCCCGGCCAGCATCTCCCGCCCCATCTGGGCATAAAAGCTCTCGTCACAGCCCTCCAAACTTTGGATCCCTGGGGCCAAGATCAACAACGGAGTGGCCAACCCCACAATCAAGAGGCTCAGGCCCAAGAAAGATCCCGCATGGGGATCCTGGCGAGGCCGAGCAAGGTTGATGCGTTGATACATGGTCACAAAGTCCTATTAATAGGGATTAAAAGGATTAAAAGGTCTACCAACTCTATTGGGGATTCCCCAACAGGTTCTCGATCTCCCGCAGGTTAGAAATGATGGCGGTCTCAGGCAGATCGGGGATCCCTGGTTCCCCAGCCCGATTCAGCCATAGACCGCGCAAGCCCGCCTCTATTGCCCCCTGGTAATCTTGCCGCAAGCTATCCCCCAGATGCAAAGCCCGCCCCGCCTGATCCACAGGGATCCCGTGTTGATCCAAAGCGGAAAGAAACACCTGCCGGTCGGGTTTAGCCGCCCCCACCACCGTCGAGAGGGTGACCTGCTGGGAACTAAAGTAGGCATCTAAGCCCAACGCCTTCAACACAGGGTAAAGGCGGGTATCAAAGTTGGAGATCATCCCCAACCGGATCCCCTGTCCCTTCAGGGATTGCAAGACCTCAAGGGTCTCGTCATAGAGCATCCAGGCATCCGCCGTGGCGAATAGGTCATACACCTCCTGAAAGCAGGACTCAAAGGCGGGGAACTCAGTTGACACCTGGACGCCCACCTGCTCAAAGGATCCCTGAACCACCGCCCGCCACCAGTTTTGTTCCGCCTCCGGCAACTGTACAGCCGGGATCCCTGGAAAGGCCGCTGGTGGAGCCGCACCAAATGTTTGGTAAAAAGATTTCTCCAGCCTCAGGGGATCCACCATCACCCCATAAGCCGCCGCTGCCTTGGCATAGATCTCCCCAACGCTGCCTCGGATCCCGAACAACGTCCCCACCGCATCAAAAAAGATCACCTCCACCGGAGAGTAGTGTAACTCCAGCTCTTCAGACATCAGCAGCTCGGCACAACAGCCCAATAATCCTACCAAGAACCGTCATCGCTGCCGCTGCTTGCCCCGATCGGCTCAATCCCTACCCTAACCAGTCAAAATCTTCGTCATCATCTGTCTCCGTATCCACAGTCGGGGTCTCGGTCTCGATCGGATGGAGGTCTGAGGCAAGGGCTGGGCCTGTCACCTGCTGGCGAGGATCGTCGATGAGGGACGGCTGAGTAGTTGTGCGCGGTTTGACCACAAAGGGGGATTCGGTCACCCGCTGTGGAGCCAGTCCTTGGAGGAAAAAATCGACGGTCGGCTGTTTCAGCCAGCCGTTTAGCACAAAGATCGCCCCAATCCGCAGGCCATTGCTAGTCTGAGACTGGATCGCCTCTTCAATTTGTTCCGAGGTGACTAAAAAAGCCTGTTGCAGACACGCCCCAATCGGGATCCCTGCCGGCTCGTCCATGATTGTGGGCCACTGTTCAGCAAAAAAGTCTGCTGTTTCCTGTTTGATCCAGCCCCGTAACGACAGAATCTCTCCGATGCGACTGCCACAATAGGTCTGGTCATACAATGCAACTTGCAACTGAGCCGGAGTGACCAACGCCGCTTTTTCCAGAAAGGATCCGATCAGCGTTGTCGAGGTGGAAGAAGGATCCATAGTGACACCTCAATCAGGTGAAAGGTTTACTTGTGAAGGGTTTACTCAGGAGCAAAGCTTCACTATAAAGTCGCTTGACAAATCCTGAGTAGGATACCCTGATACAAATTCACTAAACTTCCTCAGGGCTTTTTCAGGGATTCATGCAGGCTATCCCTACTAACAGGAGATTAC
>JAAUUM010000158.1 GCA_012031565.1 Synechococcaceae cyanobacterium SM2_3_2
GAGAGTTGACCTCAAAGGGGAGCTGAAAGGCTTGTACCAGCCTATCGGCAGACTCAGTCACCTCGGAGATAGATTCTTTTGAACTGATGATCAGGAAGGCATCCCCCCACAATCGGCCCAAGAGGCTGGCTGGATCCCTCTCTAGACAAGACTGTAGACGTTTTGCCACCTTGATCAAAAGCTGATCTCCCACCAAGTGACCCAAAGAGTCATTGATCAACTTAAACCGATCGCAGGAGAGCACCAGAACAGCAAAGTGAGCCTGGGGATCCTGGCTTGAACGATCCAGATACCGGCGCAGGTTCTCCAGGATCAATCGCCGATTGGGTAGCCCGGTTAAGCCATCGTGATGGGCCTGGTAAAATAGCCGTTCCTGAATCTGGCGACGTTCTTCAATTTCCTGATGGATGGCTAGGGTGCGTTGATGGACTCGTTCCTCTAATTGCTGGTTCAGTTGCTGCAATTCCCGATGCAGTTGTCGAAGTTGCAGATGATTGCGAACACGGGCGATCACCTCCTCCACCTGGAAGGGCTTGGTGATATAGTCTACCGCTCCTAAGTTCAACCCCTGCACTTTGTCAGCAATATCCGTCAGTGATGTTGTGAAGATAACAGGAATATCCTGTAAATCCTCATTTAATTTGAGGCGACGACAGGTCTCAAAGCCATCCATCTTCGGCATCATCACATCCAGCAGAATCAGGTCAGGCTGGGCATAAGCCGCTTGTTCCAGGGCACTGATGCCATCTAGAGCCACCAACACCTCAGCCCCGGCATCGCCCAAGGTTCGGGAAAGCACTTCTAGATTGGCGGGCAAATCATCCACAATCAAGATGACGCTGGGGGGAAGAGTGAAGGGATCCATCAGATTTCTAAACCTTTTTGAATCAGTTCACGAATGGATTGCAGGCGAAAGGTTCTGGCCCGGTGCAGCAACGCTTGGCCAAATGGAACAAGGTGGGGATCCCCGGCTATCCAGGCTTCTGCTCGCTTGGCGATCTCCCGCAAATTGCCTCTTTTGGCTAGATCGAGGAGATCTTGTAGGTCAGGCTGGCTAGGGTAAGTCCAGACCTTTGGCTCAGCATCAGATAAGCTGACAGGCTGAGGCTCTTGCGGGTCATAAATCCACTCAAGATGAAGGAGCTGACCCACATGATAAAGCAAGGTATCCCATTGAACAGGCTTGGGTAAGAACTCATCGCCACCGACCTCATAGCTGTGCAGCCGATCCATATCCGAGACACTCGCAGAGGAAACTAGAATCTTGACCGCAGCCACCTTAGTTATAGATCGTATTTGAGCAATCATTTGATAGCCATCCATCACAGGCATAGACAGATCCGTAATCACCAAATCGATATCTGCTCTGGTCTGTGGGTCAAAATCTGCTTGTTGCAACAGATCATTGAGGGCTTCTTCACCATTGGTAGCCTCTCGGATCAAGAACCCTAAGGGCTGCAACATCTCTTTCAAGACCGAACGATTTTCCCAGAGATCGTCCACGATGAGGATACAACGCTGGGGGCCGACGTACCCTTTAATTGGGCGACTATTGAGGGTGGACAAATAGTCGGCTTCCGCCTCAACCACAGGTAAATGGAGGTCGAACCAGAAGCGGCTACCCTGGTGGAGGACGCTCTCCACCTGAATTTGGCTGTGCATCAGGTGGGCCAATCTCTGGCTGATGGCTAAACCCAGTCCGGTGCCCTGCGCCCGTACCCGCCGATCCCCCACCTGCTCGAAGGGCTGAAAGATTTGGCTGATCTGATCCGGGTTGATGCCAATACCGGTATCCTGCACCTGAAACCGTATGTAGAGATCTTGATGCCGGGGATCCTCTTCTGTTGAGGGTGATTCTGCTAAGGATGGGGTTGGCACTAGCTCCACCTGCAAACTGATGCTGCCCTGTTGCGTAAATTTGGTGGCATTGCCCAGCAGGTTGACTAAGATCTGACGCAGCCTCTTTTCATCGCCACAAACCCGTGGGGGTAAATCAGGGGGGATGTGGAGATGGAATCCCAGGCCCTTTTCTTCGGCCTGCAAAGCGCACATCTGGGCAACCCCACGCAGAAAAGCCGGTAGGTGAAAAGGATAAGCGGTCAGCTCTAATCGGCGTGCTTCAATCTTAGAGAGATCGAGAATATCTTCGATCAGAGTCAAAAGATGATGGCCGGATTGATAAATGAAATCGATGCCTTTTAAGTCATCACTTGAAAATCGCCCCGAGCGCCCTAAAATTTGGGCGTAGCCCAAGATGGTATTGAGTGGTGTGCGGAGTTCATGGCTCATATTGGCTAAGAACTCGCTCTTGGCTTGATTGGCAACATCGGCAGCTTCTTTGGCCGTTGTCAGCTCTTGGGTTCGCTCAGCCACCCGTTGCTCCAATTCAGCAAAGGATCCCTTTAGTTGGTTTGCCATTCGGTTAAAGGCTTGGGCCAAGGTTTGTAATTCTCGAATTCGCCTGACCTCAACCTTTTGATCCCAGTCTCCAGCCGCAATAGCGCTAGCCGCCCCACTTAGTCGCCAAATCGGTTGCAGGATCAAGTGGGCCGTATAAAGGCCAAGCGCAAGCGCCAACAGCAAAGCAGCAAAATTAAATAAAACCGTGTTGCGGGTATGGATATTGATCTGACCTAAAAAGTCGGATTCGGGCACAACCACAGCAATCAACCAATCGAGACCAAAGTCATCTCGATAGGGGAGAACCTGGAGAAACTGCCGCTGCCCCTGGAGATAAAAATCCAGCTGCTGTTGTTCTTGGATGGAGTCCAACCCTTGAAAATCTTGCAGTAGGGTACGGGTAGCCGTCTGGATCAAGGGATTGGGGCTATCTACCGCCTGAAGTCTTTGGTTGTCAGGGGTAAAGGGTGGGGCGTTTGAGCTGGCCACCAGAAGACCATTTCGTTCCAGGATGAAGGTGGATCCCTGCTGACCCACTTTGACGGTTTGGAGAAACTCAGTCAGGACGGGCAACGTCAGGTCTGCGGTGATCACCCCCTGCAACTCCCCTTCGGCATCAAAGTAGGGTTGTCCAAACGTCATCCCTAACACTGGAGGGGACAAGTAGCTATAGATCTCAGTCCAGCTGGGTTGACCGGCCTGAACGATGGTCTGATACCACTCCCGTAAGCGGGGATCATAGTTATCAATCTGCTCTAAATAGGTCTGGGGTTGTCCTGCCGCATCGAGGCGGTACTGAATGACGGCTCCATCGGTTTGTTCATCTTTGATGTGAAAGACATAAGAACCATCCTCTCGTTCATCGACCCCAACAAACTGGGCGTCCTCAGTCCCGACAGATAGGTAGGCTGTCCCATCAAAGATTTGGATTTGCTGCCAAAAGTGTGGCAACCAAGCCCGCATATTCTCCAAGTTCAAATGGCCGATCTCTAGAGCGCTTTGATTGACCTGATTGACGAGGTAAGGAATTTGTAAGTAGGTATCCAGTTCTTGATGGATGCGACTGCTGATCTCCGTCTGTAGTTGCCCTGCCAAGTCCTGAACTGTCTCTCGACCATTCCGATAGGAGAGATAAACGGTGATCACTTCCACCGCCAGCAGTTGGATCACAAAAGGAGCCACCAAAATCAGCCGTAGAGGCCACTGCCGGGATCCCAGAGCGGTGAGGGAAACTATCATTAAACCGAGTCATACAGGGGTGCCCACATCCTAACGACTCCGATCTTAAACAAGGTTAAGATTTTGATTAAGGAAACATTATCGTCAAATTAAGATTGCTTAAAATAATTTGAGGAGTGGATCCAAGACTCAAAGGATTGCTCAAACCCCAAGAAATAATTTCACCGCAGAGGCCAAAGCGTCGATGATTAACCCTAAAAGACGCCTGGGGTGAGAGGCTTGTTTTTGTTGACTACAATTTATTCTGAAATTGTTCAATCCTTGTAAAAGCCTTTGACCTGTTATCGAACAATTTATCGAACAATCTATGACGAGATCTATGACGAGATGCCCGCCTCTTTGCCCTGAACAGAACGAACTGTGGAGACAAAGAACTCCTCTAGAGACTGGCGGCGCAGGTTGATATCCGTCACCGTTGCCCCCGCCTGCCGCAACAGCTCCATGCACTCATGCGGGGATCCCTGCCATTCTCCATGCCAGTGGTCCCGTTGAAGCTCAAATCCTTGCAACCGCTCCCGGAAGGCAACCACATCCCCGCCCTGCCCGCGCACCTGATAGGTTTCAGAGATGCCCAAAACTTCATTCAGGCTGCCCTGGGCCACCAGTTTACCGGCCACCAGCAATCCGATCCGATCACAGATGGCCTCCACATCCGCCAAAATGTGACTATTAAAAAAGACAGTTTTGCCCTCTTGTTTGAGAGAGACAATGATCTCGCGCATCTGATAACGACCAATGGGATCCAAGCCTGACATCGGCTCATCTAAAAAAACTAAGTCGGGATCATTGATCAGAGCTTGGGCCATGCCAGTTCGCTGCAACATCCCCTTAGAATAGGTTCGCAATTGTTTTTTGCGAGCGGTATCAATCGCCAATCCCACCCGTTCTAGCAATTGAGGGATCCGGTCTTTCAAAATCGAGTGGGGGATCCGAAAAACCTCCCCGGCAAAATGCAGGAACTCCCAAGCGGTCAAATAATCATAGAAGTAGGCATTCTCGGGCAGATAGCCAACGTTCTGTTTGATATTTTGGTCGCCTAAAGGCTGCCCCAACAGGGTGCCACTGCCTCCAGAGGGTGCGACAATGCCCAATAAACATTTAATGGTGGTGGTCTTGCCAGCCCCATTGGGGCCCAACAATCCGTAGGTTTCTCCTCGCTGCACCAGGAGAGAGCAATCTTTGAGGGGGCTGACTTTTTTATTCATCCAAAACCCTGTGATGTAGGTCTTGGTCAACCCCTGAATATCAATCGCAGGAGTGGCGGTGATTGCATCAGCCAAGGGTGTTGTGGTGTCAGTCATAGTGAGAATCTATGGTGAGAATCTATGGTGAGAGTCTAATGTCATTTTTCACTCTAAAAAGAGGACTTGCCTGGGCAACCCTCAGTTGATTTTAGGATACCCAACTGTTGACGTTGAGATGAATTGGGATCAGCGGGATCCCTTAACCTCGGCCCCGATAGGAGGGCACCTCTTGCTCAGGGATCCAGACCTCTTGGGGGGGCAGACCTGTCTGGTAGAACACATCAATCGGGATGCCGCCACGGGGATACCAATAGCCTCCAATCCGTAGCCAGTGGGGATCCAATTCTTTGATCAGGCGCAGGGCGATATCGGTGGTGCATTGCTCATGAAAGGCCCCGTGGTTACGGAAGGAAGTCAGATAGAGCTTGAGGGATTTGCTCTCCACCAGCCAATCTTGGGGAATGTAGTCGATGACCAGATGGGCAAAATCGGGTTGCCCCGTCACCGGGCACAGGGATGTGAACTCAGGACAGGTGAAGCGCACACAGTAGCGGATGTCGGGATTGGGGGCCGGTACCCGGTCGAGCTGGGCGGTCTCAGGTGAGGCGGGGATGGCGTTGGATACCCCGAGACTGCGAAGGGGGGCGGGATCAGTCATGTAACACTCTCATCAGGGCAAATTCTCGGCAAGGCTGGAGCTTATTTATCCTAAATCTTAATCTGGACTGTTTGGGCTGGCCTGGTTTGGGGTGGGTGAGCGGGATCCCAGGGCTGCTTGGGCATTGCGGCGGAGGCGGTGGGCTTTGAGACGGCGCAGGGCAGAGGCGGGAAACTGCTGGCTAAAGGTGTCTTCGTCGATCCTGGCCAGCTCTTCTAATGATGGATCCAGATTGCCGGGATAGGGCTGGAAGTCAGGCATCCCGGTGGGGGTGGCAAATCGTTGATTCCAGGGACAAACATCCTGACAGATATCGCAGCCCGCCACCCAGTTATTCAGTTGGTCAGCGATGGCCGGTGGCAGAGACGGGGCATGGCTTTCCAGGGTGTGATAGGCGATGCAGCGGGAGGAATCCACCACCCCAGGATCCCCAATCGCCTGAGTGGGACAGGCGGTGATGCAGCGGGTACAGGTGCCACAGTGGGCGGCATGGGGGGCATCGGCAGGCAGGTCTAAGGTGGTCAAGATCACCCCCAAAAACAGCCAGGATCCCAGATCCCGAGTGAGCAGCAGGCTATGTTTTCCGATCCAGCCCAATCCCGCTTGCCTCGCCCAGAGTTTTTCTGAAACCGGGCCGGTATCCACATACCAGCGGGTGCGCTCTGTGGGTTGTTCCGCCTCTATCCAGCGGCTGAGAGCCTTGAGCCGGGATCCCAGTACTTTGTGATAGTCGCGGCCCCAGGCATAGCGAGAGATTTTGCCAACCTCGGCATTCTCAGAGTGGCGATGGGGGGTGTAGTAGTTGAGGGCAACACAGATGATGGAGCGGGCACCGGGCATAACCGCTTGGGGATCCTGACGGCGGGGATCCCTCATCCAGTCCATATCGGCGGCATACCCTTGGTTGACCCAGGTTTGCAGCGTGTCTAATCCAACGGGATCCCTCAGATCCGCGATGCCTGCTTTATCAAATCCCAGGGCTTGAGCTGCCCGCTTGATCTGAGCCGCTTGTGCCACAGGATCCTGGGGAGGCAAGTGTAAGTGGTCAAGTGAAAAGGACATAATGGCACGTCTGGCAGGGCGAGTAGATCAACGTTCTCAGGGATCCAGCTAATACTCAGAGGCATCAATCTACCCTTCCCAAACAAAGGGCTCCAGCCTCTTATCTAAACTGCCCACTGAATAGAATCAGCCTGATATCTAAACCATCGGGATCCCTGCGGTGATTGCCTCATGAACCCGAACCCGCAAAGATAGGATCCCGTCTCTATCACGACCATAAAAAACGCTATTGGTGAGCAAGGCCACCACCAGATCGCGGGCGGGATCGATCCAGAGAGACGTGCCCGTGAATCCTGTGTGCCCAAAGGCTTGAGGACTGAAGGGGTAACCGCTAGAGCCAGGGATATCAGAACGAAGCGCAAAGCCCAAACCCCGCCGAGAGGCCCCCGACTGATACTGCAATTGGGTAATCTTGGCCTGGGTTTCTGGAATTAGCAACGGGTTATCAGGGGTCAAAAACATCTGGCCAAAAGTCACCAGATCGGTGGCAGAGCCAAACAGTCCAGCATGACCGGCTACCCCATCCAGTCGTCCTGCATTTTCGTCATGAACTTCTCCCACCAAGCGCCGCTGTCGCCAGGGACAGATCTCAGTGGCAGCAATAGTGGTGGGCCCGCTCTGCCATTGCAGCGGACGATAGCCCGTCTGGGTGATCTGAAGCGGTTGCAGCACCTGCTCTCGAATGACCTGATCCAAGGGATCCCCGTGTAAGAATTCCAGAGCCAGCCCCAGCAGGATAAAGCCAATATCGCTATAGGTGATCCGTCGCCCCGGCAGGTCAGCAAAGGGGGTGCCGATAGCCAATTGTTTGGCCATAGCGGCGCTGGGTTGGCGATAGAGCGGTTGCCAAGCTGGAAGCCCGCTGGTATGGGTCAATAGATGCCAAAAGGTGACTTGCTCAAGATCCACCCTAGAATCCACATCCACCTCGGGATCCAATGGGATCATCTCACCGGGGCGCAGCGGATGCTCGTAGGGCCACAACGACCGCTGCCCCACAAATCCAGTCACCAGGGATCCCACAGGATCCTCTAGCCTGAGTTGCTCTTGCTCAACAGCACGCATGAGAGCGGTGGTAACCAAAAGCTTGGTCAAGGAGGCCCAGTCAAAGCTGGTGGTTGGGGTACAAGAGGCTTGCTCAGGATCGGCATCAGACCAGTCTGGGGATCCAAATTCAGCCGCTAAAGCTGCCCGTCCGCCTGCCCAAGATCCCAGCAGTGTGCCCCGATGGATCACCGCCAATTGCGCCGCCCCACAGACTTGATCAGCCAAGGCACCCTTCAAGATGGCAATACCGGGATCCAGGAGGTTGGACATAGCGGGAGGGATAAAAAGGACGAGGAAAAACAGAGAGCCTGATCACGCCTCCATCTCAGCTGAATCCCCACAGGTCGGGCAGACAGGATAGGCCGATTGATACACAGTGTCTCGTCGTCCAAACCAGTCATAGCGGTGATCGCGGATCTGCTCGTAGGCCCGATCCCCCCAGCCCTTCACCCCTGGGATCCCTCTGTAAAGTCCCAACCACACCCCACCACTGGGCAAGAGATGGGCGATTTGCTCCACCGCTGCGGATCCCTGCCACCGCTGCTCTGGCTGTTGCAGATCAATCAAGATCATGCCCAATTCACCGGCTTCGGGCAGGAGGCCCCATTGGGCCAAAGTGTCTGTATCTTGCATCGGGGCATAGACAAAGCGGTGCCCGCCATCCATCTGCTCCAGCAGCTTCACCCCGTTGGAGCAAAGATTACAGAGACCATCGTAGATCACCAAGTAAGACACACCCGCTCACCCTACCGCTAAGGACTATTCGACAACCTGGGCGATATACTCCGCTTCAGACAGTAATTGCTGGGGATCCCGTTCCAAAAAAACTCGCCCCAGTAAATGATCATACTCATGCTGAAAGATTCGGGCCGGAAAGTCCTGCCATTCAACCCTTGCTAGGTACCCCTGACGGGTGAAATACGCCACCTCCACCTGTCGAGAGCGGGCCACCAATCCCCGCTGATCGGGCACGCTGAGACATCCCTCCCAGCCCCATACCTGCTGGGGACTGGCTGCCAAGAGGCGAGGATTGATCATCACCAAGGGATCCATCTGGGGAGCTTGGGGATAGCGCAGATTAGGACGGGAGGCGACAATGAT
>JAAUUM010000159.1 GCA_012031565.1 Synechococcaceae cyanobacterium SM2_3_2
TGGGGTACAGTAATCAAACGCGCCCACTCGGGGCAAGATGTCAACCTAGATGCTTGGGCAGAGCGAACGACGGGGTGGAGCGGGGCAGATTTGGCCCTGTTGAGCAATCGTGCCGCCATCGCCGCCATTCGTCGCCATCGGGTGGCCGGGGAGCTGGATCCGGGATCCCTGCTGATTGCCAGCCACGATTTTGAAGCGGCCTATGCCGAGTTGATGCAGCAGCACCCCAGATAAGGTGCCGGAGTCTAAGGGAAAGACTTTATGAGTTGATTTTATGAATTGATTTTATGAATTGATTCTATGAATTGATGGTGGGATCCCAAGGTCAACCAAACCTTCTGCCGAGACCCTTCAAGTATGCGCGAGCCTCCCCCATTGGTACAGGCAAGGCTTAGATACCATAGGGAGGGTGGTATTGAGGCTTGAGACCGTATGGATCGTCGAACCAATCAATGGGATCCCCAGGTTTGGCTGGGTTGTTTGGCAGTCTTGGGACTAGGTTTGATGCAAGTTAGCAATATGGCTAAGGCGCAAGCTCTTTTCTCTCCCAACTCGTCAACCGTTCAGACCTCAGAACCCACAACGCTATTTCGGCAAATTCCAGCTCCAGCCACTCCAGCTCCTGGCCAGCCGGTCTATTTTCAGTTGGGGGATCCCCAGTCCACGTCTGGTTCGGTCTCCAATCAAGACTTCGATCCCAATGTCGATCCTGCGGTGGATCCTACTTTGATGGAAGATGGCTGGTCTGTAGAGGATGAAGCTCAAGATCTGAGCGATGGCCCCGTCTTTGAACTGGATTTGCGCCAACAGTTGGGAACAGAGGGCGGGGGAACTGGGCCCAGTTTTGGTGGCGGTGGAACAGGCTCTGGCACAGGGGGAACTGGGGGCACATCCGGCACAGGATCAGGCTCAGGTGTAGGATCTGGGTCTGGATTTGGCCCCGGAGAATCAGGAGGATCGGGAGGATCCGGCGAGTCGGGTGGCTTGCATACAGGTGCTGAACAACGGCTGCCCCAAATCACCGGCTTGATTGTGGATGCACGGGGATTAGACTTTGAACCCAGTATGTCAATGCGGCTCTTTGATCCCGATGGCAATCAGATCTATACGGTGCCCGGACTGAACCAAGAGTTGAACACAGACCTCGTGGCAGGGGAAGGCACTGCCGCCTATGCCACCTCTGAAGATCAGATTTCGACCTTAACCAGGCGGATTGGGGAACGCCCCCATCGGATCCGAGCCGTGCGAACGCTGGGCTATGACCTAGTGATCTCCAATGATGACGCTTGGTTCTTGCGACAAAGCAATGAGATGGATCGCTATCTCGATAATTTGTCGGTGGTGGTGATGTGGGATCCCTCGTTTGCCCGGTCGTTGTAGGGCAGAGTCAGAGATCATGCAGTTGAGACTTCCTCTCTAGAGTGTCCGCGACGATGCTAATTAGCAGCCACAAAAAAGGGGCGTTAGCCCCCTAAATTGCCAAACGGTAGATCCTTCTCTGCCAAGGACTACTCATGATCGTCCTACTCATGATCATCGGGGATCTGTCAGTCTTGTCCCCTCATCCCCTCAAGCTCACCCTCAAGTTCAAAGGCGTAAGGTGGGGGGCTGGCCTTCTTTCATGTGAATGGTGTCCACAAAGCGGACAGTGCGGGATTGGCTGGAAACCACCAAGCTCTCGGTTCGCATACCGCCCCCAAAGAAGCGGACTCCTTTCATCAGGTCGCCATCGGTGATGCCAGTAGCGGCAAAGAGCACTTCCCTACCACAAGCTAAGTCTTCACATTCAAAGACCTTGGTGGGATCCTCAATGCCTTTCTCCTTCAGTTCCCGCTCCGTTTCTTCTTTGGGGGGCAGGTAGGTACCCGCCTGAACCACTTCGGCGTCATAGATCAGGCGACCCTGGAAGTGTCCACCCAAACAGCGCATGGCTGCTGCCGAAATCACCCCTTCGGGAGCGGCTCCGATGCCCATCAAAGCGTGGATCCCAGTGCCATTGAAGCCCGCTGAGAGGGCGGCAGAGATGTCACCATCCGTGATCAACTGCACCCGTGCTCCAGCATCCCGGATCTCTTGAATTAAAGTGGTATGGCGTTTGCGATCCATCACAATCACCACCAAGTCGGCAATATCCCGATCCAGACACTCGGCGATAATTTGCAGGTTTTTAGCAGCGGGATAATCGATGTGGACTTTGCCCTTGGCTTGGGGAGGTGCCGCCAGCTTTTGCATATAAATGTCAGGAGCGTAGAGCAATCCACCTTTCTCAGAAATGGCCAAAACCGCCATCGAGCCATTCTGCCCAGTCGCCACCAAGTTGGTGCCTTCGCAGGGATCCACGGCGATGTCGATTTCCACCAATTCATCAAGACGACAAAAATCGGAGGCATTGGGTTGGGTGCAGATGCCCACTTCTTCGCCAATGTAGAGCATGGGAGCTTCATCGCGGGTACCTTCCCCAATGACGATCCGACCCCGCATATTGATGGTGTTCATGCGGAGACGCATGGCTTCGACTGCCGCCTGGTCAGCCTCATTACGGGCTCCTTTACCCATCCAACGAGCAGAGGCGATCGCGGCCTGCTCCACCACTTCGATGATCTCCAGCCCTAACGTTTTGTCCACGAGTGCCCTCCCAGATGGCGATTGGTTCAAACGGTCGATGATGAGAATGTCGATCGTTGTCGTTTCAAGTGCTCTCAGTTTACCAGCGTAGGGTCTCCTTTATTGATGTCTGCTGCGGTGGAGCTACTATCCATAGGATCCAGACAGGGAGCCAGACTGAGCGAATCGCTACCCCCACTTATCTCCGCTGTAATGCGTTGCGATTTGTATTGTCACAATCCAAAAAACCATGGTAGGGTGAATCTAATAGTGTTAACAAAACTTTAATTTTCGCAATGAAATCCTACGCCTTCACCAATCGTTCAGACGATGTTCAGGTGGTTCGCACCTCCGATGGCCACCTAGAGCGCACCCTCTTTCCAGGGCAGCAGGTGGTTTTCGAGGCAGATCCTGATCAGTTTTTAGAGATCTACAGCCACCAGTGGATGTCTAACCTTTTGGTGGATCGCTGGCCCTGCCATACCCTCAACCCCTCTGAAGACTGGGATATCCCCGTCGGTGACTTAGTTTCGGCGGGAGTATGAACCAGTAGTTGGTCAAGATAAGCTTGTGGATATAGATGGTCTGTAGCTTACCTCGGGCATCATGGATGCTAAACTGCCGTAGAACGCTTTGCTGAACAGCATTGGCGGCTTGCTCCCAAGCCCGAGTTTTGGTTTCTAGGGTGCTCAAGTCTCTATTGGGTGGTTCCATCAAACCCCTCCAGTGTTGATGGTTCAGCTCCCACTAAAGTCCCTTTGAAGTCCCATTGAAGAAAGATCAGGATCCTTCCTCTAGGGTCTGGAGACTTTAGGTCTTTTGGTTACAGTCTGCACATACTTCAGCACACACTCTTCAGCACACACTCTTCAGCACACACTAGGGATCCGAGAGCTGACCAAGATCATTTAGGTCTCCCTGGTCAGAAAACGGCCCCCTCTCTAAAACCCTATCAGAGCTACCAGACGGTTCCTGAGGATCCCATGCATCTTTCTCCGCAAGAAAAAGACAAGCTCTTGATTTTTACGGCAGCTTTGGTGGCGGAGCGGCGTAAAGCTCGTGGACTGAAGCTTAATCATCCTGAGGCGGTGGCCTTCTTGTCAGCAGCCATTTTGGAAGGGGCGCGGGATGGCCGCAGTGTGGCGGATTTGATGAGCTATGGCCGCACCCTGTTGAGTCGGGAGGATGTTATGGACGGGATCCCTGAGATGATCCCGGAAGTGCAGGTGGAGGCCACCTTTCCAGATGGTACTAAGTTGGTGACGGTACACCAGCCCATCGCCTAGGCCCGAGAAGGGGCACCCCCATTCTGTGGAGGAGGATTTTGCAGGTGGGGATATCGCAGAGAGAGGATATGCCAGATCGCTGCCGCCACCTGATCCAGGGATCCTTGGGCATCAATGGGCACTATTCGCTCGGCAGACTGCTGAGCCATCTCCGCCAGTCCAGCGGCAATGCGGCGGTGAAACTCTAGTTCTGTCTGCTCCATCCGGTCGGGTTGAGGGTTGGGGACAGCTCTCCCCCCTGCCCTGGCCAGACCGATCTCGGGTTCAATCTTGAGCCACAGCGTCACATCCGGCAGGATCCCTTGGGTGGCGATCTGGTTGAGCTGGCGGATCTGCTCCCTATCCAGGCCGCGCCCGTAGCCCTGATAGGCAATGGTGGAGTCGATGAAACGATCACAGAGAACGATCTGTCCCGCCTCCAGTGCTGGCCGGATCACCTCCGCCACATTTTGGCTGCGATCGGTGATGTAGAGCAACAGCTCCGCCAACGGCTGCAACGGGATCCCGGTCTCATGTAAGAGGATCTGCCGCAGGGCTTGTCCCAACTGAGTGCCCCCTGGTTCGCGGGTACACACACAGGGCCAGCCGATCTGCCGGAGATGATCAGCCAGTCGTAGCAGCTGCGTCGTCTTACCGGATCCCTCTCCCCCTTCAAAGGTAATCAACAGCCCAGGATAGGCAGATGGAGATCGAGACATGAATCGACAGGGATCCTTAGCGTTGCGAGAGCGGCAAATTGGGGCGGAGGTTGAAGGAATGACCGGGCACCATGGCATAGACCCCAGTTATGTTGGTGCTGGACAAGCTCTGAAATTCTAGTCCACTCAGATTAGCAGCCAATGCCGAATCAATGGCCTGTTGGATTGCACCCACCACCTCTTCTTCTGGGCGTTGGCCCTGGCTGAGTTGGGGCAACTGATTAAAAATAGACTCTGCGATCTGAGTGGTGACTGGCATCGAGATCAGCGTCAGATTGGATCCCCCCAATTGAGGGCCGATGGTGTCTGCCCGTCGTTGGATCCCTAAGGCTTGCAGGGCGTTGGCGGTTTGATTGACTGGAATCGTGCAGGTATCGAGCCGCAAGATCGGCACCGTCGCCACCGTCAGGGTAGAGATACTGGTCAGCTGCACCAAGGTAAAAGAAGGATAGCCGTTATAAGAGATGCAAAAGCTGCGAAATTGCAGCGGGATCTCCTGAGCTGTCACCAGCCGCTCATCGTCAAAGCCCCCCACGTTGTCATAGGTATTTCGGGAGGCGAAGCCCGCAAAAAAGGAGATCAGCGCCACCAGCGCCAAGATGGTCAAGTTGGACGATAGCTTATTGCGCTTGGATCCTCCACCAGTTCCACCGCTGCCCCCGAATCCACCTCCAGCAAACCCACCTCCGGCTCCTGCGCTACTGTAGGCGGCATCCGCATAGGAGCGGGTATATCCACCGCTGGCGTAGTTCTGGCGATCTTGACTATCTTGCCCACTGCGGGGATCGGGACGGGCGGCAGCAGACCCCCGAGCGGGATCCCGATAAGAGGCGGGTTGAGCACTGGCGCGAGCAGAGGTGGCGGCCCGTGGAGCTAGGGGTGAGGCATCCGAGCGGGGGGCACCGGAGCGGGAGTCTCTCTGGGGTCGGATCCCGGTGAAGGGGGATTGGGGCGCGAGGCCGGACGAGAGGATGTTGACTCTCTGGCCTCACCGGGCACCTCGGCTCTGCGGGTGGGGGCAGGACTATCACTGCCCTCTAGGCCCTCTAGTCCTGCTTCCAAGTCATCTAGATCTCTGAGATCCAGATCATCAAATCCCTCTGGCGTGCTCATCGCTACCTCTTGCAGTCACTCTCAATATGGCTGGTGTCCAGAACGAGCCTTGTCTAGTGTACTCTTGCTGCTCCATCCTCACCTGAATCTAGAGTTTTCCCAGATTGACTGCCCCCGCAAGAAAGATCCAAACCACAAGATCCAAACCACAAGATCCAAACCACGGTAGGATTGGGGTGCCAAAGGCTTAACACGAACAGTTCTTGGTACCGCAGTATTATTAAGGAGCGTGGGTTGTGGAAGTCGGACTATCTCAACGCGAGCTGACAGAATTTGCCCAAAAGGCCGCCCAACTGATCTTGAGCGGACGGGAGGGGGAAGATCCGGTCATGACCGAGTACAAATCTTCGGCTCAGTTTCGGGCTGGGGTGCAGCTAGCCTGTGCCGCTATGGTGCTGGTGATTGCTGAGAATAATGGCCGCATCACTGAACAGCTCCAAGCCGCTGGGATCCCCCAATCCTAAGTCTGGATCCATTCTCCTCGCTTCTCTAATTTTTAACTGGCATGAGCAGCACGACCCATCGGATCGAGCGGGACTCCATGGGGGAGCGTTCCATCCCTGCGGAGGTTTATTACGGGATCCAAACCTTGCGGGCTTTGGATAATTTTCCCATCAGTGGCCTTCCGCCGCTGCCCATCTATGTCGATGCCTGCCTGCTGATCAAGAAAGCGGTGGCTCTGGTCAATGGCGAGCTGGGCTGCATTCCGGCGGAGATTGCGGCCCCAATTATCACTGCTGCCGACGATCTATTGGCGGGATCCCTGCGGGATCAGTTTGTGGTGGATATCTATCAAGCTGGGGCGGGCACCTCCCATCACATGAATGTCAATGAGGTGCTGGCCAATCGTGCCCTAGAGCTGAGCCATCAACCCAAAGGTCGCTATGACCTGATCAGCCCCAACGATCATGTCAACTATGGTCAATCCACCAATGATGTGATCCCGACAGCTATTCGGATCGCCGCCCTGTTATCGCTGCATAGCGGCCTGTTGGCTACCCTGCCGCTGCTGGTGACAGCGCTAAATCATAAGGGCGAAGCCTTTGCCGAGATCGTCAAATCGGGCCGGACCCACCTGCAAGATGCAGTGCCGGTGCGCTTGGGGGACAGCTTTACCGCCTATGGGGTGATCTTGACAGAGCATCACCAGCGGATCACCGCCGCCAGTCAGGATTTGCAAAAACTGGGTATCGGTGGCAGTGCTGCCGGAACAGGCATGAATACTCACCCCGAGTATCGGCGACGGGTGGTGGCACAGTTGGCGGAGCTGACCGGGTTAAATCTAGAGCCAGCTCCCCATATGATGGCGGCGATGCAGAGCATGGCTCCCTTTGTGGGGTTGTCGGGTAGCCTGCGTAATCTGGCCCAAGATTGTGTCAAGATGGCCAACGATTTGCGGCTGCTGGACTCTGGCCCCATGACCGGGCTAAAAGAGATCCAACTTCCCCCTGTCCAACCGGGATCCTCGATCATGCCCGGAAAATACAATCCCGTCATGGCTGAGATGCTGACGATGGTTTGCTTTCAAGTTATGGGGCTGGATCAGTCCATCGCCCTTTGTGCCCAGGCGGGCCAGCTAGAGCTGAATGTGATGATGCCCTTGATCGCCTACGATCTGCTGCACAGCCTCCAGATTCTCAACAACGCTCTGCAAGCCTTCACCCACCGCTGCATTGCCGGGATCCAGGCTCAGCGGGAGACCTGCCAACGCTATGCCGACCGGACATTGGCTTTGGTCACCGCCCTCAATCCTCATATTGGCTATCTCAAGGCGGCAGAGGTGGCCAACTCGGTGCTCAAAACGGGGCAATCGGTGCGGGAAGTGGTATTGAGTCAAGGGCTGATGGATCCCGCTCAGGTGGATGAAGTCCTCGACATCGCTGCCTTGAGTCGCATGATGCCTTGAGTTGTCTTGAGCGGATGTGAAAACTCGGTGTGCTATGTCAACATCCTCCCCACGTCTCCTGATTGCCGCCAGTGGCACCGGCGGTCATGTCTTTCCGGCCTTGGCGGTAGCAGAGCAGCTTCAGGATTGGCAGGTGGAGTGGTTGGGGGTGCCCGACCGGATGGAGGCCGAGCTGATTCAGAACCGCTATCTCCTCCACACCATCGCCATGTCGGGACTACAGGGATCCCGACTCAAGGCGGGCTTGCGGCTGTTGTGGCAGCTGACCACTGGCATCCCTCAGGTCAAAACAGTGCTCCGGCAGAGGCGATTTGATGCCGTTTTCACCACCGGCGGCTACATTGCGGCTCCGGCCATCTTGGCGGCGCGATGGGCTGGGATCCCGGTGCTGCTGCATGAATCCAATGGGATCCCAGGCAAGGTGACCACCCTGTTGGGCCGATGGTGTCAGCAGGTGGCTTTGGGGGATGGAGCTGCGGCCCGCTATCTCAAGATGGTGGATCCGGCCCGCCTGATCACAGTGGGAACGCCCGTGCGGCCTGAGTTTTGGCGGCAGGGGGCGACATCTCCTGTTTTAGAACAACTAGGGATCCCATCGGGGGATCGGGTGATTGGGGTGATTGGGGGCAGCCAAGGGGGGCGCGGTCTCAATCAGGTGGTGCTCCAATCTGCTCCGGCTTGGCTAGAGGCGGGGGCTTGGATCCTGCATATCACCGGCCAGAAGGAGTTTGAGGCAGTCAAGGGGGTGGCCCCCGATCATCCCCACTATCGGCTGTTCCCCTTTTGGCAGGAGATGGCGGCTCTGCTGCAACGGGTTGATTTTGTGGTCAGTCGAGCCGGATCGGGCACCTTGACAGAATTGGCCGCCACGGGCACCCCCGCGATCTTGATCCCGTTTCCCTTTGCGGCAGAGGATCACCAGTTTCACAACGGTCAGGGTTATGTGCAGCAGGGGGCTGCGGTGATGGTGCGAGAAGGTGAAGGGGCAGCATCGACCGTGCAGCAGCTAGGGCTAAAGTGGCTACAGGATCTAGATCTTCTAGCGGAAAAACGGCGGCTCATGCAGGGGATGGCCACCCCCGATGCAGCG
>JAAUUM010000160.1 GCA_012031565.1 Synechococcaceae cyanobacterium SM2_3_2
GGATCCCTTACCGCCTCCCCCCACCTCCCTGTCGGGGCAATTGTGGCTCCACGATTGGGGATCCCCATTACACCACCCTTGATGGACTCTACTACGACTTTCAAGGGGCAGGAGAATACACCCTGATTCGCTCCACTGACGGCCAATTTGTGGTGCAAACCCGGATGCAACCCTGGCGAGCATCCTCATCGGCCACTGTCAATACGGGCGTAGCCACCCAGGTGGGATCCCAACGGATCAATGTGTTGCTTCCGAATGTTTTGGCGATTGATGGAGCGGTGGTAGAAGGCACCAGCCTTGACCTGACCTTGGATGGAGGCCGCCTGACTCGTTCGGGCAATGCCATTTCAATCTTCTGGGATACGGGTGACTTCATTTCAGTCTCCATTCCAGGGGACCACATCAACGTTCGCGCCCAGCCGGATCCGCTCAGAGCAGGACAGGTTTCTGGTTTGTTGGGTAACTTCAACGGGGATCCGATGGACGACATCAGCACTGCCGACGGGGTAGTGCTCAATCAACCGATCAAAATTGATGAACTCTACGGGGTCTACAGCGAAAGCTGGCGCATCACTCAGGCAGAATCCCTCTTCGATTACGGCCCAGGCGAGTTCACTGACACCTTCACAGATCCGAATTTCCCCACCAATCCCCGCACCCCAGAACAATTGTTTACTGAAAACCCCCAGGCAGCCGTTCAAGCCCACGCCACCTGTCAGGCTCAGGGCATCACGGATCCAATTCTGTTAGAAGCCTGCAAGCTTGATGTGCTAGTCACAGGGGATCCAGGCTTTGCCACCGGATTTGTGGACGAAACCGTGGCGGTTATCCCAGAGATAGCCGCTGTGGTGGAGGGATCCCTACCCCTTGACACCATGGATCCGATTCTTGTCTCTGCATTGAGAAGGGCTACCGGAATCCAGTCTAGCCCCATCTTCCCTTCAGACTTGGCCAATATCAGAAGTCTCAGCACTACTAATTCAGGTGCTGTTGAATTAACAGGAGTCTCTTCACTGAGGGGATTGGAGACTGCTGACTTGTCTAGTCTAGAGTCTCTTGTCATTACAAGATCTAGTCTGACGGACTTCTCAGGTCTACCTAATGAATTGCCAAGCTTAAGAGGTCTAAGTATCTATAACAACAGCTTGGCTAGCTTGTCAGGCCTGCCTGTTGAATTACCGAGCCTCATTTCACTTCAAATTAATGGGAACCGAAATCTGACAAATCTGTTGGGATTGCCCGTTGAGTTACCTAACTTACAATATCTTTCTGTAAGTGGCCTTTCTGAAAGTGTACTCAACCTGTCCGGCTTGCCTGCTGAGCTACCAAGACTAGAAAGTTTGTATGTTAGCGGATTTGTGAATTCTCTCATTGGGTTGCCTAGCCAACTAAATAGCCTACAAACCTTATTAGTGGTAAACAGCAACTTAACAAGCCTATCAGGATTGCCTATTGGATTACCTAACTTAGATTACTTTGAGATCCGCAGCAACGGATTTTTGACAGATCTATCAGGATTCCCCGGTGAGGCCCCCAATCTAAGAAGTCTTTCTATCTCCAGCAACCCTAGTCTACTGACTCTGTCAGGGTTGCCCACTAGATTGCCAAGACTGACTGGCTTCTCAATCTCTGGTAATGGAGGCTTGGGTAATCTCTCAGGGATGCCGACTGAACTACCCTTTTTAAGGGATCTTTTCGTCAGTGGAAATCTGAATGATCTGTCAGGATTAGGCAATTCACTACCTAATCTCGTTAAACTTACTTTAACTGGCAATATTAACAGTTTATCAGGATTGCCAGAATTGCCAAACTTAACTACTCTTAATATTGAAACGGCTAGTCTTTTGACCAATCTTTTAGGTCTACCTTCTGAATTGCCAAGTCTGACAAGTGCTAGTATCAACCGCAACCGAAATTTAACTAGTCTATCAGGATTACCCTCTGCATTGCCTAATTTGATATCCCTTTCACTTTTTCAAAATTCCAATCTGAATAGTTTAGAAGGTCTATCTCAAGTTCCCCAGCTCAACACTTTAAATGTCTTTCCTAATCTTCCACTTTGCCCAGTAAAAGACCAACTTCCTGAGAAGTTTCTTGAAGGCATCTCTTGCCCCTAATGAAGCAATTAATAACCAGTGGATCCGAACTTGTGGAGAGACGGCAAGATCCGCTTTTTCTCACGCCGTCTGCTTCACCGCCGCTACTACCCTGCCCAACACCGAAAACTCCTCCTACATCGGATGTGACCACTATTCTCGACCCCACCCTCGCCGCCAACGGCACCACCATCTTTGCCGGGGATCCCAATGCTCCGGGTGGTCAGCAACCTGTATTGACCCATGCCCTTGTCTCCGGCAGCCCAGCAATTGATGCAGGAAACAACGGCTTACCTACAGTCACCACCGACCAACGGGGGCTACCTCGCGTTGTGGGTGCCGAGGTGGATATCGGATCCTTTGAGGTGCAGTGATGGATTAGGGATCCCTAGTTTTGCAGTTGCCGGATTTGCTCTAGGGTGAGCCCGGTCGCTGTGGCAATTTGAGCGGGATCCAGTCCCATCGCCAGTAGGTTACGGGCGGTTTGTTGGATCCCTTCTTGCTTACCCAACTGAATCCCTTCTTGTCTTCCCTCATTCAGGGTCTCTTCTTTCCACTTGAGATAGGCCGGTGACAGGTTCATAATCAGATCCCTCTCTACTTCTCGTTCAGCTTCCGTCTTTTCATCCAGCATAATCTTCCAATTCCCCAATAGCTCCAATACTCTGCTTCGACTCGGATCCCCTGTCGGCAACCCCATCACCTCCTCAATCGCCCGTTTCTGAAACCCTTCCCGCCCCAAAAGCCGGATCCACAACGTCTCACGGGTCTTGGGCAACTGATGAATCACCACAACCGCCGCACTTAATCCTGTGGGTAAGGGATGGATCCCTTGTTCCCCCACTGCTCCAAACAAACCCAGGATCCGCTCTGAGGCAGTCGGGGTCAGGATCCACAAGTAAGGAACAACCTGGGATCCCTGTCGGGATTGTTTAGCCCCTACCATCAAAGCCTTGAGCAAACAGGATTGGATAGCTTTTTCATCGACTGGATTCCGAAATGGCTCAATCAGGCAGGGGATCCGGGCCATCTGTCCCAGCATGCCTAGCTCAATCGGATCCTGAGTGGGTTCAAAGTAGAGGTCAACATAGCGGGGTTCATCACTGATTTCCAGATTGGTGACAGTAGTACCAAAGGGATCCAAAAACTCAGTCAGCAGACTTTTGGCAAATTGGTCATGCAGGGTCACAAGTGCTCCTGTGTGGATAGGGGGGTATCTACCCTAAGTGACTTCGGTGGCCCAGCCTATCCCATCGCAGACCTAACCCCTCTCAATCTTAAAAAAGGGGGGTAAGCCTCTACACCTCTACAAAAACGCTCAAACTCAGTCTCAGAGCAGGTTTGAGGGTGTAGAGGAATCCTCTACAAAACCTCTACAGTCTCTACAGTCATGTCAGATCCACTACAACTAGCCTACGAGTACCACCAAAAAAGCAAACGGGTCGCCCGCAGTGCCAAGCGAGCCAAAGGAGAAAGACGCAGATATCTCAAGCAGGTTGCCGACAAATATCTGGAATTATCTCGCAAGTATTGGCGCAAAAGTCAACCGCAGACGGCCATTACACATCACGACTAAGGTTGCCCAGCGTGTATTGAGCTGCTAGTCTCTGCCCAAATCTTCAGCTTAAAAAGATGCTAGAACGAGCTGTTCTCTACAAAAGTCTTATCCTGCTAACCGCCGGGATCCTAGCCTGCGGAGAATCCCCCACCAGCGTTGGTCAAACCAGCTTAGTAGTGGAAGGTGGTGAAGTGATTGACTTGAACCTACCGGCTCCACCCCCCATCAACGCAGTCTGTGACTACCTATTTCAAACGGGTGACTTTGACTGTGACTTCAATCCTTTGGGCCTACAACAGCAATGTCAGAACGACTATTTGAGCTGCCCTTTGTATCTCACTGACCGCGAGTTCCCCCCCGGATTGGGCTTCATCGAGAACCTACCCGAACTACAGGGAGAACTCTTCACTTATGGTCTCCCTGAAGCAGCCCTCCGAATCGGGATCCAGAGACAGGTAATCCGAGGCCGTGAACAGTTCAGAACTCAGCTTGCAGTGGCAACTTCCCCGACAGCACAGGTGGAGATCCTGGAGTTCCGGGTTGCTCGACGCCAAGGGCAGACAGCAACGGTTAATTCCAATGAGTCGGTCATCTTGAATGGCCCCACCCTTCGGCAACAGCGATGCTACGAGGTGATGTTCAGATACACCGATCCAGCGGGATCCCAACCCTATCGGATTACCAACTGCCAGACAGCTCTAGCTTGAGTCGCCAGCTTTCAGGTAAAGAGAAGGAAAAAGCGATGAATCTAAGGGAAATGGCTCGTCAGCAGATGGCTAAGGCTAGGAAGAAGAACGACCTAACTCGATGGTTAGTGATGCAGCAACAGATGATTTGGAAAGGGTAAGAAAAGCCTGCGCCAAGGGTGACGAATCAGGTCACTCCCATGTCACGCACCCCTCCCCAAGCTCAAGACAAATACCAACTCATCACCGATAAACTGCTCACCCTGATGGAGAAAGGCACCCTGCCCTGGCAGAAGCCTTGGTTTGGTAATCCACCGCGCAATCTCATTGGCGGCAACCCCTATCAGGGATCCAATCCTCTCCTGCTAACGGTGCAGATGTTAGCCGACCAGCACCAGGATCCCTACTTCATTGGCTACCACCAGGCCAAAGACCAAGGGTGGCAAGTGAGAAAGGGATCCAAAGCATCATGGATCCTCTTTGCGGGCACCTCATCAAAAGAAGTGGAGAACGACCAGGGAGAGAAGCAGGAAAGCCGCTACAGGATCCACAAATGGCACGCCGTCTACAACATCGCCTGCATTGACGACGGGGATGGTGGCCGCCAGCTCCAGCAGTGGATAGAGAAGTACCGAACCACCTCATCCATCTCAGAAGCAAAGCGTGTAGAAGAAGCTGAAGCCTTCATCACCAGCACCGGGGCCAGGATCCAGCATGGAGGGGATGTCGCCTGTTACTCTCCGGCCAGTGACCGCATCAACCTCCCCGCTTTCTCAGCCTTCACCAGCCCCGAAGCCTACTACGCCACCGCTCTCCACGAACTCACCCACTGGACAGGCCATCCCACCAGACTTAATAGAGAGATGAAGGGACGCTATGGATCCCAGAGCTATGCCTACGAGGAATTGATTGCTGAATTGGGATCCGCCTTCCTCTGCAATGACATCGGGATCCAGCCCCAGCTAGAACACCATGCCAGCTATCTAGACGGCTGGTTGTCTCTGCTCAAGGGAGACGCCAAAGCCTTCCTCAAAGCCGCCACCGCAGCATCCAGAGCCACAACATTCCTCACCACCCAGGAGTGACCCATGATAGTGTCCCACCAACCGTCAAGTGCCCGGAAAAACAAGGAACTGCAAAGACTCCCCGAGCCAGTCAAGAAAACTATCCAGGCATACCAACAACGGGGTTTCTGGTTTGAAAAGATCATCCCCAACCGGAAGACCTACTGGATAATCCAGCTCTCCCAATATCACTTCCCTGACAGGGCAAGCGAGCAGTGTTGGCACCACCAGAGCATCTATAAGATCCGCTCCAACGG
Source organism: Synechococcaceae cyanobacterium SM2_3_2 (assembly GCA_012031565.1). Taxonomy (GTDB): domain Bacteria; phylum Cyanobacteriota; class Cyanobacteriia; order Thermostichales; family Thermostichaceae; genus JAAUUM01. Next base: position 5,662 of record JAAUUM010000160.1, read on the forward strand.
AGAGCCTCAATTAGCCCGCAGCCGCTCTAAGTCTCCCACTGGTGCCATCATCGACCGGACATTCATCAAGCTCTGAATCGACAGGGATCCCTTTATTGCCGCCCTCAGCCAACCCAGATGCTCTGCTCTTGCGTCACACCAGCACCAGGCTTGCCTCACCCCGGCACCCCACCCAATCGTGTTCCCCATTTCTGCCGGGATCCCAACATTGCCGCCCTGCCAGTGGCCGCAGCTCTGCTCGTTCCTCACACCCGCATCGACCCCCAGCACCCCGGCATCCCACCCGCTCCGTGGGGTCTCAGGGTTAGGCATTAGAGTGTCATTCCATTTTCAGACTCTTTACTTTGCAGGGATACCTTTATTGCTCGTCCCTGCCTCGCTTGGCGGTGAAGGCTTTCCCCTCCAAACCTCCCCTTCAAATCCTCCAACAGCTTTTCTAGGCTAGCAGCGAGACCCCGTCAGCCTTCAAGGTCGTTCCTCCCTCACTCCTTCGTCGCGCCCAGTCCCTTTTATTTGCTTCGCTTTTTCGGAAGGACTGGGTTCCGGCTGCCACCCCACTGCACTTTCAAAAGTGTTGTTTTTCGGAGTTGGACATGGCTTTCCGGGTTGTGGTGGCTGGTTCTCGTTCATTCGCTGATTTTGGTCTGATGTGTTCACGGCTTGATGTGTTGCTCTCTCAGCGTTCAGAGGTGGTCATCATCTCTGGTGCAGCCAGGGGTGCTGATGCCTTGGGTAAGCAGTATGCAGCTTTGCGGGGCTACCCAGTGGAACGGTTCCCGGCTGATTGGGCGCGGTTTGGGCGGGCAGCAGTTCCTTCCGCTCTTTTCCCCGCAAGGGGACGGAAACATTTAATAAAAAGAAAAGAAGAGATATTAAAACAACAGTTCCTTCCGCTCTTTTCCCCGCAAGGGGACGGAAACAATTTTTAGTTCAAGAGTGTAGACTGATAGTGAAAGGTAGATATATCACCCAAGCTTTGACTGCCAAATATCTTGAAATTAAAGGTTTGGGAAGAAATAGGAAATACCAAAAAATTTTCTACACAAGAGGAGCTTAATCAGTATAAGTAGCTGGGTTGAATTAATCTCAAGATGCTGGCGGGAGAAAATGCGATAAGCTCCTGCGTGGAGGCTAAACTTCAATTCTCTTGTCTTGAAAGTAATTGCGCCTACCTACTTATTCAGCAGCGAAATGAGCACTATTCTGCATTAGGATATACACATAGGACTAAGTTCATGTTTAATATAAGAGAGAATACCATGGAAGACATTTTGACAGCTCTTGGCGGCAAAATTATTAAATTATACCTCTACAAAACCAGCATGTGGATGTTTGATGATGAGTCTATCGGCATTTATAGGGAGCCTTTCGTCGAGGGAATGTCTGAAATCCTGGATGAGGTTGCACAATCCTATGGGAAGACTGACTCTATGACTGTTGAATTTGGTGAGTATCTGGATAGATGGGAATATAGCCTAGAACTTATCAGAGAAGAAAGACAAGGAGCTAGATATTACTCGCCTGAATTAGACATGGAAGGATGGCTATGCCCAGTTATTCATCAATACTTTGATGAAGTTCCCGATAAGATTTATATGAGAGTAGTCGAGAAGTAGCCTTAATCCCACTCCCAAGCTCAGACAACCACCCTAGGGGCACAAATAGATCAAATAGATGTAGACACTTCCCAAACGAGTAGGCCATACTATCGCATAAGCCCACTCCATGTGATGACTTTCATGAGTACCTAGCAACTTGCCTGCCCACTCCCTACAAACATGTCAAGCCCGACAGGGTTGGTGTGTCTGTAGTACCGAGTGAAATAGGAGTTGCCCATGACCGATTGGATTACCGTCAATCCCTCTCTCCCCATTAAGAGGTGGTTGCCCCAAGAGCTAAAGCCCTACGAATTAGCCTCTTCCAACGCATTAGCCCAACGGCTCAAAGAAAAATATCACCACCTACGTTCTGAGCAAGAGCGCTTGCGCCAGTTGAACCAGATATTGCAGCGCAAGGGCAAGCATCCTATCAAGCTGCCTTGCCATACTTGGACAGATGATCACGCCATCAGCCTGACCGCCAAGGTCCTACCGTTATTATTAGGGATCACCGCCGCTGGCATTCTCCCCACCCGAGAACTGTTAGTGCAGGAAGAGGGATCCCCTGAGCTAATTGCCATACACATCCGTTGCCATCACCAAGAAGATGCCCAGTTGAACGTAGGTCAGCCCCCAGCATTTAGTCATCGGCTTCCCCTAGTAGCCGCATTAGCCCAGCTGCTCCATCATCCGCTGCGCCCAGAGATCCAAACAGCCTTGCTGCGACGAAAGCAACTCCTCGGCATCTACCCAAGGGGATCCCTGGTGCGTGATGCACACATGAAAAGCCTATTCACCCAGGCTCAATTGAAAGCCTTAGAGCAATTGAATGTGTTGGTCAAAATTGGTCGAGACTATCAACTTAAATGATCTAGCCAGGGATCCTTCATTTATGAGGGATCCCTGGCCTTCTAACATCAATAAATCAACAATAAAACCACCCCTAGTCGCTTTTGGGAATAGGGGTGAAGGTTATAGTCTGCTATTGGTTTCAATGATTCTCCGATCCAAATCCTACTCAAGGGAAAATAGCCAGAAATAACTTCACCAGAACTATCCATCCACCCAGCTCAACAGTGGATCCGCATGGTAGAAGTCACCACCGCCGCAATCTGAATCGACTCACCCATCATCGGCAAATAATCCGGATTTTCCGGCACCAACACTTTGCGCCCATCCAGGATGCGCAAGCGTTTCACAGTCGGCTCCCCCTCCACATACGCCAAAACGATATCCTGATCAATCGCCTCTCGACCGGGATCCGCCAGCGCATAATCCCCACCAAGGATCCCTGCCCCCACCATCGAATCCCCACAGACTTGCACCAGATAACAGCGCCCCTGTCGGTAGCCCAAGAGTCGCCCCAGACTCACCATCTCCAGGTGGTCATCAGCGGGTGAGGGCGGCCCCGCCT
>JAAUUM010000161.1 GCA_012031565.1 Synechococcaceae cyanobacterium SM2_3_2
AACTAGTTCTTTGATTCCTTCCATTTTGTGACTGCTTAGGTTATCCATAACAATTACCTCGCCGCCCTTTAATTTTGGAATTAGGTCTATTTCTAGGAAAGCCCGAAAGTCTTTTCCCTTCATCGAATTGAGATATTACCGAGATGGTGGGCAGTGACGACTTTCTGGCGGATATCTAGGGAGTAACGACTCATGTCAACAGGAGATTCAGTTTTTTAAAGTTTACCACAGAACGTCTCATGTATATCATGAACAGGCTGTATACAGTTCTTACCTGACTCGATTCATGGCCCGAAAAGCAGGGATCCCGCCTATTGTCTACATTCTAGTGGTGGCAACGTTGGGCTGGGCTGGCTATCGCCATTGGCAACAGCACGGGATCCCTGATGGGATGAGCCGCCCTTGGCTGAATCGGTGGATATCGGCGGTGCCCCAGGCGGTGGGGTCAGACGGTTGGCTGCTGTTGGGGGATACCTTTAGTGGCTACAGCACCTTTCGCAATGCCGAGTTACAAGGGGCGTTGCAAGAGATCGGGATCCCACTGCGTTATGAAGATGAGTTTGATCAAGCCGAACGGGCTGAACGGCTCAATCGAGGGGAGGCGGATCTTCTGCTCACCAGCCTCGAGCGGTGCGGGGTTATACCGTTGTGCTCTCCAGTCGAGATGCCCCTGATACCATTGTCGATGTGCTGGTGGCCTCTGATAGCCTGATCCAAGAAGATCCCGATGCCCTCTCGGATTTGGTGGAAGCCTATTACCGCCGCATTGATGCCAACGTGCGGGATGCCAGCCAACTACAAGCCCAAATTGCTGAGGATGGGGATCTCACCCCGGATGAGGCAGCAGCAGTCTTACAAGGGATCGAGTTTTTTACCGCCACAGATGCCCAATCTTGGCTGAATGATGGCACTCTGGAGCGCCGGATCCAGGCAACGGCTGCGGTTTTGGCCCTATCGGGTCGGTTGGCAGCGGTGCCCGAACAACCTCAGGCGCTCTTGACCAATACCTTTGTCAGTCGTGCCGCCCGCAATAACCAAACCCTGATCGAACTGGTGCGGGCTGACAATCCCGACTTGGCGGATCGACTGGCGGGCCGGACACGGGCCATCACCCCCATCCTGACCGATAGCGAAATTCAGGCGGCGCCCACCATTGGCAATCTAGAAGTCCGAGGAGAAGTGCAGTTTGCCACGGGATCCGCCCAGCTGACCAGCCAGGGATCCATAACTCTCGATCAACTGTTGCCAGAAATCAAGGAGTTTAGCCCCCAAACCGTCGCTGTCCGGGTCATTGGCCATACCTCTCGCACTGGCCCTGCTGATTTTAACCAAGCCCTCAGCCAACAACGGGCACAGGTGGTGGTGAGCTATCTGCGAGAGCGGGGCTTGCCCCACAATGTGGTGGCGGAGGGCCGAGGCTTTGATCTGCCGCTGCCAGAGTTGGATCCCGCTGATGCCCGCAATCAACGGACTGAGATTCGCCTTGTGCGGGTGGAGTGACAGACTTGAGCAGGCTGTCGAGAGAACCAGACGAGCCATCCGGTTAGAGATCGAGCCAGTTAGAGTTGGAGAAGTTTGAAAGCAGAACAAACTGGATCCCCTTTTCCACCGTAAGCTGCCATGTTTCAGAGCACCCGCCGCCGTTTGGCCCTTTGGTATACCTGCGTTACGGCAGTGGTATTGGTGATGTTTGCCATCGGCGTCTATGGCTATGTGCGCTACACCCTGATCGACCGCATCGATGACACCCTCAATCATGTAGCCGAAGTGGTGGAACGCTCCATCAGAGCAGAAGCCCGTCAGGATCCCGAACAAGTACCCCGTCTTTTGGTCTGGCGTGAGTCACAAGTCATTGGGGGCAATGGATCCCTCAGCCTTGAGGATGAACAAGTCAATGATGTCCAGACTGGTAATGATGTTATAGCCAACGGGACTAGAGACAAAGCCAATACCCTGCCAGACTTTGAGGCAGCCGAGTTTGAAGACGATCATATCGATTTGGAATGGTTTAGCCCCAGTGGGGATTTGAATTGGGCCAGCAGTTCCCACATGGCCGATCTGCCCTTGGATCCAGGTCTGCATACTGTCTATCTCACCTCCGGCTCTGGGCTGAGACAAATGACGGATCCGGTCGTGATCGGCGATCGGCTGCTGGGCTATTTGCGGATTAGCCATCCCTGGTTTGAGGTGACAAAACCCATTCGGCAATTGACCCTCGATTTAGTCCTGGGGTTGGGGGCAATGGTGGCCAGCGTCGGCATGATTGGCTGGCTGCTGTCAGGCTTAGCCATGCGTCCGGTGCGGGAGTCCTATGATCGTCTCAAACAATTCACCGCCGATGCCTCTCATGAGTTGCGGAGTCCGATTGCCAGCTTGCAAACCACGGTTCAGACCAACCTGCGGGATCCCGGTTTAGATCTAGCGACCCGCCAAAGCTGGGAAAGGGTGGAACGCTTGACCCGACGACTGGGACATCTGGTGGAGGATCTGCTGTTCTTGGCCCGCCAGGATCAGCGGGATCTACAAGCCATGACCCGCAGCCATTGTGACCTGGATGGGATCCTGTTGCAGGTGGAGGCGGAGCAGCGGGCCTTTGCTGCCCAGAAGCAGATCAGGCTCGAACTGGATATCCCAGATACGCCCGAGGATTATGGCTTGCAGGCAGATCCCGGTCAGTTGTTGCGGCTCTTGACCAATCTAGTCAGCAACAGTTTGCAATACACCCCCCAAGGCGGAGAGGTGCAGATTCAATTGCGACGGATCCCTGCGGCTCAAGCCAAACCGACACAGATGAGAATCAAGGTGCAGGACAACGGCCCCGGGATCCCGGCTGAGGCTCTACCCCATATCTTCGACCGATTTTATCGAGCCGATCCAGCCCGTACCCACACCGGGAATTGGCCGCAAGGAACTGGTCTGGGGCTTTCTATCGCCAAATCCATCGTGGAGCGACATCAAGGAGGGATCCAAGTGGAAAGCCAAGAAGGGCAGGGCACCACCGTCACGGTTTTATTGCCCGATATATTGCCTGAGCCTAATCCTGTACCCTGACAAAATGTTTACACTTTCAGTAAGTATCCAGCCCTATGACCCATCCCAGCCACAAAATCGTCTTGTTGGGCCACCTGCGCCACATCCCTTCCTGTCTCTCCCTGGTCAGCCCACAGTTTCACCTGCTCCAGTTTCAGGCCCCACTAGCAATTGATGGCTGTCAACACAACTAACTCTCGATTTATAGATCCAGCCAGTTTTTGGGGGTGTGCAGCACATCATAGAGCTTGCTTTCGGGGGTATCCGGCTCTGGGTGATAGTCATATTCCCACCGCACCAATGGCGGCAAGGACATCAAGATCGACTCGGTGCGGCCACGGGTCTGTAACCCAAAGATGGTGCCCCGGTCATAGACCAAGTTAAATTCCACATAGCGACCCCGCCGATAGAGCTGAAAATTTCGCTCCCGCTCGCCCCACTCCATCGGCTGACGCTTTTCCACAATCGGCACATAGGCAGGCAAGAAGCCATTGCCGCACGCTTGCACAAAACTGAACAGCTGATCCCAAGAGCGTTCTCCCAATGAGGTCTGTAATGCTGGATCCTCCTCTGGGGAAGGGCTATCTGGGGATCCCTGAGGTCGATAGAGCAGTCCCGGTCGAGCATCCTGATAGTCAAAGAAGATGCCGCCGATGCCGCGAGCCTCATCCCGGTGGGGCAGGTGAAAATAGTGATCGCACCAGATTTTGAAAACAGGGTAGTAGGCGGGATCCTGAGAATCACAGGCATCCTTGAGGGTCTGGTGAAAGTGGCGGGCATCCTCGTCAAACAGATAATACGGAGTCAGATCGATGCCGCCCCCAAACCACCACACTGGCCCCGCCTCAAAATAGCGATAGTTGAGATGAACAGTCGGCACGTACGGATTGCGAGGGTGTAGCACCATCGAGGTGCCGGTGGCGTAGAAGCTATGCCCTTCAGCTTCCGGGCGTTGTTTAGTAATAGAAGGGGGCAACTGGGATCCAAACACTTCTGAGTAGTTGACCCCACCCCGCTCAAACACCGCTCCCTCACTCAGCACCCGTGACCGACCGCCACCCCCCTCTGGCCGATCCCAGCTATCCTCCCGAAAGTGGCTCTGGCCATCCACCGCTTCCAGCTTGGCGCAAATATCGTCCTGCAACGTTTGCATAAACTGGCTGACCTGCTCTCGGCTCTGGGGGGGCAGGGATCCAATCGAAGTCTCAGGCAGAGTGGATGAGGTCATGAGCACGCAAAAAAATCCAGCTTGTTCAATTATCCTCCTCGGGATCCCTTTACAGAGTTCTCGCTAAATTTGTTGATAATTTGAGCGCATACCCCTACGGCAGAACATGACACAACCATGAACGGGATCCCTCATCCTCACCTGTTGACGGTGGCTCAGATGCAAACACTAGAGCAGCGGCTGTTTGAGTGGGGAATGCCGGTGGCAGCCCTGATGGAAAAAGTCAGCCTCGGGGCTTTTGCTCAAATCACAGCTTGTTATCCCCAAGCCCGCTTTCCCCGCATCGGGATCCTGCTGGGCAGCGGACACAACGGTGGCGATGGTCTGGTGGTGGGGCGAGAATTGCGGCTGGAGGGGCGGACGATCAAGGTCTGGCAGGGCAGCAGTCCATTGAAACCCCTAACGGCATCCCATGCGGCCTATCTGCAAGCTCTGGGTGGATCCTGGGTGCAGCAGGTAGAGAATCTGGCGGATTGCGACCTGCTGATAGATGCTCTGTTTGGCATTGGTCTCAGCCGACCCCTCGGGGATCCCTGGGCTGGTGCAGTGGCGTGGGCCAACCAAAGCGAATTGCCCATCGTCAGCCTCGATATCCCGTCTGGGCTGAGTGCCGACACGGGCTCCCCATTGGGGCCTTGTATCCGTGCCGATCTCACCCTTTGCCTGGGGCTGTGGAAACGGGGGCTGTGGCAGGATAGCGCCCTGGAGTGGATCGGAGAGTTGGTGGGGATTGATTTTGGCACTCCTGCCGCGCTATTGCAGGACTGGGACCGCGATCTCACCCTACCTCGTCTGATCACGCCCCCATTAGCCCATAGCTGGCTTCCGTCTCATCCGCCGCTGCAAACCCACAAGTACCGACAGGGGCATTTGCTCTTGATCTGCGGGTCGGCTCAGTATGCTGGGGCGGCAGTCTTGACGGTGCTGGGATCCCGAGGCAGTGGGGCAGGCATGGTGACGGTGGCGGTGCCGCAGGCTCTCAAACCCTTGATTCACTACTGGGCACCAGAGGTTTTGGTCTGGCCTTGCGAACAAACGGCAACAGGCGGCATTGCCCATCTGGGATCCCTGGATCTGTGCCGCTACAGCGCCATTGCCTTGGGGCCGGGATTGGGGGACAGTGCAGCCCATCTGGTCAAAGTCATGCGACATCAACTGGTTGAACAGACGGACTCAGGATACCGGATCCCGTGGTTGCTCGATGCCGATGGGCTGAATGGCTTGGCGGAGTGGGGCGTAGAGAACTTGGGGGATCTAGCAGCCCAGACGATTGTGACTCCGCATGAGGGAGAATTTCGCCGCCTATTTGGGCAGATAGACCTGCATGACCGGCTCTCAGCTGCCCACACTGCCATCACTCAAGTGGGCTTGACCCTCTTGCTGAAGGGATCCCGCACCATCATTGCCTCGCCACAGGGATCCTGGGTTAACCCCCAGAGTACGCCTGCTCTAGCCCGTGGCGGCAGCGGCGATGTGTTGACCGGGCTGTTGGCAGGACTGCTGGCCCAAGGGCGCAATATCTCTGAGGCTGCGGCAGTGGCGGCGTGGTGGCATAGTCAAGCGGCTCTCAGCCTGCAAGCGGCCCAAGGTCATACAGGGGTGGATCCCGTGGCTTTGGCTGCTACTTTACCCAGCGTTTTGGCCAGGGTGCAAAAGGGAATCAAGACTGACGGGATCCCGTCTGCCGAAAGTTAATGAGAAGTTATTGCAGGAGTTAACGGATCCCTGCTACATTGAAATCGTTAATGAGAATACTTTTTATCAACTCCCGGTGGAGGGATCCCTGCGGTGTCATCCATGTCCCAGTTTTTGACCCCCGAACTTGCTTCGACCACGGTGGTGAGGGTGCCCCTTGCCCTCAGACAGCAGGTTTGGCGGCGACTGCAAGAATTATCTATCCCGTCTTGGTGTACTCCAGATGGTCACCTGCGGGTTAGCCTAGAGCGACCCTCTCATGTCATGCAGGTCTGGAGCGTTATTGGCCAATATCGTGCCACCCGCAGCGAACAATTGAACTGGCTCAAGCGATGTTGGGATGCGGATGCAGATAATGTCGTTTAAGCAAGACAAAGGAAGAAGTGGGAGCAATTTATCTAGTATTTTTTATTGGGTAGTGCCACTATTGTAATGTTATACTAAGATCAATTTTCACTTCTTACTTACATAGAGCCATGGTAACCTGTCCTGAATGCAATTCTTCCAATGTTGTCAAATATGGAAAGATTCATAATGGTAAGCAGCGATACAGGTGTCATGGCTGCCATCGGCAATTTGTGTCAACTGCCACTAAAAAATATATATATCAGATGAGCAGAAGTCATTGATTGATAAGTTGCTTCTCGAAAGATTGTCACTTGCTACAATATCTAGGATTAGTAGCATCTCTGAATCAAGGATTCAAAGATATGTTAACAATAAGTCAATTTATACTTCTGAAGCTATGGGGGTAGAGTCCTCAAAAAAGACGGATTGTTCACGAAGTGCTCTTTCCTGCAATGCGATGAGCTATGGTCGTTTGTGGGATCTAAAAGTAATAAGAAATGGCTGTGGATAGCTATGGATAAAGAGACACAGTTAGTAGTAGCTGCTTATGTAGGTAATCGAGACAAAAGAAGTGCTCAGATGCTTTGGGACAGGATTCCAGATATAGTAATTTCGATTTAGTCTGAGACAGTCTATCTTGCTCCCTATTCCTGTGCTGTGGTAGAGAATGGGTGCAAGGGCAATTGACGACCGACATCAAGTTGTCTCATCCTTATCAAAAACTACTATACTTAGAAAGAAGGCAGCACATTCTACACAGACTTCTGGGATTCTTATGAAAGAGTTATCCCGAAAGAGCAGCATCAGCCAGTTGGCAAAGAAATAGGAAAGACATCATTAATTGAGCGATTAAGTAATACTCTTAGGCAGCAAATTGGCAGGCTTGTCAGGAAAAGTCTATCTTTCTCCAAGAAACTCGAAAATTATATTGGCATAGTATTTAACTTCTTCCATCACTATAATGAATCATTACTTGACTAGCACTACCGTTCTTTTTTGATTCTGATACCCTATCCGCTTGCGGCGGGGCAGTTCATTGCTAGCCAGACTTGCGATGATCAGGAGACTTGAGTGACAGATCAGAGCTGCTGAGAACAGTCAGAGATCGGTCAAGACAAGCTGACCCCACCAAGGGATCCCATATTGCCGCTTGATGTCGGATTGATTATGGGCTTGGGCGTTGGCAGGCAGAACCTCTTGTAAATCTGACACTCGGCAGAAAAAGTTAGGGCAGAATGTCTCCCTGCCCCTGCGCTCGGATATAGACCAGAGCCTGCCGCCAGACGATCCACTCTTTGCCCTCGCCATCTACCAGACAGATGCACTCGGGATCCTGCCAGCGGATCTTGCCCCGCAAGACCTCCTGAGAACTGATCTCCACATCAACATTGAGTTGATCTCGGATGGCTTTTTGGATCCAGCGCACCCCCGGCAGGCCCGTATTCAGGGTGGCGACATTCCCAGCGTTGGCAGTTGACACAGCCTTCTCCTATTGATTTGCCTTGATTGTGACATTCTTTGTCGGGATGACAACTGTTCTTAAGTTCTTGAGGTGCAACTCAGGCAACCTTTACCCTGCCCTCATCCTGATAGACCCTGATTGAGGGGGATTTAGGGGCTGTCCATCCCTGCTTTCCGCTGCCATACCCGCACTTGGGCTTGGCTGGTCAGGTTGACAAAGGCAGAGGCATCTTCAGGGGTGTTGACCAACTGCCACTGCAAAAGCCGATTTTGAACGGCGAATTCCCCATAGCGTTGTAGGAGTGGCGATTGGGATCCCGTCCACAGATCGGAGCGGTTAATCACCAGCCATCTCACCTGCTCGGGTAAAGGATCCCCATACAATAGTTCCAGAGCCCCGGATCCCAGCACCCCCTCCACAGGCAAGCCTGAGTAGTAGACCAGTGGGGCACTATCCACCAAGGCCAGGGATCCCTGGGCCTCATCTCCAATCACATCGGTGGGCTTGACCTGATCCGCCACCTGCGTAGCCACCTGCCGCAAAGCATGGTTCAGGGTGGTTTGCTGGATCCACAAGGGCCACCGTTGCAGGGTGAGTGCGATCGTGCCGATCAGCAGTAAACAGCCCAGAAATCGCTGCCAGCCCCGTGTGGGAATTTCGGCCAATACCCCCCCCGCCACATAACAGAGCAGCGGCAAAGCCACCAGACCTAGCCGAGTGGTTTCCGCCCATTGCAAGGGATCCCCCAGCCCCATCAGCCCCCGCACCAGCAGGATGGGGGGCCACCGCCAGGGC
>JAAUUM010000162.1 GCA_012031565.1 Synechococcaceae cyanobacterium SM2_3_2
ACCTCATTGGCCTGGATCTGGACTAAGGCCAAGTCATTTTGGGTATCCACTGCCAAAACCTGTCCGGTGTAGCGACCGCCAGCAGACGGTCATCACCTGGACTTGCCCGCCACGGGATAGAGCTGTCCGCACCACATGCTCGTTGGTGATCACCAACCCCTCGGCTGAGATAATGGATCCCGAACCGGAGCCTCGCCCTGTGTTGATGGTCACCACCGCTGGGCTAGCTTGTTCGTAGACATCAATGGTGGTTTGCTCCTCAACCAGCTGTTGCGCTTGCGTACCTGAGGTTTTCAGCCAAGGCAGCTGAGGGATCCCCGCCCCCATGACTAGCATCACCCCCAAAACCGCACCGAAACGATTCCAGTTCATAGCTGTTGATCCTGTGAGAAGTGGGCCTGTGAGAAGTACACCCAATGGGTAGGTCTAGCCTAGCTGTCTCCACATTTGTCTCGGTAGAGCCTAAGCCGCAAATTCAGATCACAGTGAGTAATTGATACTCATCCAGACAGTTCAAGAGGGATGACATTAAACGGCCTAGCCAAGATGCGCTTTTAATCCCAGGAGGCCAGCAAATTCCCCTAATCTGACCCGCCAACAGCGAGAGGATCCCTCAAGGTTTGATACTGTGAAAAGAGAAGGGGTGTCTAACGGTCTGACGCTAATTTCTATTTGATTTATTCGCTCTGCTCATACGCGACTCATGGCAACATTAATCATCAACGGGATCCCTCATTTTTTAGAATGGGTGACAGCGACGGGGCAACCGCCTCAAGCCCAAGAGATAGGGCGAAAACCGGTGATGGTGTTTGTGCATGGATGGGGTGGATCGGCGAGGTATTGGCGGCCTGTGGCAGCAGCCTTGACCTCCACCTTTGACTGTCTGCTCTACGATTTGCGGGGGTTTGGCCGCACGGCAAAGTTAATCCGGCCTGATCAACTGGATCATGATGCCGAGCAAGAGCTGGATGTGACAAAGCTGGATGGATCTAGGCCCAACTACAATAATCCTTTGGATACTGTCTATCAGATGGGATCCTATGCCCAAGATTTGGCGGCCCTGTTGGCTCAACTCGATCTGCGCGACGTCACCCTCATGGCTCACTCGATGGGGGCGTCCATTGCCACCCTGATGGCTGGTTTGCAGGATTCAGATCGGCGAGTCAAGCGGTTGGTGCTGACCTGTAGTGGCATCTTCACCTACAATCGTCTCTCGTTTCAGGCTTTTCATGTCTTGGGTGGTGCTATCACCAGCATTCGGCCAGGGTGGTTGCGGCGGGTGCCTGGGATGGATCGGATTTTTACCGCTCGGTTCTTATCCAAAGGGATCCCGGCTGAGCAACGGCAGGAGTTGCTGGAGGACTATCTAATGGGAGATGCGGTGGCGGTGGAAGGGACGATCTATACTGCCGTCAGCGTCCAGGCCACCCAAGAGATGCCCCAAGCCTTACAGTCGTTGCAGATTCCTACTCTATTGATCGCGGGGGAATATGACCAAATCATTCCCACCCGACTAGCGGAAAAAGCGGTGGCCCAAAACCCAGAACAGATCTGTTATGTGGAGATGCCGGGGGTGGGGCATTTTCCCATGTTGGAGGATCCCGAAGGTTATTTAGAGGTGTTGGGGGCTTTTTTGCAGCGTGAATCGATGGATTGGGATCCCCCTAGTCAGCAACCTGATCAGGGGATGGAGCTAGAGGAGGAGGATTCTCAAGTTATTTATTAGATTTTTACTCGATTGTTCTTTTTGGGCTTGTCCCCCAGCAGCCAGCCTGCCTTGATCAGATAGCGAGCAAACGAGACCTATGCTGGAGTGCATCGAGATCGATCATGTGGAGTTTTTTGTAGAAGATGCTGGCCATTGGCGACAGCACTTTTGCCAACTCTGGGGACTACAAGATTATGGGATCCGCCGACAGGCTGACACCCTCAGCTATTGGCTAGGTCAGGGATCTGTTCATGTGGTGGTGTCTCAAGCCTTGAGGGTAACCAGTCCCGTTGCCAGCTTTCTGGATCAGTATGCCGAAGGGGTGGCGGATGTGGTGGTGCGGATTCGCAATGGTCAATCCGCTGTCCAGCATCTGACCCAGCTGGGGATCCCGTGGCAATGGGCTGACCCCAGCCGATTTGGCCCCCAAGCTCTACACATTTCGATCCCTGGCGCTCCGGGAGGAGTAGGCCATACCCTCCTGCCCAGACCTCAATCTCTGGCTCAATGGGTGAAAGCAGGGATCCCGATTGGGCCTGACTTTGAGTGGATTGCACCGGCGGAACGGCTGTCTTTCACCACGGCAGATCCGCGCTGGTCACATCTGGATCATGTGGTGCTGAATGGGCCAGTCGGATCCCTGGTGGAGCTGCAAACCTGGTACGAGAGGGTGATGAATTGGCAGGTACTCTATCGCTATCGGATTGGGACGCCACAGTCTGGGCTGGATAGCGTGGTGATGGGCACCGAGAATGGTTCGATTCAATTGGCTCTGAATGAACCGATTGGGGCTGATTCTCAGATTCAGGATTTTTTGGTAGCCAATCGTGGCACCGGGATCCAGCATATTGCCTTGGCCACCCCTGATATTCTCTCCACCATCCAGACTTTAGTCAGACGAGGGATCCCGTTTTTGCCCGCCCCTCCTCAGCAGAGCGTGGATCCTGTCGGTCAAGCATTGACAGCCTTGGGCATTCTGGTGGATCGCCCGGATCCGAGCCACCCGGAGCAACAGGTCTTGCAAATTTTTACGCAGCCTTTGTTTGGGGATCCCACCTTCTTTTTTGAAATCATTCAGCGAGTTCAGAATGCTCAAGGGTTTGGAGAAACGAATTTTCAGAGCTTGTTTGAAGCAATGGAAACCCAGCAGCGACTGCGCCAAAAACCCGATAATCAATAAACTTGATAATCAATAACAATTAATCAAGGGATTTAAGCCTTTTGGATCGCCTGTTGCAGTTGCTCAAATTGCGGAAAGATCCATTGATCGGCGGTGTGGGAGAGAGCTTGCTTTTGCTCCATTTGCTCCAATACCCCTTGAGCCTGCTCCACTGGGATCCCAGCTAAATCTGCCAAATCCATGACTGGGATGCGAAATAGAGCGATGCCCCCCTTACAAGGTTGTCCATAAAGCTCGACAAAATTGACCAAGACCGCCACCAATCGCACCGTGGGGGAATGCTGGCGCAGATACAGCAGTTGATTGGTCTGCCGCAAACGCTGAGCCAATTCTAGGGACAATTGTTGAGCAAACAAGGGATCCCGGCGGAGCCACTCCTGAAAGGTGGGAGCAGGGATCACCGCCACCTCCACCGGGCTAAGGCTGATCACATCCATCGAACGGGAAGTCTCCAACAACACGGCCATCTCCCCAAAAAAAGCCGGGGATCCCAGTACCGCCAGGGTGGAGCTGCCTGCAGCCGTCGCCCGCGAGATTCGCACCCAACCCTCCAGCAGACAATAGACCCCCTGTCCCCACGCCTCTTGCAGCAGTAGGGTTTGCCCGCCGGGAAAGGAGCGAGGGCTGGTGTGCAAGGCCCAATCCGTCAAGGTATGGTCCGACAAGGCTGCTAACAGGGATACCGTCCGAAGTTTCTCTAGCAGCGGGATCCCCATGCTCAACTCTCCTTCTAGTTTGTCTAGCTAGTTTGTCTAGTTTGTGTCGATACAAATGGATTGGATTCAACGCCCCATAACACCCATAACAGGAGTTGAGATCGATAGAACATCGATAGAACAATGGGAAGCCAATCAACCCCGATACACTTTAATCACGGTCTAATTGTATCTAGATTTTCATCATTACTTGCATCATTGCCCATAAAGAAGCCCTGGAGACAAAAGCCCCCAGAGCCATCCTGATATAAGAGAATTTAAAGCGGCTTTGAACTGAGAAAAAGATATCGTGAAATATCTGAGGATCGCAACATTGGTCACGATATCTCAATCTTCTGACATCTTTTGTAATGTTTCCCTCAGGATGTGGCCACAAAGCCTGCTGGTTAGCGAAACAGGTTAGCGAAACAGGTTAACGAAACAGGTTAACGAGACAGGTTTAACCAGACAGGTTTAACGCGACAGGCTGGGCCAGTTTTGGTCAGCACGGCTGATATTGCCGGGAATATCCCGCTCCCACAGGCTCTGCACCCTCGGACTGAGATTGAGATAGAGTTTGTCTTCGACGATCCGCCACGCGTTGGGGTCGATATCGGCGGTGTAGCCTCGGCTGACCGCATAGGCACAGAAGCCACCATATTGGGGGGCATAGCGGTCGGGATCCGCCGCAAAAAGATCGCGGTGCTCGGCATTGGCAAAGTGCCAGGTGACGCCATTCCAATCGTGGGCAAAGGCGGGATCCCCGGCGGTGGCAGTACCAAGGGTGAAGTAGGCAACCGGATCGGTGCCCAAAATGGCAACCCCATCGGTAGCAAATGTGAGAGGAGGACTGGCTGGGGATGGAGCGGTTTCTTGAGCATTAACTTCTTGAGCATTAACTTCTTGAGCATTAACTTCTTGAGCATTAACAGAGGGGATATACCCCGAGAAAGGGCTAAGAGCAGTCCAGCCCAGAGCCAGCAACAAACTGGATCCAGCTAGAATGCTGCCTAATTGCAGAATGCGTTGCGCCATTGGCTTAGTAATCGACATCGGAGGTGACCCCATTAATTCTTTGCTTTGAGTATGCCGGGATCCCTGCATGGATAAAAGGATGTCATGAGCTGAAACCTTTGCAGTTTCGGGGCAATCCAGTCTGGCCTTCACTTTCGTCCTGATCGGGCTAGAGATTGAGATTTGGCATGGCTAGCCAAACCTTTGCAGACTTTGCAGATCATGTGATTACGATCATGTGATTACGTCAGGATCCCAGTCCCTAACCCGACAAAAATAGCAAGTCCTAGCAAGACTCGATAAATGATAAAGACCCAGGTGCTACTCCGTTGCAAAAACTTGAGTAGGGCATCAATGGTCAAGTAGGAAAAAATAAAGGCTGATAATGTGCCGATCAGCTGTACCGAGAGACTGGACAGCTCAAAATTGCTGAAAAACTCCACCATCCCAGATAGAAACAAAGCCGGGATCCCGAGTAGAAAGGAATATCGGGCTGCGGCCTCTCGCTTGAGATGCAAAAACAGGCCCATCGTCAGGGTGCCCCCAGAACGGGAAACCCCAGGGATTAGGGCTACTGTTTCGGCCAATCCCACCCAGATGGCATCCATCAGCGTCAGGTTTTTGATCTCTCGTTGCCGTTGTCCCCAACGTTCCGCCAAGGCCAGCAAGACCGAAAGGCCAATCGATGTTGTTGCGACAACCCACAGCTGGCGGGGGGGGTCCCCTAAAAACACTTTGACTGCTAACCCCAAAATCAGCAGGGGGATCGTCCCCACCAGGATGCCCAACAACAGTCGTCCCACCTCGGGATCCACAGGCTTGCGCCGCAGCCAATGCCAGGACTGTAGGCCAAACTGGCTCAGATCCTGCCAGAAATAGATCAGCAGCGCCACCAAACTTCCCAGTTGGATCACCGCCGAGAAGGATGTGCCTGCATCCGGCCACCCCAACAGAGCGGGCACAATCCGCAGGTGAGCAGTGCTGCTGATCGGCAACCACTCGGTAATCCCTTGCACCAGCCCCAGAATCAGGGCTTGCCACCACGTCAAAGCCTCAGGCATGGGGATCCCTGTATAGGTTGAAATGGTGAGCCACCAACATTACCGCTCGTTGCGACCACTGATGGTGATCAACCAGTTGCCGACGAAGCGAAAGATGGGGTTGGCTTCGGTGCCCAAGACTCGCCCTTCAAACCGATAAATTCCTGCTCTTGGATTGCGGACGTTGGACATCACCACCGTCAATGTCTGGCCAGAGGCCACCGGCTCAGCCGCCACCACCTCTAGCGAGCGAAACTCAGGATTCCAAAAGACATCCCGCAATTCCACCGGGGATCCCTCTACCTCAAGCCGGACTTCGGCTGGGTCAATCACCCCATCAAAGGTGGCTGTACCCGTCGTGGGGATGCTGATTTGCACCTCCGCCACCGCTAGATTTTGGGGGGGAATCTCCAACCGATAGCGCTCCAATCGGCTTTCTAAGCCCCGAAAGTCCAGCCGATAATTGAGGACAGGCACCCCTTCACTGCCGGTCAGCACCAGTCCAGCTCCCGCCTGTGACCAAGCAGGAACAGGTGCCACAGCCACAGATCCTAAGCTCAGAAGGGCTAAGATCAGTGGCCCAACTCGCTTTTGGCTTGATATCAACGACTTCAAAGTCCATCGCGGAGTCAAATTACCCACAGCCTCTCCTTCTGCACAGTCACAGATTTAGGTATCTCGTTGATTGAGTTATCTGGTTAACTATTCTAGAAGACCAGACCAACCCGTACGAGCGCAAGTTCCCCGACTTCTCTACGGTTTTGCGTTGACCCAAAGATTCGGTTTCCTTGATCAGCCCCGCTTGTACTCCTGTTATGGCAGACTTTTCGCTCCAACAAGCCCGTCAACATCGACTTTTTGCTGGCCTAGATGATGAAGCCTGGGCCGAGCTGTTGATTCATTTGCAACCGCAACAATTTCAGGCCGCTGACATCATCTTTGCCGACGGGGATCCCAGTCAGGGTTTATATCTGCTGCTCTCAGGTCAGGTGGAACTGCGCCGACCCTACACCCGTTTTGGGGGGGATTATCAAATGGCTCTATTGCAGCCGGGGCAACTGTTTGGGGAGGGGGAGTTGTTGGTGCAGCGGCGACGCTCCCATACCGCTGTTTGCCTATCGACGGTGGCGGTGGCGGTTTGTCTCAGCCCACGTTGCAGCGGTTGCCCGCTGATATTCAGCTGACGTTATTGCGAGCTTGGGGATCCATCCTCAGTGAACAACTGCATTGGCGCGATCAGATCATGGCGGATCTGCTGGAGCAACAGGGATCCCAGATAGCCGCCAGCCGGATGGCTGAACTGCATCAACAGGATCGTCGCTAGAGCCGGTCTCAATCAGCGCTCTCAATCAGCGCTCTCAATCAGCGCTCTCAATCTGACAGATCCCCCCAGATCGCCCCCATGAAGACTCAACGATTTTTGTAGACCTCATTTTCTATCTTTCGCATCTGCCGTTCCAGACGATCCAGCCGTCCCCTCAGCTCATCCATCTCCTGCTGGCGAGGCACCCCCAGATCCTGCATGATATTGCGGACTTGCCGCTGCATCGTCGTCTCAAAATTGCCCTGCTCCGCCTTGACCTGCTCCACAATCGTGTTGATCATGGTGCTGGCCTGTTCGGGATCCATCTTGCCTTTTTTGACCAGATCGTCGGCAGCTTTGCTCAGTTGTTCTGCCACGAGGGTGGTGGTTCCTACCCCCATAAGCAACAACTGTCGTAATACGCTGTTACTGTCCATGCCGTAACCTCGATAAGGTCTTATGCCTCATTCTCCTCAGTTTGTCCTCAACTTCGCAACCGGATCCGTCGGTTTTCCCCTCTCGGTGGCCGGGGCCAGCAGTCTACAGACCGAGTTGGAGGCTTTGATCACTGATCTCAAAACAGTGGCGGCGGGATCCCAAGGCAAAGGGCCAGTCCGGTCAACCGATCTGCTCCACAAAGAAGAGGGGCTGCGGTTGGAACTGTTTTGTAACCCCAATATCTGGCCCAGCCCCCATGCCGCCAAGGTGTTGGTCACCCTCAAGGCCGATAGTTTGCGCTTCTCAACAGAGGTGGAATTGCCCCGTCTCTTGGAAGATTTGGGTCAGCACTTGGCAACGGCCTAAGGTTTGGTCTGGTCTCGTTTGGTCTGGTCTCGTTTGGTCTGGTCTCAATTGAGATGGTTGAGATGGTGTCCACCTCGGCCCGCCCTCTGGGATCCCCGTGCCTGCGCCTGTGGCTGGGCATCGGCTTGCCCCCATGCGCTTCCCGCGCCACCCGCACCAACAGCGCCGCCATGACCATGCCAGCCAGCATGGAACTGCCCCCATGACTAAACAGCGGCAATGGCAGCCCCGTGGTGGGTAGCGCCCCACTCACCACCCCCAGATTCATGGCCGATTGTCCCACCAAAAAACAGAGGCATCCCCCCACCACCAGCTTGGAGGGCAGATCGCGGCACTGTTCCATCACTCGCCAGCTCACCAGGGTATAGGCCGCCAGCAACCCCAAAAAAACAGGGATCCCACCACCCCAAATTCTTCGGCATAGACCGAGAAGATGAAGTCGGTGTATTGGATCGGCAAGTAAAAGAGCTTTTGTTGTGACAGTCCGAATCCTCGCCCCCAGACCCCACCGGAGCCGATGGCCATCAAGCTCTGAACCAATTGGTAGCCATCCCCCTGAGAGCTGGCCCAGGGATCCAAAAAGGCCAGGATGCGCCGGCGCTGATAGTCTTTGACCAGAATGCTGCCGATGGCTAAGCCCGCCCCCCCCCGCTGCCGCCCCCAACAAGGTCAAGATCGGCAAGCCCCCCAACCAGGCCATTATCCACAGGGTCAGGCCACAGATGGCGGTGGTGCCCCAGATTAGGCTGGGTCAAGATCGACAGCAACGCCAC
>JAAUUM010000163.1 GCA_012031565.1 Synechococcaceae cyanobacterium SM2_3_2
TAGGGCGATCCAGTCAGAGAGAGCGGTTGCCCAGCCCGCCCCCAAGGTACCCCATCACCTCCGTCGCACGATTAGCTCAGTAGTTGAGCCAGACATTGGCTCCATTGCCCACCACCGCCAACACCAATACCCGTCCGCCTTTTTCCAGCCCCAAAAACCAACCCAGTGCCGCCAGATTGAGCAGATAGGCCGGTGCCCCCCACAGCCGGGATCCAAAATAGAGCTGTCCGGCAGCCTTGACCTCAGGCGTGCCCTGAATCAACTCAAAGCCCCAATAGCCCAACGGCTGTTGTATGGCCAAAAAGCCCCACCCCGATCACCACCGCCAGCCCAGCGCTTCGGAGTCCCACTGCTAAGACCGTCGCCCCATCCTGGCGACCCACCGCTTGGGCGGTCAAGCCTGTGGTGCTCATCCGCAAAAAACCAAAAGACAGGTAGGCAACATTGAACACGAGGGTGGCCAGCGCTACCCCAGCCAAGGGATCCGGATCCGGTAGGTGGCCCAAAAAAGCCGTGTCGATCAAGCTGGCCAAGGGCACCGTCACATTGGACAGGATATTGACCACCGCCAGACGACCAAAACGGGATCCCAGTGAAAGGGATGGTGTGGGGCTCATGAACTGACCTTTGGCGAACTGTCAGTAAGAGAATAGTCGAGATTAGAGCTTCCTGGTATGGCCAAAGTACCCTGAAGAAGATCAACTGTGGAGCTGTTGTGGTGAAATCTCTCTGGTCTGGATGGGTAAAAGGCTGCCTTGTCCTGTGGCGATTTGCCCGTCCCCATACCATCTATGGCACCAGTGCCAGTGTGGTGGGGTTATATGGGCTGGCCAGTCCTGGGATGCCGGTAGCACTCGGCCAACTGCCTCTACTGGGGAGCGCACTAGTGGCTTGTTTGGCCATGAATATCTACATTGTTGGCCTCAATCAACTGATGGATGTTGATATCGACCGGATCAACAAGCCTTGGTTGCCCATCGCAGCGGGCCATCTGACGGTGCAGCAGGGCTGGGGGATCATCGGGATCTGTGGCTCAGTGGGGATCCTGTTGTCCTTGATGCAGGTACCCTATCTAGTGCTGACGGTGGGTTTGAGTGCGCTAATCGGTACCGCCTATTCCTTGCCCCCGCTGCGGCTGAAGCGATTTCCCTTGATGGCGGCACTTTGTATCACAGTGGTGCGGGGTTGGATCGTCAACCTAGGGCTCTTTGCTGCCTTTCAGCAGGCGATGACGGGATCGGTGCGGTTAGAGGGATCCATCTTGGCTTTGGTGGTATTCATCACCATCTTTGGGATAGTGATCTCTGTGTTCAAGGACATTCCTGATATGGAGGGGGATCGACGGTTCCAGATTGCCACCTTTTCTCTGCAATGGGGTGCCCAGCCAGTTTTGAATGGCTCAGTGGCGATCTTGATAGGCAGCTACCTGATCCTCGGGATCCTGGGTTCAGCGCTGTTACCGCAGGTGAATGTGGGGATCCTGTCCAGCACCCATCTGGCAGCGGCTGGGATCCTGGGGTATTGCCGGCATCGCCTCTCCAGTCAGGATCCCCAAGCCATCATGGATTACTATTTTCTGATCTGGCGGCTGTTTTATGCCGAGTATCTCTTGTATCCCTTGGCCTTCATTTATAGCTTGCTCATTTATTAACTATTGCTGTAGCAGCACTTTGCAAATCAGTTGCTGAGTGATGAAGTCTCCATCAAACACAAGTCCTCGTCATCTCAAAGTGGTCGTTACATAGTCGTTACATAATTGATACGTGAGAAGCAATTGAAAACGATGAGACAACAGGATACCGGTCTCAATTCTCGGTTGCCAACATTTTTTGTCCCGGCACAGTAGTCGGAAGTAACATAAGCTATCTCAGGTCAAATCAGAATTACCCTAGCTCGTAGATAAGTTCTCTTATTGTGGTAAATATCAGACTATCCCTATGAGCCTTCTTTATACCTTCTTTATAAAGATCTCTGAGTGTTGCACTTCACGATTGGATGGGCGGTCTCTACAGATGGACTGCTAGCTGAAATAGAGATCTAACTCAAACGGGATCCCTCAGCCAAGCTAAAGAATCCCAGCTCTTTTGGAATGGGTAGAGTAAAGATTGATAGCAGAGCAAAACTAAGTGAATGGATCCCTCCCCTGGTCGGACTTCTCGTCAGCGCATCGGTGATAGCGGCGAAGAGCTGGTGGCCCACCATTTGCTGTCCCAACACTGGCAGATTGTTGCCCAGCAGTGGCGCTGCCGCTGGGGAGAGCTGGATGTGGTGGCCCACAAGGGATCCACGCTGGCCTTTGTGGAGGTCAAGACCCGCGCAGTCGCCGATGGCATCCCCCTTCATCTGGCCCAACAGTTCCGGGATCCCTCTGGTTTGGGGGCAATTGGATCCCGCAAGCGAGAGAAGATTATCAAGACTGCTCAGGCGTTTTTGGCCACCCATCCAGGTTGGACTGAATGGCACTGCCGCTTTGACATCGCCTTGGTGCAGCACCGGGATCCTGCTCTGGGGGCAACCTCCAGCTCAGGGATCCCAGGATGGTCTCTCTATCGCTATATCCCCGCCGCCTTTGAAGTGGAGTTTTGATGGTCTGGTCGAAATCTGTTGCCACCAGTCCGGGATCCCGTGTTGAGGGAAAGACCCTGGCTGTGTTGATCCTGTCGCTCTTGTTTTGGGCGTCGGCGTTTGCCGGCATCCGAGCGGGGTTGGAGGCTTACCAACCAGGAGCCTTGGCGCTCTTACGGTATTTGGTGGCATCCCTAGCCTTTGCCCTCTACGGACTCCTGACCCGGATGCCCTTGCCCCCCCGCCGAGACTGGCCAATTATGGGGCTGCTAGGACTGTTGGGGGTTGCCACCTATCATGTGGCGCTCAGCTATGGCCAACTGACGGTGACCGCCGGATCTGCTAGTTTGCTGATTGGCTCCGCTCCCATGTTTACAGCAGTGTTAGCGGTGTTGACGCTGGGGGAACGACTGACACGGTGGGGCTGGCTGGGTATCTCCATCAGCTTCAGCGGCATCGTCCTCATCGCATTGGGGGAGGGTGATGGGTTTCAGTTTGAGCGGGGGGCAGTCTTGGTCTTGGTGGCCGCTATCTGCGCCAGTCTGTATATGGTGATTCAAAAGCCCTATCTACAGCGCTACAGTCCCCTGCAAATGACAGCCTACGCCGCTTGGGCAGGCACAGCGCTGATGATGGTGTTTTTACCCGATGTGGTCAGGACTTTGCCCACTGCGCCTCTCTCAGCCACAGTGCCGATTATCTATCTAGGGCTATGTCCCACTGCCATCGCTTATACCGGCTGGAGCATGGTGCTGTCGCGAGTCCCTGCCTCTGTCACCGCCAGTTTTTTATATATGTCGCCGCCGCTGGCCATTGTGATTGCCTGGATTTGGCTTGGGGAGATCCCTAGTCTGCTGGCTCTGGTGGGAGGGATCCTGGCTTTGTTGGGAGTGGTGGTGGTGAATGGGCGGGGCAAACAACCAGCACCAAAAGTATCCCTAGAACACGAGCGTCAGTAGGGGGCTACCGCTGGCCCGTCATAGCCACATAGGCCCAATCGAGGAGAATTTACCAATTTGATCGGTTCACCGTAGTTGTTGTGGGGATGGCTCTGGGCATGAGCTGTACATAATGTTGCGACCTCTTCTTCCTCATCCATGCACTCCATACAGAGGTGAGTGGCGGGATCCCCGCATTCTTGGCAAATATCTGTAGGCATTTGATTGCGGGCCATCAGCACAACGGCACGGCGGGTGAGGGAAGTTCCCTCCCGCTGATCGATCAATCTGAGCAGGGTCTCAGACGACGTGCCCATGTCGTAGATATGGGTGATCTCTGAGATGGATTGAAACACAATGCCTACTTTGCGAGACTTGGCCAAGTTGTCAGCCATAAAGCCTCCCTTTCCGGGCAAAAACTCGCTGAGATGGCCGCAACATTCCAGCCAAATACCGCGCAGATAGAAATCGATATCCTTCAGTGCGGCAGACCCTTTCACCTCCAAATCCAGCCAAAAGTCCGGGCTATAGGCATCCTGAACCCGCAAGTGGTAGAGCATCTCTGGCTTGCGCTTAGATGCGTTGGAATCTTTAATCTGTTCTAGTCGTTGCTGACAGGATTGAAGGTGCTTGCCCATCGCTCCCTTGGTGGTTTCATGGTTGCAAAAGGAACAGATCCCACGAGATTGTTTGCGTCCAGCCATAACTTTTTCAGTCTCTCTTCACTTCTTAATACCACTGCCATCTTAAAACCCATGATCCTAAACCCCAATGCTAAAAGGTCTGGAATGAGTGAGTTATCAATAGTTATCCTGAGGAGTTATCCTGAGGCGATTTGCCCCGATGGAGAAAGCCCGAGATCTTTCGCTTTTCAAGCCAGGATCCCGACTGATATAGACGGTTCTGAATAGACGGCTAGAAAGGTCGCAGCCGATAACCGACCCCATGCACTGTCTCGATCAACTGCTGCGGGGCACCTGCCTGGGAAAGTTTTTTTCGCAGCCCCTTGATATGGGCCTTGATGGTCTCCTCATGGGGGGGATCGCTGATCGACCACAGCCGTTCCAGCAAAAAAGTGCGGCTCAAGACCCGCCGACCATTTTGCATCAATAGCTCCAAAATAGAGAACTCCTTGGGGGTGAGTCGGATCCCTGTATTGCCATAGCTGACCTCATAGCTGGTGGGATGCAAAGTTAGGGATCCCCAGCTAAGGATTGGTGACAAAGAGCTTTGTCCACGCCGCAAACTGGCCCGAATCTGAGCCAATAGCTCCTGCAAATCGAAGGGCTTGATCATGTAGACATCTGCGCCTGCGTCAAGCCCCAGCACCTTATCGTCAGAGGTATCCCGTGCTGTCAGCATCAATACCGGCAAGGATTGACCCCGATCTCGAATGCGGCGGCAGAGGCGGATCCCGTCTAGCTTGGGCAAGGTCACATCCAGCAACGCCAAGTCATACTCACTGATCTGGAGCTGTTGCCAAGCCATCTCCCCATCTCGGACAGCATCCACCACATAGCTCTGAGCCGTGAGAGCATCCACCAAAGAGTCGGAGAGTTGCCCGTCATCTTCCACCAAGAGGATTCGCATGACTTGATCCGTCACCCATTTTGATGTTGGGCAGGATAAAGAAATCAGTCAGATCTTGCTGTAGTTCTGGCTACACTGCTTTTTTGCTGTCCTGGGGTTCAATTAAACTTGATCCTCTTGCGCCCATTTGATTGCCCTAAAAACAACCCCTATATCAAGGGATCCCTAAACATACAGGCTACCAATCAACACCTATTCAAGTTCTATAACTAGAATTTTTAGAGTGTCTCATGAGTCTTGTTCAAATT
Source organism: Synechococcaceae cyanobacterium SM2_3_2 (assembly GCA_012031565.1). GTDB lineage: Bacteria > Cyanobacteriota > Cyanobacteriia > Thermostichales > Thermostichaceae > JAAUUM01. The sequence continues at coordinate 5,342 of JAAUUM010000163.1, forward strand.
CAGGAGACGACCTAACCACTATTGTCTAAGCACGACTATCTACAAAAAGATGTCTTCCAGCTTATTCATATATAACAATGATGACTAAACCGTTAGTAACTGTTGGTTGGGAGGGGTGGGATCCTAAAGCAGCAGGCACCCACCACGTCCAACTTCTATGCCAATGGAGTCATCGCTGAAGCTAGAATTAACCCGGCCTCAGCTAACTCACGCAAAGATTCAGTTCCCTTTTTCGAGAGAATCTGGGTCGACGTAGTAGCAACGAGCATTATCAACACAGATCAATGCCCAGCCATTATGATCCATATCCACCAAGGTGTACTCTGACTGGGGAACAAAGAATCCTTGGTGATTGCGGGTCTCGCTCTTCACGCGCACATTCATTTCGGGTGTCATAGCTTTTAAGCTCCGTTGTTGTACAGAATACAGTTTCGAAAGTATGTGGAGTCTAACACCCCCTTTCTGAATCCTGGATTAAGCTTCCCAAACGGATGTAACGAAGCATTCTGTATTACAACTACTTATTAAGCTCAGGTGTTTTTGATGACCCTTGAGTTGTCACCTACTGTTACTCTCCCAACCAAGATTGCAGCTTTTCTAGGTGCTTCCAGTCGGGTCGTCGTCCTTGTCCATCGGCCAAATTAGAGCGGACAACCTCCACCTGTTCCTCATCGCGAATCAGGATTTGCTTGATGATCTCCACCTGTTGCCTGACTCCTTTTTTGCCGCCTTCCAACATGGCTAAGGTCAGATTGACGCGGGGTTGAGCATCCACAGGATCCAATTTGACTGCAGTTTGAGCGGCTTTAAGGGCAAGTTCAGATTGGCCATTGAGCAGGTGCAGCCAGGATAAACAAGTCCATGCTGCTGCAAATTTGGGTGCCTGTTGACAGATGGAGGTGAAGACAGGAATCAGATCTCGATGGGACTCTCCGTCTTCATAACGTTTGATAGCGTCTTGAAACAACTCTTCAACAGTTTTGCTCATGATTCTTTACGATAAAGGGGTGACAAGAAAAATGGATAGACAGACAACCCGCCTGTCATCGGCATAATGCCTTAACTTGCCAGCACAGCATTAGGATCCTATCAGCCCAAGGGCTTATCCTCCTCAGCCAGACCGCTGGAGGCGATTACCTATGGAGAGGTCGGTGGAGAGGTCGGTGTGGCTAGCTGCTTCTCAAAATGGTCAGGTTTCAAGTTCGCTTGGGCCAAGATCGCTTGGGCATGGCGGGCCATCTCTAGGCAGGTGGTGAGTTCTAAGCCCAGGGATCCCTCGGTCTCAGCAATCCACAGCCAATACTCGATATTGCCGGCTGGGCCAGGGGTGGGCGAGTAGGTCAGCCCCCGAAACTGCCAGCCCAACTCAGCTGCCGTTTGCCAGACCCGCATCACTGCTTCCGCTTGCACCTGGGGATCCCGTATCACCCCTTTTTTGCCCACCTGCGCCCGACCTGCCTCAAATTGGGGCTTGACCAGCAGCAAACATTCCCTGGGGAATCGCATCAGCTGCCAGAGAGCTGGCAAAATCTTGGTCAACGATATAAAGGACAGATCAAGGGTTGCCAAATCGGCCCAGTGTTGAGGATCGGATCCCTGGCCATACAGATCTAACGGCGTGAGATGTCTCAGATTGGTGCGCTCCATTAATGAGACACGGGGATCCTGACGCAAGGCCCAGGCCAACTGGCCATACCCCACATCGATGCCATAGATACGGGCCACGCCACGCTGGAGCAGACAGTCACTAAACCCCCCCGTTGAGATACCGGAGTCGATGGCGACACGATGGGCTAGGTCAATTTCAAACTTGTCCAAAGCTCCGGCCAGCTTTTCGCCCCCCCGCGAAACATAAGGAGGACGAGAGCGAATTTCCACCACTGGGGATCCATTGATGGGCATACCTGGTTTGTCAGCCACTTGGCCATCAAGCCGAACATCCCCGGCCTGAACCGCCCGCAAGGCCTGTTGCCGTGATTCAAAGTGCCCCTGCTCCACCAACCAACTATCCAACCGCACCCGCGTTGCCATTCGCCCAACCATCCTCATTGGACTCTCAGTGTAATCAGCCCTTGCCGACATTATTGCCTTTTGTCCTGATCAGAAAAGGGGGCGAGCAGCTATGGGATAACTGCGAGATCCGGGGTTGAGTGGGCTAGATAGCAAAGGTACTGGCAAGATTATGTTCGTTACCGGACTCACCCTAGAGCAAATCCGCCAACTGCAAAACTAGGGATCCCCAACTATTGCACCTCAAAGGCTCCAATATCGACTGTGGTGTTGACAATACGTGGGAAGCCGGATCCCCGTTGGTCAAAATCGGGCGGAGTCTTGAAGTTGGGATCCCCAGCATTGATAGCAGGGCTGCCAGCCGGGAGCGATTGGGTTTGAATGGTGACTGTAGATCCGGGTGCCCCAGGGATAAAGCCGCCATTGTCAGCTAAGGAGTCAAGGATTTGGTTGACATCTTCGCTGGGGACGATATTGGATCCCGTTGTGGGACATCCACCTTCATCATTGTTGAAACCAAAGAGGTTGAAGGATGCGGCAGCAACACCAGTATTGCATTCTCTGTTACCACTTGCTGAGGTGCTATTGCCACTGATGATACTGTTACTCACCGTGGCAGTATTGGCACCGATCCCGCCGCCGCCTGAGGATCCGGCGCTATTGCCGCTGAGGGTGCTGTTACTCACCGCCGCAGTGCCAGCCGCGATCCCGCCGCCTAAAGTTCCGGCGCTATTGCCGCTGAGGGTACTGTTGTTTACCATCACGGTGCCGGTATTGATCCCGCCGCCATTGGATCCCGCACTATTGCTGCTGAGGGTACTGTTGCTCACCGTCACATTTAGAGCAAAGATCCCGCCGCCAGATCCGGCGGTATTGCCCTTGAGGGTACTGTTGCTCACTGTTGCTGTGACACCAACACGGATCCCACCGCCAAAGTCTCTCGCCCTATTATCAGTAAGGCTGCTGTTGCTCACCGTCCCATAGGTGGCAAAGATGGCCGCCGCCAGATCCTGCGCTGTTGCCCTTGAGAGTGCTGTCGCTCACCGTCGCTGTGCCTGAGGTAAAAATCCCGCCGCCATTAACTTCT
>JAAUUM010000164.1 GCA_012031565.1 Synechococcaceae cyanobacterium SM2_3_2
ACCCCACCAGTCGTAGTTCCGTCTTGATTTGCTCTCTATGCATGGGCTGGTTCTCCACAGCTTTGCTTCACTGTGTAGAGACTGTAGAGGTCTTTCTCTACACTGGAGTAAATAACTTGCGGTTGACTAGTCAACCTGTTAGTATTGCTCATAGTTGGGTAAGTGTTTGCCTCGCCCTATCATAGGATAGTCTTGTTGAAACTGAACAGGGGGATCCACTGTGGGATCACGTCCGAGTACTGCTTCTTTGGTGCCCACGCTGGCGATGGCTCAGGCGGGTGACTCGCTGGCCTTGCGTTTGCGGCTGCTGGTGGGGCATGACTCGGTGATGGGCTTTGCTCGCCGCATGGGACTGCGGGAGAGTCTGGTCAGAAAGTATTTGCTCGGCTCGAAGCCGGGGGCGGATAAGTTGCAGGTGATTGCCCAGAAGACGGGCTGTAGTGTGGATTGGCTGTTATTCGGCACGGGGGAGATGTATGCCAATCCTGAGATGGATCCCCGGCGCATGGAGGAGGAGGAGCCGGTTGAGCTGGAGCGGCCTGATTGGATTTATCTGCCTTTGTATGACATTGCGGCGGGGGCAGGGTACGGGACGTTTGTGGATGAGCCGGAAGAGGCGGTTGAGGAGGTGATTGGGTTCAGCCAACTGTGGATCCGACGGATGTTTTCCACCAGTCCGGAGGGATTAAGCCTGATCTATGTGCGGGGGGAGTCGATGGAGCCGACCTTGCGCTCGGGGGACATCATTTTGGTGGATACCAAGGTGAATGAACCCAGGGAGGGGATCTCTGTATTGCGGCTGGATGGGACGGTGTTGGTTAAGCGGGTGATGTTGCGTCCGGGTAAGCGGTTGGAGATTATCAGTGATAATTCGGCCTACAAGCCGTTCAAAGTGGATCTCAGGGATCCCCCAGAGGATTTTGCGGTGCTGGGGCGGGTGCTCTGGTCGTTTCGGGAGCATTAGTGAGGCTGAACCAAAAGGGTTAAAGTTTTAGGGATAAACTAGGGACATGGCAAGTACACACACGGGCATTGAGTGGACAGATCGCACCTGGAACCCAACGACGGGATGCGACAAGGTTAGCGTGGGCTGCCTACATTGCTATGCAGAAGCCATTACAGAACGATTTCCTCAGAGTTTTCCTGATGGGTTTAATTTCAAGCAGCATCCTGAACGCCTAAATGAACCTAGAAAGTGGCGAACTCCCAGCCGTGTCTTTGTCAATTCCATGAGTGACTTGTTTCATGAATCAGTGGATCTTGATTTCTTGAGGCAAGTCTATGAGGTGATGCAACAAACTCCTCAGCATATTTACCAAATCCTCACGAAACGGCATAAGCGTTTAAGTGAACTGACTTCTGATCTACCACACCTTGATAATGTATGGCTTGGGGTTTCTGTTGAAAGTCAGCCTTATGTAGAACGAGTGGATTATTTACGTCACGTGGATTGTGCTGTGCGCTTTCTATCTTGTGAGCCGCTGTTAGGCCCTCTAACTCTTAATCTAGATGGGATTCACTGGGTGATTGTAGGGGGGGAATCAGGATTCGGCCATCGACCAATTCAAGCCGAATGGGTTAGAGAAATTCGACAACAATGTCTGGAAGCTGAGGTTCCATTCTTCTTCAAGCAATGGGGCGGAACACATTCAAAGTCTAGAGGAAGAGAATTGGATGGTGAGATTTGGAGTCAAATACCACTGACTTGGAAGCAACATTTGTCAACATATCAAGATCTTATATTGAAGAAATCTAATGGCAGAAAATAAAACAAAAAAAGACCTTGATTAACCTGTGAGTTTGCCATTATGCGTCGTCGTGGTAGCCAAGGTGAAGATATTATTGGGCAATGGTCTGAAGATAAGTTAGAGTTGCTGGCTAAGTATTTAAAAGCCTATGCCATTATCATGGGTAATCAGAAGAAGAAGTGGCTCAGTTCATTTCACTATATTGATGCTTTTGCAGGTTCTATAGTTCCTATCTTGCGAGATGAAGATGAGGAAAGGTACATCAGCGGCTCTCCTTTAAGAGCGATTGCAACAGAGCCTCGATTTGACAGCTTATGGTTTATAGATCTTTTGCCACAACGGATTAAAAGGCTTGAGGAACTAAAACAAAAATTTCCTGAAAGATTGATTGAGATCCGAGATGGAAACTGTAATCAAATTCTAAAGGAAGAAATCATACCTAGTCTTTCTAGATCTGATCGAAGAGGGATTATTTTTCTAGATCCCTACGGTTTACAAGTTGAGTGGTCAACAGTACAGGCTTTAGCCGAAGCAAGAACCTTTGATATCTTTGTGAATTTTTCCATTATGGGTTTAACTCGGCAACTCCAAAGAAATACTTTACCTACACAAGATATCCGCCAGCGAATTAATCTAGTCATGGGAAATTCAAGCTGGGTAGATGGTATCTACCAACTAGAATCTCAGTTGTCTTTGTTTGAGGAACAATCTGTGAGCCGTGAATCATTGTCAGCCGAGTGGCTGGCTAGCCTTTATGCTGAGCAGTTAAAGATACTTTTTCCCCATGTCAGTAACCCTGTTATCATGAAAAACTCTAAAAATTCAGCTCTGTATGCTTTAATCCTTGCTAGTCCAAAAGAATCTGCGAAAAAGATAATGAATGATATTTTTAGCCGCTATGAGCGCTTGAAAGGAAATAGTGGATTTTAGAATCAGAGATAAAGTGAGAGGCTTATGCACCGAACTAACCAACCAGTCAGGACTAGTACAGCTTATTCACTTGTTAGCTGTGGCATATCTCACCCCCCAACTCCTAACCCAGAAGGCGTGAGGAAAAAGCTGTATCAGATAGTTACTAAACAGACTGTATCTGTTTAAAGCAGACATTACATGCAGCGGCTGATCTCAATCGTTATGTTGCCAGCCCTGGTAGATTGTGGGTGATTGAGACAAGGGAACCCTGTAGATTTAGGGCTGGTCTCCCCATAAAGTCACTGCACCCGACCTTAATGGATCTTGATGTGGTACCGACGTCGGAAGATATGTAGGTTCAACTGGTCTGGAGTGCTTGGGCATGGCTCAGAATCCAGGTGATGAAAGAGGGATCCCTGCGTTTTAGGTAGTACTTGAGGGCCTGGGTGAGGTCAAGTTCGAGATCTTGATTTTGGATGTCGAGGATGAGTTGGGCTAGGACTTCCATGTGGATCCGGTCGGGCTGAGTCAGTGGTTGAAAGCTGCCATTGGGACGGTTATTAAGCTTTTCGACTTCTTGAGTGGCGACTTTGGTGGTGATGGGGGTTTGACGAGGATCACGGAGCAGCAGAAAGGTGAGATTGGGATAGCTGAGCACCAGTTCATTAAAGTTTTTGAGGCGGCTGGTGAAGGAGTTTCCAGTGCTTTGTAGGAAGCCGATGACTCGCTTGGTATTCGGCAGGAAGAGGTGTTGGGGCAGGACGCGCTTTCGGTAGCTGAGAACCGTCATGTCAAGCGGGTAGAGGGTTTTGAGGGCTTCGCAGATACGCCGTAGTTTGCCAATGTCATCCTCGTCAGTGATGATGGTGGCCTTGGCATAGCTGATGTTTTGCGCTGCTTCGCTGGCCTGGAGATAGGGATCCAAGAGAGCGGCTATGGGGTCAGGGGTGAGGATTTGTGGGGGTGGAGTGTCTGAATCTTCTGGGCGCTGGGCTGGGGATTTAGTTGGTGAGGAGGGTGAGAGCTTGAGGTCTGGCAGCAGTGTCTGGAGGGCAGCTTTGACTTGGGTTAGGTCGGTTTCGAGGCGCTGGATCCGGGTTTGCCAGTCGTCGGGGGTGGGAGTTCTCTCTTGGATTTGTAGGGGCAGAGGGATCCCGTTGATATGGAAGCGGTAGTAGTCAGCGGCACGGTTGATGGCTTTGCGGATGGAGGGCTGACTGAGCATATCTTGGAGATCGTCGGCGGGAAAAAGAGCCTCGATGGGGGTGGCAGGGATGCGACAAGTCGCCGCTGGCGCGAACCGCTGCTGGAGCAAGATTTTGAGCTGGGCCTCTGAGGGAGGGTGGAGCTGGATCTGGTGCTGGCCGATGCGGTCAGTGATGGATCCGTCGAAGGTGGTTTGAAAGTGCTGCCATCGGTCGGGGAAGAGATTAAGGATGAACAGGCTGTTGGGGACGTGGGTGAAGAGTTCTTTGAGGGTTTCGCCAAAGTTGAGCAGGATGTCTTGATTGGAGGGCAGACCCAGGGCTTCGAGCTGGTCAAAGACGATAATCAGGGGGTTGTCTAACAGAGAAAGATGGCCCAGGATGGTCATGCCCTGGAGAGCGAATGAGTTGGGGGTGAGTTGCTCACTCCAGAGGGGCAGGTTGACTTTGGCGGCGGATTCGGGATCCACTTCAGTGCCACTGAGCCAGCGGATGATGATATCGCGGCGGTGGCGGTCGCTGTAACTGCAATACTTGATGATGCCTTTGAGGATATTCTCACTGGCCCCGGTGAAAAAATGGCGGTCGCTCCACCAGCGGATGACTTGTATCTCGATGGCCTGCCAGTAGCTGCGCCGACGGGTGGTGCCCTCGGATCCGAGACGGTGAAATAGGTTGAGGGGATCCGCATCCAGCAGGGTGAGCAATTCGGCAGCTTTGGGGGTGAGCTGGCGGGTTTTGAGGATTTCCACAAAGCTTTTGGCGATTAGATAATCCAGTTGGGTGTGGGTACCATCGACGGGTTCAATGAGGGATTCAAGGGTGCGGCTGTAGATATGGTGATAGATGTTGTCGGGATGGGTGGGCTGACGGATAAACAGCAGGCGGTTGTTGCGAAGTAGGTTTTGGGCAACGCGCATGATCAGGTGGGTTTTGCCGAATCCGGGCGGGCCCAGGAGGACAACACCTCGGCTTTGGTGATTGGGATCCCGTTGGATATCTTGCAGGGTGGCGGTGAGCTGCTGGTACTGAGGGTGATAGGTGGTGGTTTCGTCGGGATAGGTCTGGAAGGGATTGTCAACTTTGCTGTTGGCGAAAGGGTTGGGGGGATCCTCTGCTTTGAGTTGGGTGTGGATGAGGTGGCGATAGAGGTGATAGGTAAAGAGGGCATCGTAGCTGGCATCGTGGGCCAGGTTGGGGTTGAAGTAGCCGCTCTCAAGTTGGATCCCGAGGTGGAGGCTGAGGTGTTCGAGGCTGTAGCTGGCTAGGTTGGGGAGATATTTCTTGGCGGTTTCGCAGGTGCAGAGGATGGGATTAGGGATCCAGGGTTGGTGAGCTTCCTTGAAGGCGGTTTTGAGGATTTTCTGGTCGTGCTCGGCGTAGTGGAAGACGAGGGTTTTGTCTTGGGTGAGGTGTTGCAGGTCTGTGACGATTTGGGCCAGAGGTTTGGGCTGGGGGTGTGGGGTGAGTATTCTTGGGTGTAGGCGTGGTAGATGAGCTGGCCGCTGCTGTCGATGAGGGCGATTTCTTTGAGATTGGGTTTCCCTTCGGTGTCGATGACGAGGTAGCTCATGGAAGAAGGGGATCCTGCGATGCTAATGTGCCCAATGTATCATTGGAGTTCTTGGGTGATAGGTTCATCAGACGCTAAAGGGACCAGAGATGAGAGACCAGTGGTATTTTGCCTACGGAAGTAACCTTCATGCTCAGCAGATGGAAGACCGCACTGGTGTTGTCGGGGAAGCTAGGCGTGTTCGTTTGGTGGGATATCGCATGATGTTCAACAAGCGTGGTGGTGATGGAACCGGCAAGGCAAATATTGTCTGGGATCCCACTGGGGTTGTGTGGGGAGTTATCTATCGGTGCAGTTCGGACGAGCTGAATAAGATGGATTTCTATGAAGGGGTTGCTAAAGGCCATTACCACCGCTTACAGGTTGAGGTTCAAAGTGAGGATGGTGAAGGGATCCAGGCGACTACTTATGTTGCGGGAGATTCTTTCATTGATGACTCACTTGTTCCGGGCGAGGGATATCTTCAAACGGTTTTGAAGGGGGCAAGTGAGCAGGGGCTTCCCATTGACTACATCCATGACATTGAAATGGCAGCAGGGTTAGGGAGCTGAGGGCAAGCTGTTCAATGGGTTATGAAGGGATCCCTGTGTGGGGAAGGGAAGGTAACAAGTTACTGTATCCGACGTTGGGATAGATTAAGTGAAGGATCCAAGATTTTGGGCAACGAGTGAATTGAAAAGTTTGGTTTCATGGGCTAAGGGGGGGCAGTGGGCATCGATTACAGTTACGAGATATTTGCCCCACGCGATGCCACCGTTCGCCTAGTTGAGTCACTAGCCATACATCTGGCACCATGTGATGCCGACCGGCTTCTGTCAGTCGTCAGCGGAGACCCTGCTCGGCTAATGGAGTGTGTCCGCCGTATAGACTGCGAGGCTTATACCAGTCGTGACCTCTGCTTGTCGTTTCTGTTTGCACCTGATGATTGGGTCACTAAGTATGGAGAAAGTCATCGTTGTCTGTCCGACCCCACTACAGGTCGTGTGCGGATCGGCTGTGTGTGGAGTTCACTACAATGCGGTGAGCGATTTGTGCTGTTTCGTGGCACAGCAGCAACTAGTGATATGAGCGTCCTGTTTGAATCGTCCCCCAATATCAGAGCTACATTCACTAAAATCGCGCGGGACGCCGGCGCATGGCTAGTAGCTTTCGACGACGAGAGTGGAGATTTGCTCGGAGTGTGGCCACAGAAGCAGCGTATGAGAGTATGCGTGCTGGACAGCGAGTATCGAGTGGGAATCGATCTGTATTGTGAGACGGCATTGCAAATGTTTGGGGTCATCCCTGATGAATCGATTCAAGACAACGAACCAGCTGCTACAGTATCAGACAAAATATCTATAAGTAAAAATGAGATTACCGAAGAAATAAAAAAACTATTGCTACAGGAAAACAAGACAAAGGCTATAATATTGCTACGAAAAAAGCTAGGATTAGGCTTAAAAAGAGCACTTGAAGTAGTTAATGAAATTGAAAATGAATATCTTCTAAACCAATTGATATGCGAAGAAGATGTAAGGATGACTTCAGAATTAGTGGCCGTTGGTATTTTCAAGAAAGATATAGCTCCATATCTTGAATATCCAGAGGATCATTACGGCAACGTCAAAGAAGGGATTAAGATTTTGACTTTTATTTGTCAGGGTCTAGGTAGAAGTCGCAGTTATTTGCTTGCCGAATGTTTGGGAATTGACGTTTGGGATTTCAATCAACATGAGATTGATATTTTGAAGGTAAATGTTGAGCTTATGAAAGCAGAATTTGGCAACGACATTGTTAATGCAATTGATGCTTTGCACAGAGCTGGGTTTTCTTTTTTCTATCGTCCTCAAGGCTAGTTTGTCAAAGATTTAGTAGCTTGTTGTCTTTGTATAGGTGGCATTGAGGAGTTTGTGCAAGCGGTAACAAGCCACACCCCTTACTGTACTGTTGAAATTTGGTTATCAAGTTTTGAAGTAAGGACTGAGCAGGGATCCGTGTTCATCGGGTCAGTAAATACCTCACGGAGCCTAAGGGATCCCTCCACCTCTCAGCATCAGGATCCCCCTGTTCTCCTATGCCCTTAGCTTCCGCACTTTAGATCCCTTCTCCCCATCTGGCAGAGCTTCAGCTTGAGTCTGGGGGGTAAACCGGAAAGCACTGCTCAACGCTTGGGCATGGCTAACCACAAACTCTTTCAGCTCCTCCACATCCTTCTGGGCAAGAGGCTGAAAAGCTGGATCCCCGTTATCAAAGAAGGTGACCGTGCTGTAATCGGTGCCATTCTTGCGGCTGGAGACTTTCTTCAACCTAGCGGTGGTGATGCCCGTGCTGAGTCCGGTGCCTTTTTGGGTGAGGGTGAGCCAGAAGTTGGCAAAGTTGCTCAATGATTGGGTCTTGAGCAGGATGCTACTGACGATGTTGTCCTTGTCGATGAACAGCACCTCCAGCCACTTTTGGTAGTCGTAGCCGAATAACTCATCCTCAAAGGAGTGATAGGCCAGGATCTTCATGGGCAGGGTCTTGGCATCGGATCCTTCCACCCCCATGATGCGAAAGGATCCAGGGCTGCGGCAGTCGGCTTGGTAGAGACGGGGTTCGCCTGCGTAGACGAATTTGCCTAGTTCTGGTGCGTCAAAGTTGAGATCGAACATTATCTTTGTCTCCTATCGATTGCGTTTTCTGTGAAACCTATGCGATGTTTTTCATCTCCAGGGGTTGCAGGGTGATGGACTGGCCCAGGTCTTTGCTGACGAGGTTTTCCACCATTGACCAGGGGAGATTGGGGAGTTTCAGCTCCTGGGTGCAGGTGTCTCTCAGTCGCTTGGCAGGACGCAGGGATCCCTTATGTCCTCTGGCATCCATCCAGATCAGTGCTCGTTCTGCCGTGCTGCGGGAGTCGTAGCCGATGTAGGTCATGTGGCTCCAGCCGTTGCGGGATGTGGGATCCCAGATCACAAGCACTCTGGGGGAGTAGCGGGTGGTGATGAAGCCGTGCTCTGCCTG
>JAAUUM010000165.1 GCA_012031565.1 Synechococcaceae cyanobacterium SM2_3_2
TCTGACACTGGGCAAGCTGCCCGCATCGGTGGGGTTAATCCTGCTGATATCAATGCGCTGCTGGTCTATCTAGAAGTACAGCGGCATCGGGACCAGCCCAGAAAAAAATCAACCCAGAAAAAAATCAACCCAGAAAAAATCAACCTAGACCGGGATCCCGTGGGTATTGCTTGAGTAGGTATTGGTTGAGCGGGTAGTCTCTGTTTAGAGCGTTTAGAGCCTCAATCCAGCAGTTCCACCTCGATGATGCCGGAGGGAGTCTGCCGATAAAACTCGCCATCCGCCACAAACAGCGCCTCGCCACAATTGGGGCACAAAAACCGGGATCCCTCGATGGCTTGAGATTCAAACTCGCACACCGGGCAGGTATCGGTGGCGATGCGGCGGCGCGCCCACCAGCGAAAGGCCAGCAAAATCATCAGAGGGAGTGACAGCAAAAACACCAGCAGCCCTAACAGAGCTGCCACCACCCAACCCAATCCGATCCAGCTCAAGAGCAGTGCGCCCCCCAAAGCCGACAGCCAGAAGCCCCAGCCAGACAAGGAAATAGAGTAGGTGCGTGGAGTGTTGGGATTCATTTCAGACTAGATATTCTTGTGACGACAGGCACTATCGAAATCCAGACTAACCGAAATTTTTGCTAATCTCACCGCCCTAAAATGGGTGGGTTTCCGTCCTTAAACCCCCTGCACCACCTTGATGGTTTGCAAGCGGACATCTTCAGGGCCATTGATGAAGCCGCCCGCCTCATGCACCAGCAAGAGATAGTCCACCGCCGCCTGGGTGATCTCCTCACCGGGCACCAAAATCGGGATCCCTGGGGGATAGGGGGAGACGATCTCGGCACAGACCTGCCCCACCGCCTGCTGAAAAGGCACCCGCCCAATGTTGCCAAAGAAAGCATCTCGCGGGGAGATCCGCTGCGGCGGCATGGGGGGCAATTGAATCTGGGTCAGACGAGACATCTTGGCATCGAGCCTGGACTGATCCAGGTTGGGATCCCGTTCCCCAGCCAACACCTCTAAACCTGCCACCAACCGATCGATATCTCGCTGGGTGTTGCCAATGCTGACGATAAAGACCACGTTGTGCAAGGTGGACATCTCAGGCTGCACCTGAAAACGGTCATTGATCAGGTCATGGGCCTCAAAGCCAAAATGTCCCAAGCCCGTGGTGGTCACCGTCAGGCGGGTGCGATCAATGTCATAAAAACCCGGTGTGGATCCCAGTCGTTCGGCCCCAAAGCAGCTGATGCCAGGGATCCGATTCAGTCGTTGGCGGGCCTGATCCGCAAGTGCTAGCGCCTCCCCCAGCAGTTGTTCCCCCTGTAGAGCCATCTGTCGCCGCGCCGTATCCAACGACATCATCAGCACATAGTTGGGGCTGGTGGATTGCAGCAATTGCAGGATATTACGGACTCGATTGGCCTCAATCCGGGATCCCTGCAGGTGCAGCAGCGACGCCTGGGTCATGCCCGAGATCACCTTGTGGGTGGACTGCACCACCAAGTCGGCACCGGCTTCTAGGGCAGAGATAGGCAGATCGGCATGGAAAGGGAAGTGAGGGCCATGGGCCTCATCCACCAGAAGCGGCAGGCCATGCTGATGTACCAGCTTGGCGATGGCCTGAATATCTCCACAAACACCGTAATAGGTGGGATTAACGATCAGCACCCCTTTGGCGTCGGGATGGTGGGCTAAGGTGCGCTCGATCCCAGCTGCTGTCACCCCATGAGCAATGCCAAGAGCACTATCGTAATCTGGCTCTACATAAATCGGGATCGCCCCCGACAGGATCACCCCGGCAATGGCCGACTTGTGGCAGTTGCGGGGCAATAAAATCTTGTCCCCCGGATCACAGACCGCTAGTACCAGTGTCTCAACCCCGCAGGTGGATCCATTGATCAAAAACCAACTGCGATCAGCTCCATAGGCTTCAGCGGCCAGTTTTTGCGCCTCCAGCAGCACCCCATCAGGATCGTGGAGATTATCCACTTCTGGAAGTTCGGTCAGATCCGCCCGGAATACCATCTCCCCCAGCAGCTCCTTCATCTCCGCCGGGATCCCGTGTCCCTGTTTGTGGCCGGGGGTATGAAAGGGGGCTTTGTCCAGGGTGCAGTAGTGGCGCATCGCCTCAAAAAAGGGGGCGCGCCCCTGGGATTTGAGATCCAAAGAGCGCAAAGTACGACGAGGGTTCAGCCCAGCCGGGATCCCGGATTGGGAAGGGTCAACGGTATACAACAGCTTTCACTCCAACACACAATCAGACTGGGCCTATGGTAGCGGCTTCTGTCCCTAGAGGGCAGTTTTTTGATCCCAGACAGATGCCAGACAGGGTGCAACCCCATGAAACCACAGCCTGGGATCCCTGAAATGAGGAGTTAACCCTGCTCTGTGGCCGACGGCAGAGACTCTGGCACCACCCGGATGATGCGATGCTGACCCATCCGTTCCAGATCAAAGCTGAGGGTATCGCCTACATTGATTTGCTCGACGATCACCTGCACTTGGTCGGCCCGGGTGATCGATTCGCCATTGATGGCGGTGACCACATCTCCCGACCGCAGCCCCGACCGTTCTGCCGGAGAATTGGGCATCACCTCGCTGATCAACACCCCTGCGTCTTCGGTGATGGTGATGCGGCTATTGGGATCCTGGTTGACCTCATCTTTGAGAGCTTGAGTCACCGTTACCATGCGGATGCCGATGTAGGGATGATCCACCTTGCCCGTGGCGATCAGCTGTCCGGCGATGCGCTGAGCCGTCTCGATGGGAATGGCAAATCCTAGCCCCTGTGCCCCCTGGATGATGGCGGTGTTGACCCCAATCACCTCCCCCCGTTCATTGAGCAATGGCCCACCCGAGTTGCCCGGATTGATGGCGGCATCGGTTTGAATAAAGGCCACCCGCTTGTCGGTGATGCCAATCTCGCCGCTAGAGCGGCCCAAGGCGCTGATGATGCCAGCAGTAACGGTGTTATCCAGCCCCAATGGATTGCCGATAGCGATGGCCCACTGCCCCGGTTCCAGCGATTCAGACTGGCCCAGCGTCACCACGGGCAGATCGGTGGCTTCAATTTGGACGACAGCGATATCGGTGACGGGATCCGCCCCTAAGACTCGGCCATCAAAGCGGCGACCATCCCGCAACACCACACTGACACTCTCGGCATTGCTGACCACATGGGCATTGGTGATCACCTGACCTTCAGAAGAGACGATAAAGCCAGATCCGGTGCCCTGCTGCCGTCGTTCTTGGGGCACGGTGGGGCTGACCCCAAAGAATTCCCGCAAGAATGGATCGCTGAAGAAAGGTTCTGGTACCCGAGTCCGTGTCTGCACCACCCGTTCCGCATCAATTCGCACCACCGCTGGCCCCACCTCATGAGCCACGGAAGCGATAAAGTTGTTGGCTACGGGAGAGATTGCCGCCACCGTGAAGTGGGGTTGAGCTGAGACCCGCATCACATTGGGAGATGAAATCCAGACGCCCAGGGTCAGTCCCACCAATAGTAAAAGACCGGCCCATGCCATTTGTTTCAATCGCAGTGCCATAGTGCCTCGATGTCCCTTGATCACTCAGTTGTTACTCAGTTTTGTGGTTCTGTTCTAGCGGCTAATTTAGCACGTCCGCCCCAGAGTCTCATGCCCCCTAAGCCCCTCCAACCTTGCGCTGCACCGCCCACACCGCCCAGGGATCCCGTTTGGGGAGGATGAAAGACAGCTGTGCCCCCAACCGCCCTTTGCCCCCTTTGCCCTAGGCTTGAGCCTCTGTTTTCCGCTAAGCTGAATTTACAGAACTTAACGATTGCCTTTGTGGCTTCCCTCTTTCCATTGGCTCAGTCCCAACCCAGCTCTGGTGCCATCTCCTCTACGCCTGCTCAGCAGGGTTCTGAGGGCAACACCTGGATTCAACTGGAACCAATTTGGCAGAGTGCTCAACTCGATGCCACTGCCAGCCCTGGGATCCCCCATCGGCGATTGTCTCCAGTTTGGCAGCTGTTGGTGCTGGGGGATGGCTACACCACCCGCAACCTCTCCCTCCTCTCCGGGCAGCCCATCGGCGCTCACATACTGGAGAGCCTAGCGGTGGATCCGGCCCAAGAACAAGCACCAGCAGCTTTGGATCCCTTGGGGCATCAGGTGCAGCGGCGACAGGTATGGCTGGGATCCCAGACCGATGACATTCCCCTTTTGTATGCCACCTCATGGTGGAATCAGGCTCAGATCAAGGCCACTCTACCGGATCCCCATTTGCCCATTGGCACTAGCCTGATGGGATCCGGGCTGGATGTGTCCCGCCAGATTCTGGGGCTGTGGTGGGGACATTCGCCTCAGTTGGAGCATCTGTTTGGCTACAGTGGCCCGTTTTGGGGGCGACACTACTGGCTGATGCGACAACAGCAACCCTTGACCCTGATTTATGAAGTCTTTTCCCCCCATTTGAGCCAATGGCTGGGGGATCCCTGTTGAGGGCGAGAGGGGGACAGTAGTGATCTACAGCAGTGATTTAGGGATTTAGGGAGAGGAAGGCCAATGCTTGCTTTGGTCTGGCCACCTGATGCTCTTGCAGCCTGTATCCTGTGAATAGTGAATTATTTTTTGACGATGGCCCCCAAATGCCGTAATCCTCATTGCGACTCTTTTCAAAAGACAGTTCCTGACGGAAACTTTTGCCCCTTTTGTGGAGAGCCGCTGAGGGATATTGGTGGTGGGGTGCCCGCTAGCTTTAGTCCGCTGCCGTCTCCAGTGTTGGATCCCTGGTCATTCCCCGCCATTACCAACGATCCGTGGGGATCGGTTCCTTCTAGCTGGGATCCCACTCCTTCCCTAACCCCGCCACCCCCGCTAACGCCGGCACCTCTGATGAATCCGTTGGGCGAAAATCCTGTCATATCGGATTCCCCAATGTCGGATCCCCCAATGGCTCAACCGCCTGCTGCGGCCACGGTTGTACAAACCAGCCAACCTACGCTCTCCCTCAACCACAGTTCGGGCCAAGCCTTTAGGTTGCAAGGGGTTTTAGCTCATCTGGGACGGCGGGGCGGCCCCAAGACCCCAGAGATTGATCTGGCGGATCTGCCTTATTCCCAACACATATCTCGGATCCATGCCCACATCCATTGGGATCCGAATCGATCTGCTTTTGTGCTCACCGATGACCGCAGCACCAATGGCACCTTTTTGAATGGCAAGCCCTTGGATCCGGGCAAGCCTTATCTGCTTAGGGACGGCGATCAGGTGGAACTGGGCCACGACCATTTGGTGCGGTTACAAGTGTTCATTCGCTGAGACTATGGTCAATTCTGAAGGAGACCTTAGTGATGGTTAAGGTTACTTTAAGGAACTACCCCGCCGCAATCTGGGTCTGTCTGGAACTTGGGTCTGTCTGGAACTTGGGTCTGTCTGGAAACTGGGTCTGTCTGGAAACTGGGTCTGTCTGGGCAGGGTGAGATAATGCAGAGGAGGTTAACTTGACCTTCGTTGGCATCCTTTATACTCACAGGTGTTGCGCGATAGCTCAAGCTACTATCCATCTCC
Source organism: Synechococcaceae cyanobacterium SM2_3_2 (assembly GCA_012031565.1). Taxonomy (GTDB): domain Bacteria; phylum Cyanobacteriota; class Cyanobacteriia; order Thermostichales; family Thermostichaceae; genus JAAUUM01. Next base: position 5,540 of record JAAUUM010000165.1, read on the forward strand.
CAGCACAATTCTTATGCAAATCACCCGGATCCCCGTTCTGCGGGACAACTACATTTTTTTAATAGTGGATCCCGATACCAGTGCAGCAGTCGTGGTCGATCCGGCTGTGGCGGAGCCAGTCTTAGGCGCGTTGCAGGTGTTGGGATGTGAACTGGTGGCGATTTGGAATACCCATCACCATCCCGACCATATCGGCGGCAATCTGGAGCTACTGCGTCACTATCCACAGGCGCAAGTCTATGCCGGGATCCATGATCAAGGGCGGATCCCGGGCCAAACGATGTCACTGACAGCCGGGGATCAGCTCCAAGTGGGAAGCGAAACGGCGGAGGTTTTATTTATCCCTGGCCATACGCGGGCACATATTGCCTATTACTTTCCTCAATCGGGCCATCTATTTTGTGGAGATACCCTATTTGCTGGGGGATGTGGGCGGATCTTTGAGGGCACCCCAGAACAGATGATCGAGTCCTTGGGCCAACTCCGCAACTTACCCGAAGAAACCCAGGTGTGGTGCGCCCATGAGTACACCCTCAAAAACCTGGAATTTGCCCGAACCGTGGAAGGTGACAATGGGGATCTAACTGAACGGTGGCACCAGGTGAAAGTAGACCGCGCCGCCGGGATCCCGACTATCCCCACCACCATCGGCCTCGAAAAACGCACCAATCCTTTCTTTCATTGGGATCAGCCCCAGTTGCATGAGGCAATGGGAGTCTCCGATCCGGTGCGAGCCTTCGCCCGACTACGGGGCCGCAAAGATCTGTTCTGAGACATCTGGAACGGCTTCTCCTGAGAGAGCTTGATACCTTGAGGCTTGATAACTTGAGAAAGAGAGAGCTTGATAAACTGAACAATCAAAGACCATACTCGGCAGCGTTAGACCTGAGGGTGGTCAATAAGGGAAGTGGTGTGACCTTGACGAGATTCTTGACGAGATTCTTGACCCGTTTACTGGCTGGGATCCGGCTACTAAGACTGCAACTGCCGCTGGGTTTGTGCTGTCTGCTGCTGGTGATGCTGACTGCATGCCAATCCACCAGTGCCCAAGCTTGGAGCGATGGTCAAAAAGTTGTGGCGGCAGCATGGTCGTATGTGGATAAAGCCTACGTGGATCCCTCTTTCAATCACCAAAACTGGTGGGGGCTGCGACAGCGGTTATTGGCCCGAGATCTGAGCAGCCCGGAGGCCACCCATGCCGCCATCGAGGAGATGCTGGCCAGCTTAGGGGATCCCTTCACCCGTTTTTTGGATCGCAACCGCTACGATAGCCTGCAAACCTCCACCGCTGGAGAATTGAGTGGAGTGGGCCTGCAAATTGCCATCAATGATGACGGCCAAGTGATCGTCATGACCCCGATGGCGGGATCCCCTGCGGCAGCTGCCGGGATCCTCAGTGGCGACGAGATCATTGGGGTGGCGGGGAAATCGGTGCAAGGCTGGTCGCTGGATGATGTGGCGGATGCCCTACGGGGACTGCCCGATACTCAAATTGATATCACCCTGGCCCGCCAAGCCCAGGTGGTCAATGTCACCCTGACCCGCGCCACCATCGAGATCAACCCCGTCCAGGCCAGCATTGTGGAGACTCAGGCGGGATCCCCGGTGGCCTACATTCGCCTCGGCCAGTTCAATGGCCATTCTGCCGCCGATATGCGGGCTGCTCTGACCGCTGCTCAACAGGAAGGCGTGAGCGCTTACATCTTGGATTTACGCAATAATCCGGGCGGCTCTTGCAAGCAGCCATTGAGATCGCAGGTCTGTGGATCCCGGAGGGGGACATCGTGCAGGTGATGGGGCGCAATGGCATTGTGGACAGCATCTCAGCCTCCCATCAAGACTTGGTGCAGGATCCCTTGGTGGTCTTGATCAACGGCGGCAGTGCCAGTGCCAGCGAGGTTTTGGCCGGTGCCCTGCAAGATAGTGGCCGCGCCCAACTGGTGGGATCCCGTTCTTTTGGCAAGGGGTTGATTCAATCGCTGTTTGACCTACCGGATGGATCGGGCATCGCCGTCACCACCGCCAAATATCTCACCCCCTCAGGACATGACATCAACCATGAGGGCATCGACCCTGACATCACCGTGCTGTGGTCTCCCGTTGCAGGTGAACCGGATCCGCAGCTGGCCGCTGCCCTGGCAGCCCTAGACCATCTTGCTAAGCAGAGTCCTGCACCTGTTGGTTCAGCAGTTCTTTGATCGCTCTAGCTTTCGGCAACTGCTGTCAGAGGCCGAAACCTTTTATTCTGAATGAACAACTTTTGCGAAAATAGGGATCCTAGACTGGCATGACCACGGCTCTGACTCGTTTTCACACCTTTTTTGACCATTGCATTGGGACTTGGGAAACAGAACGTACCTACCATGAACTGACCAGCCAAGTGGTGGAGCGATCCAAAACATCCTTTACGATCCGCACCCTTACCCCTCCCTTTAAGGAAAAAGTCCTCCAGGACAACAACTATCCCCCTCAGCCCGAGATCAATGGTCTGTTGGGTTTCCATCTGGATTTTGATACGGTGTCCGAATCTGGCGCTGCGGTATCTCAGTCTCTCAATATGTTGTTTTGCCCGTGGATGAAGAAGCCCTGATCCTAGAAGGAGACTATCTGCGGGATCGGGCCTATGAAGAAGATCGCCCCATTGTGGCCCACTTTCGCTTTGATCCCAGCAGCCAAGAGCTGTTGATGACCACCCACTATACCCAAGTGGTGGCGGTAGACTCGATTCGGATGATCTCCCCCCGTCTGCGGCTACGGCAGATTCTCAACTATCACCGTCTGCCCGATGGGGATCCCTATCAGCAGCTGATCATGGCGGG
>JAAUUM010000166.1 GCA_012031565.1 Synechococcaceae cyanobacterium SM2_3_2
CTCTGGATCTCTGGCCCTGCTTTGAGATAGCGATATATAGGTAAAAAGGTCTGGAAACAGTGCTCTGAAACTATATTTAGAATCTTCTTCTGTATCTTGCTATACGAATTTAGATGCGTTTACCCTGCATATCAACAGGAGATTCAGTTTTTAAAGCTTACCACAGAACGTATCATGTATATCATGAACAGGCTGTATGCCCAATCGGGGGTTGAGGAGTATTGGTTATTTGATCCCAAAAGAGAATGGTTGGAGTCACCTTTAATGGGATATCGACTACAAGGAGAAACCTATCAGCCGATCGCCGACTTACTTAGTTATGCTCTCAAATTGCAACTATGGGTAGAAGGTAAGCTGATTGGATTTTATGACCTAGAGACGGGACAAAAGCTCTTGACCCCAGCAGAAATGGTGGAGAAGCTCAAGGAAGCGAGAGAAGAGCAACGTCATTTGGTACAACAATTTATCGAGCAACAAGGACGGGCAGACCGATTGGCCGATCAATTGAGAGGGTTGGGTGTGGATCCCGACTGCTAAATTCACAGGTTCTCTCACACAACGAACTCATTCTGGGATCCCTTTTGGCCTGATTAGCGATAGGGTCAAGGCATGTAAAGTAGTCTTGATGAATACGCAAACTAAAGCTTATGATTCCAGTCTTGGTGACAGGGGGAGCCGGGTATATCGGCAGTCATGTGTGTAAGGCATTGGCCCAATCTGGTTATTGTCCCGTCACCTTTGATAACTTGAGTCGCGGTTATCGAGATGCGGTCAAATGGGGGCCGTTAGAGCAGGGGGATCTCAGTGATTTGCCCCGTTTATTGGACGTGATCCGCACCCATCAGCCAGTGGCAGTGATGCACTTTGCCGCATTTGCCTATGTGGGAGAGTCAACCCACCATCCACTGCTTTATTACAAGAATAATGTCGGTGGTTCGACCACCTTAATTGAGGCAATGGTGAAATGCGGGATCCCTTATATCGTCTTTTCTAGCAGTTGTACGGTCTATGGGGAACCCACTTTTATCCCGTTGACAGAAACGCACTCGATCAATCCTATTAGTCCTTATGGCAAAAGTAAGGCAATTGTGGAGGATATTCTGGCTTCTTGCCATCTAGCTCATGGCATTGAGTCTGTCAGTCTGCGCTATTTCAATGCTGCAGGGGCAGATCCCGAGGGGGAGATTGGGGAAAATCATGAGCCCGAGACACATTTAATTCCGAATGTACTTAAAGCTGCACTGGGAATTGGGGATCCCTTGCTTGTTTTGGGGAATGACTACGATACGCCGGATGGCACCTGTATTCGGGACTACATTCATGTCACCGATTTGGCGGCGGCCCATGTGTTTGCCCTGAAGTATTTACTGGGAGGGGGATCCTCACAACAGCTTAACTTGAGCAACAATCAAGGCTTTTCGGTGATGGAGGTAATTGAAGTGGCGAAACAGGTGACTGGGCGGGCCATTCCTTTTACGGTTGGAGCGCGCCGCATGGGGGATGCCCCCTGTCTAATAGGAGATTCTTCGTTAGCCCGCCAAATCTTGGGCTGGGATCCCGTCTATCCCGACCTAGCAACCATTATTCAACATGCTTGGGGGTGGATGCAATTATTAAATCCAAAAAGTGACTAAGACTACTTTGGGATCAACTTTGGGTTAAGAGTCTGCAGTCGAAGGCACCTGCTTTTGCTTATCTGCCTGAATCTCTGTCGCTGGTATTACAGCACTATAACAATCGCGACTGGGGTTGATCCCTTCTAGAGTTTAGAGGGTGGCCCGATACTCGGCAGGAGCTCCAGCATTTGGTTTAGGCGCGTCCGGTTGCCGTCACTGGGATCCCCGAGAAAAGTTAGGAGGGTGAAATCTCCTTTGCTTTAACGGGCAGCTCAGCAGGGATCCCTCTTGTCAGCCTATAGCGATAGGAGGGTCTGGCTTATGGGCTTTGAAGATCACGGGCTTCCAGAGGTAGGGAACTCGGTAGTGCTACCATTGTAATGTTACACTAAGATAAAGTTTTACTTCTTACTTGATAGAGCCATGGTAACCTGTACTGAATGCAATTCTTCCAATATTAGACCTCTTGCATGAATTGAACCTCACTTCGCTGAACCCCTTGATTTAAGCCAATTTGTAATGTTCTTCAGGATACAAAAAACTATTCGCGCAAGAGGTCTATTATCAAATATGAAAAGATTCATAATGGGAAGCAGGGATATAGATATTATGACTGCCATCGGCAATTTGTGCCAACTGCCACTAAAAAATATATATATCAGATGAGCAAAAGTCATTGATTGATAAATTGCTTCTCGAAAGATTGTCACTTGCTGTAATATCCAGGATTACTATCATTTCTAAATCATGGACTCAAAGATATGTCAACAATAAGTCAATTTATACTTCTGAAGTTATGGGGGTAGAGCCTTCAAAAAAAGACTGCTTTATCGTGCAATACGATAATCTATGGTCATTTGTGGGATCTAAAAGTAATAAGAAATGGCTGTGGATAGCTATGGATTAAGAGACGCGGTTTGTAGGATCTGCTTATGTAGACAATCGAGACAGAAGAAGTGCTCAAATGCTTTGGGATAGGATTCCAGATACTTGGAAAGAAGGCAGCACATTCTACACAGACTTCTGGGATTCTTCTGAAAGAGTTATTCCAAAAGAGCAGCATCAGCCAGTTGGCAAAGAAGCAGGAAAGACATCATTAATTGAGCGATTAAATAGTACTCTTAGGCAGCGAATTGGCAGTCTTGTCAGGAAAAGTCTATCTTTCTCCAAGAAAATCGAAAATCATATTGGCATGATATTTAACTTCCTCCATCACTATAATGAATCATTACTTGGCTAGCACTACCAAAAAAACTCCTGAGGTACAAAGAACGGTAGCCAGATGACAGAATTAAGCCCGACCAACAACTCAAACAACTGATTAAATCACAAAACACTTGCACTTCAGGTGCAATTCAGCTAGTGTATCTCAAGGAAACAACGGTTTGCCGAGTGACTTACCGTAGAAGCTGCCGTAGGTAACCGTGGTTGGCCCCAAGGTTTCACCACATACTCTTTACTTGACTTCCCGCCGAGGTGGTTGTGACAGCAATTCAGGCATTGACCGATCAGATACCCGTCACAATAGGGATCCCGCGCCTCTATCACAGACATCCCGTAGTCGCCTATCTCGCCAAAGACTGGGGTCTGGATGTCAATATCTATGCCGCTCAATTGTCGGGACAAGGGCAAGAGGATGGTTGGTTTGAACTGGGTCTACCCAGAGCTGCTCGGCAAATCTCAGATGCCCTCCGCTATCTGGATCACCAAAGCGTGGAAGTTTGGAGGCAAACCCTTGGACTTGAAGACTGGTGGGGAAATAACAACCCTTTGACAGTCCTCAATGTCTGCCTTTCATGACCTGATATGTTTTTGGGCACCACCCTCTTGATGCCTACTCTCAATACACGCAATCTCAATACGCGCAATCTCAATACAAGGACACTTAGATCTATGTCTTTCGCTCGTCGTAGCTTTTTAACTGCGGCTGGACTGCTGACTGCTGGCTTGCCTCTCGGTCATTTTTTGCGGCCCCCGCCCAAGCCCAAGAAAGCGTCAGTCTGACCTTGGTCAGCTATGCCGTCACCCGTGCCGCCTACGACAACATCATTCCTCAGTTTGTGGAGCAGTGGAAAGAAGAGACTGGCCAAGATGTGAGGATTGAGGCCAGCTATGCCGGATCCGGTACCCAAACGCGGGCTATCTTGGACGGCCTCGAAGCAGATATCGCTGCTCTGGCTCTGGCCCTTGATACCCAACGGCTAGAAGAGGGGGGGCTGATAGAGCCTGGGTGGGAAGATGAGGCTGCCAATGGCAGCATCGTCACCCGTTCTGTGGCGGTGATCGTCACCCGTGAGGGCAATCCCCTAGGCATTGAAGATTGGGATGACCTTGCTGAAGAGGGCATTGAGGTGGTGACCGCCAATCCTAAAACGTCTGGTGGCGCTCGCTGGAATTTTTTGAGCCTGTGGGGACACCAAAGTTTAGTGCAAGGGGCACCGGAAGAAGTGGCTTTGGACTTCACCACACGGGTCTACCAAAATGTAGGAGTCCTGCCTCGTGACGCCCGTGAAGCGACGGATACCTTCTTCCAAAAAGGTCAAGGGGATGCCCTGATCAACTATGAGAACGAAGTGCTGTTGGCCAACTTACAGGGGGAAGATCTGCCTTATGTGATTCCCAGCTCTAGCATCTCGATTGATAACCCTGTCGCGGTGGTGGATGAAATTGTGGACAAGAAGGGCACCCGTGAAGTGGCAGAAGCCTTTGTGGCGTTTCTATTTACCCCTGAGGCCCAACGGGAGTTTGCTGCTGTGGGCTTCCGTCCGGTCAACGAAGAGGTGGCGGCTGAATTTGCCGACCAGTATCCCGAGATTGAAAATCTGTACACGGTCGAAGACCTCGGGGGCTGGGATGCTGTCCAGGAGACGTTTTTCGATGATGGGGCAATCTTTGATGATATTCAGGCACAACTCTAGTTCTGCTAGAGTACGATTCTGATTTAATCTGGATGCACCCAGAATTGACGCTGGCGAGATGGGTTGAGTGGTTGTTGCTGTAGGACTATTGACATGGGCATTACGGTTGAAGGGGTCTCTAAGCGATTTGGGGAGTTTCAAGCCCTCAGACCGACAGATCTCACCATTGAGACGGGATCCCTGGTGGCTTTATTGGGGCCATCGGGATCCGGTAAGTCTACCCTCTTGCGGCTAATTGCCGGATTGGAGGTGCCGGATACAGGCCGGATTCTCTTGACGGGACGAGATGCCACCTATGCCACCGTTCAAGATCGCAATATCGGCTTTGTGTTTCAGCACTATGCCCTGTTCAAACACATGACGGTACGGCAGAATGTCGCTTTTGGGCTGGAAATCCGCAAGGCGTCAAGGGCGGAGATTCGGGCCAGGGTGGACGAGTTGCTGGAGTTGGTGCAGCTCTCAGGGTTTGGGGATCGTTATCCCTCTCAGCTGTCAGGTGGACAACGGCAGCGGATTGCCTTGGCCCGTTCTCTGGCGGTGGAGCCCCAAGTTTTGCTCTTGGATGAGCCGTTTGGGGCTTTGGATGCCAAAGTTCGTAAGGAATTGCGGGCTTGGTTGCGCCGTTTACACGATGAAGTTCATGTCACCACTGTCTTTGTCACCCATGACCAAGAAGAGGCGATGGAGGTGGCGGATGAGATCGTGGTCATGAGCCAAGGGCAGATTGAGCAGGTGGGATCCCCGGCTGAGATTTATGATCACCCTGCCTCGCCCTTTGTGATGAGTTTTATTGGGCAAGTGAATGTGTTGGATCCCGAGTCTGCATTATCTTGCCAGTTGCCGGAGTATCGCGGCGGATCCCATCAGGTTTTTATGCGTCCCCATGATGTGCAAATCGAGTTTCATCCCCACGACAATTGTGTGCCAGCTCAAGTGAAGGATCTGATTCATCTGGGTCGAGAGATTCAGGCGGAATTGGTCCTACAGGATGGCACAACGCTATGGGCCCATCTCAGTCGAGAGCAATATGGCGAGCGGCCCATCCAAAAAGGCCAGAGCATCTATGTCAGCTCTAGGGCTATCAAGACTTTTCCCTCTGATCTACCTGATCTAGCCCAGACCAATGGCCATGCAGTCAGACGGATCGCTGCGGGAACAGGAGAGCACCGATGACTGTAACTCCTGTTCAGAATAAGTCAGAGTCTTCTTTTAACCTTTTCAAAGCCCTGCTGAATCTCTCTTGGCCTTGGCGGATCACGTTGGTCTATCTCTTTTTGATGCTGATCTTGCCGTTGACAGCGATGATTCTCAAAGCCAGCACAGTGGGGCCTGCTGAGTTTTGGCGGATTGCCACGGATCGGGTGGCGGTCTCCACTTATGAAGTCACCTTTATCACAGCATTGGCGGCAGCTCTGATCAATGGGGTGTTAGGCACTCTGACCGCTTGGGTTTTGGTGCGTTATCGCTTCCCCCTCAAAAAAGTAATCGAGGGGATTATTGATCTACCATTGCGTTGCCGACTGCCGTGGCCGGATTAACGTTAGCAACCGTATATAGCAATAACGGCTGGATTGGATCCCTGCTGGATCCTTTAGGCATCCGAATTTCCTTCACCCGTTTGGGGGTGGGAGTGGCCATGTTGTTTATCTCGTTGCCCTTTGTGGTGCGGACGGTGCAACCCGTATTACAGGAGATCGAAAAAGAGGTAGAAGAGGCAGCTTGGAGTTTGGGGGCTTCTCGGTTTCAGACCTTTTGGCGGGTGTTGCTTCCCCAACTGATGGCAGCGATCTTAACAGGGGTGGCTCTGGGCTTTTCTCGTGCTGTGGGGGAATACGGATCCATTGTGATCATTGCCTCCAGCATTCCCTTTCGAGATCTCATCTCTGCTGTTTTGGTCATTCAGCGGCTAGAACAATATGACTACGGGGGCGCAACAGTGGTGGGTACCGTTCTCCTGTTGATTTCCTTGGTTTCTTTGTTGGCTATCAATCTCTTACAAGCCTGGGGACGACGCTATGAGGTCTGAAGTTGCTGCTCCGCAAACCGCGCCTAAATCTCAGCAGCAGGAGAGTAAATGGATCCCTGGGCTGATGATCTCAATTGTGGTTGTCTACATCGCACTATTGCTAGGGATCCCAGCGGCCAATGTGTTTTATCAAGCCTTTAAGGGTGGGGTGGAGCCGTTTTTTGACAACCTGATTCAACGTGACTTCATCAGTGCGATGTGGCTAACAGCGGTGGTCTCTGTGATTACGGTGCCTATCAACACCATCTTTGGAGTCTGTGCAGCATTGGCGATTGCCAACAAACGCTTTCGAGGGCGAACGTTTTTGCTGAGTTTAATCGATCTACCTTTTTCTATTTCTCCTGTGGTGGCAGGGTTGATGTTTGTTTTGATCTTTGGCCGCCAGGGCTGGCTGGGGCCGGTACTCCAAGACTGGAATCTTCGAGTGATTTTTGCCTTTCCTGGCATTGCCTTAGCCACTGCTTTTATTTGCATTCCATTTGTGGCACGGGAAGTCTTGCCGGTTCTGGAGGAGGCAGGGATTGATCAAGAAGAAGCTGCCAAAACGTTGGGGGCCAATTCCTGGCAAATCTTTTGGCGGGTTACTTTACCTAATATCCGTTGGGGTTTGTTGTATGGGGTGATTCTGACCAATGCCCGAGCAATGGGTGAATTTGGGGCTGTAGCGGTGGTCTCAGGCAATATTGTGGGGCGCACCCAAACGCTGCCGCTTTTTGTGGAAGATGCCTACAAAAGCTATGCAACTCCTTCGGCCTACGGTGCAGCTGTGGTGCTCTCCCTGCTGGCAGTGGTGACACTGATTGCCAAAGAGATCTTGGAGCGCCGGACACGACTGGGCTGAAACGGTACTGGGTTGAGCTTCAAACAAACGGGATCCCCATGTCCTCACAGCACTGAAATCAAGAAAACCATCATAAGGATCCATCCGCCTCGTATAATGCTTCTGGCTTTGTCCTGAGACCCTGTGAGGTAGCCCATGATTGACCTGTCTAAGATTCCGGCCCAACCCAAACCCGGCGTGATCAACGTCTTGATCGAGATTCCCGGCGGCAGCAAAAACAAGTATGAATTTGACAAAGACTTGGGCGCGATGGCTCTGGATCGGGTGCTTTACTCGTCGGTGGCCTACCCCTGCGACTATGGCTTCATTCCCAATACCCTGGCGGGCGATGGGGATCCCCTCGATGGCATGGTGTTGATGGATCAGCCCACCTTCCCCGGCTGTGTGATTGCCGCTCGGCCTTTGGGGATGTTGGAGATGATCGATGGTGGGGATCCCGATGAAAAGCTGCTCTGTGTGCCCGTCAAGGATCCCCGTTATGCGGAGGTTAAGTCCTTGAGCGACTTGGCCCCCCATCGCCTTGATGAGATTGCCGAATTCTTTGCCTCCTACAAGCGTCTGGAAAAGAAAGAGACTGAGATCCGAGGCTGGAAGGGCTTGGAAGACACCCTGCGTCTGATCGAAATTAGTATCAAAAACTACGTCTAGACCCCAAGCCCCGAGTCTAATTCAGTGGCAGCAGGGTCAGGGGGGCAGCCATTGTTGCAACACTTGATGCCGGTCATCAATTGCCCTTGCCGCCATTCTTTATCCCAGCACAGGAATAGGGAGCAAGATAAACTGTTTCAGGTTAAATCGGAATTACTATACGTCTTACAGCCCTTCCCTCAGTCACTCGCTACAGTCAATACACTTTCTAAACCAGTTTCTTAATTCGCTTGCACTGACTAACCTAATGGCCATCTCGATTAACCTATCTAGTGCTTCTGCTGTCTTCGTT
>JAAUUM010000016.1 GCA_012031565.1 Synechococcaceae cyanobacterium SM2_3_2
CACCCCATGCTGATGGTGCTCAGTTGGTAGAGCAGCTCGCGTGAAATGAGTCTGGGAGAAGGTTTGAGACATTTGACTTAGAAGCTGATGACGGGACTCGAACCTGCGACCTGCTCATTACGAGTGATACTATCACACCTTATGGGGGTAAGGATTACAGCCGATACGGTCTGATGTGATACAATCCTGATACAAGATTTAACACATTACAGCCTGAGAGAGGTGGTTCAGCAGGCCATAGCTCGGTGGGTTAACAACCCAATCCACCCAGCAGTGTTGGGCGAGTGTTGGGCGAGTGTCACAGTGTGTTTACCCGTCTTGAGCGGTGTGCGTCTGGATGAAGGTATCAATCCTGCCTTGCACCTCTACCGACTGCTTATCCCTGAGTTCACGCAAGATGCAGACGATATCCTTGTCCAGAATCCATCGCCTACCCCTGAACCGGTAGAACCTTGCTCCAAGCCTCACAGCACATCCATACAGTGTGCTGTAAGAGATCCCTACTTGCCTGCTCACCGTGTTCAGGTGGAGATAGCGTTCTCTACTCGTTTCTGCTGGTTTCACATCACACCACGCCTATCACCACACCTCTGGGATGTGCACAGTATGGCATATGGCGTCTTATGCAATCTTTATCGCTTAACTAATGCTATTTGATTAAATCCCTCAATCCTTTGTAGTGCAAGGGATATAGATTTTTGACAGCCTTTATAGACTATAAAAATAATGACAAGGCATAAGAAAACCCCGTAAGATGTTGGTTAACACGCCTAACAAATACCGGGGTTTCCTGTTATTCAATTTAGGCATTAACATAAGGACATTACATACCCCATGACTGCCCATAACGATAGTATATCACAACAATCTGGACTGACAATAAAATTGGGAATGGACTCAGAGTCCATTCCACATACCTTGGGTGAGTCAGATTCGGATAGTCAGTCAACACATCGGAATATAACCCTACAACTAGCTCTGCAAGGCAATCACAGGGAAGTCATACTAGCAAACCTAAATAACTTACCTTACCCGTTACTAGGTTGCATGGTTGTCAAACAAGGTGATGAATGTGAGTACACTTCATTAGTTATCGACAGTAGAGGTGTGGACAATGTGATGTCATATTGGGATTTATTGGATGAGACTATATCATCCATATGTAAGACTGTTCATCCAGATGAGAGGGTGGATAAGGTTGAGTTGATAGCTCACTTCCAGAATGCTGAATTAGCACCTCTATTCCAACACGAAGACTCAGTAAATAAAATATTAGGTAATCAGAACAAGCTATATGATTACATCGAGCGTTACCACCGTCTGAAGAAAGAGGTAACTAACCTACGCGACAGATACGTGCTGGCTAAGACATCGCGGGATGAGGGTAAGCACGTCTGGGCTGATGGTGAGTTGAACGGGTTACAGGGTGAGATAGAGGCTAAGACAGGTGAGGCTAACAACATCGAGACCGTGCTAGCCGGTGAGGGTATTGACGTTGAGAATCCCCCCAAGGGGTTTGGTAAGGCAACTGTGTGTCCAATTCACAGCATCTTGATGCTTGATGGACTATGGCTACCCAAGACAGGGTGTAGGGTTGAGTTCAGGGATACTCTATTGCTATACCCCAAGACAAAGCTAAGTAAGTTAGGTGAGTCTGTAGGGATCCCCAAGGTGGATGGGATTAACTTTGATCAGCATGATGCTGGGTGGTGGTTAGAGAACGATAGAGAGAAGTTCATTGAGTATGCAGCCACAGATGCAATCATCGCTTTAGCAGCTCGTAATGCTTTTGATCAGTCCTTCATTGATCTAGCCAACAACCTTATTGAGATGGGTCTTATCGATGATTTGATGTTTGACAATGAATTAGTTAGATGGGGTGAGTATGGATACCCTAAGACAGCATCCAGCTTTGCGGGTGTATTGATGCGTCTGTACTTAATAATGACTGGACAATGGGATGGATATAAACAATCAGCCAAACACCCATCTAAATATCTACCCACTGAAGCTGCTAATAAGGTGAAGGGTGGATTAGGCAAGTGTAAATATCCCGAACATCACATTGCTAAAAATGTGGATGTTTATGATGCAGCGTCAATGTACCCTACCATCATGAAAAACATTAGATACCCACTATGGGAACCAAGAAGCTATGGTACTGAACAGAATGTCAATATCAACGAAGTTTGTGGGTTTCTAAACAATAGATCAGAAGGTGCTCTGTTAGAAGTATCTTATGTACTGAAAGATGGATTGAGTCAATGGGCTTACCCGTTAGTAGAACATGACAGTGAGACAGGTACATCCTTCACACCCAGAGAGTTTAGAGGATTGATAACCGTCTTTGAGTTATTTGCACTGCAACACACCTACCCTAGATTGAAGATAACAGTCCATCAAGGTATCTACTGGGACAAGAGAGATATCAAGAAAGGACACAAAGAGAGAGGTAGTGTTGATTATCTAGATTTAGGTTCACTCATCCACCCCTTGTTTGAACTTAGGCAACAGATGAAGGATGAGCATGGTAAGGGTTCACCCCAAGAGACTCTAGTTAAACTGATGATGAACAGTCTCTATGGTAAGACTGCACAATCTAAAGCAATCTTCAATAACGAGCTACTAACAAACTCTCTAATCATAGGATCCTACATTGATACAGCTACTCAGAAGAAAGATGGTAAAGCAGGTTTAACCCATCTATCACTAGCTAATTGGATTACGGGTGCTGGTAGAGCGATGATTGCTTTGATGGCTTGCAAGTCAGATGCACACCTGTGTGTAACAGACTCTATCATCTGTGATCACGGTAAGTTTGTTCATTCAAAGGATATAACTACAGGATGGAAGTTATTAGATAACATTCTTCACAATACAGAATGGAAGTTGGAACATAATAACACAGATTTAATCATTGCCAAGAACCTTGATTACTCTCTACTCAAGTTAAGTCCACAACTATCCTACAAGTTAGATAGAGGTGATGAACTATCAGATGTGGATGTGAACAAAGCCTTTGAATGGAGTATTGTGCAAGGACACACACCCTTAGTTAAGTCCAGAGGTGATAAGAGGGATCCTAAAGAGATATTCAGAGATGAATGCAACTATCGTCACAAGGGTAAAACTGTAGAGACTGAACAACAGGCTTTGGTTAAAGCAGGTGAGTTCTTAATTCAAGGTAACTATCCAGGCAGAGGGTTCAAACCACTTAATGCTCAATACACCAAGACAGTGCGTAAGTCATGTGGGAATAACAAGCACAACGTCAAGAACCGTGATGATATGCGTTTCCGCTTGAGACTGGATGCAGTAAGTAAGAATCACATAGATGAACACGGTAAAGACTACGCTAACTTCCACCACCTAAGGCAAGACAACCCAGAGTTAGCAAGGACGGTGTGGAACAGGGTATTTAGTCAGATCAACACTACAAAGCATAGTCACAGGGTTAGTAAGGAATACAGACTAGCTATCTTCAATGCACACAGACGCGGGATGTCATTCAATGACTTGAGCTTGATCACGGGTATACCACCATCCACCCTCAAATCTTGGTGGAAGTCATTCACAAAGCAACACCCTGATATCCAGACAATGGTTATGGCATTGGAGCGATGCACTACCAGATGGGATCCTGAGACAAAAGAGGCTGTGAGAGAGGATAAGCACCTAACCCACCCAGTTCAATACCTTATAGACCACAGTGACCTACTAGATGAGGTTAAGGACAAGCTAGGCGGCTTTGTGGATGCCTATGACGGATTCCCCCCGCACAACGGCTTAACTACCGCTGAATGGCTAGAGAACGACCTTGCACAAGCGACAGCCCGTAGAGGCTTTGTTCAATCAGCCTTGAAGCAATCCAGAGAAGCCATGCGCCTCTACCGTGAGGATAGAGAGGGTTGGGACTTCCAGCAATGGTGTGAGTCGATGGATGCTCAATCGCGCTCGGTCGCGTAACGATCTTAGGGGTGCCCTACCCCTAATACAAAACCTGACCACCTGGAATACACCCACAAACCCCCCACACCGCTGAGGGTCGGATCCTGGTTTCTGGAAGCAAGTGCTATCAGTCTGTTGTCTGCAAGTGGATTGTGATTTGACAGTCTATTGTTTGTATTTAGACTGTATGCAAATTGAGTTTATACTACGATATTCCAGTCGGGAATATGTCCCGTGACTGTGGTGGTTTTGTAAGTCCATTGTATTTATGGACTACTTAAGCAGTCCTGTACGTTCAAAACGTTATTTCGCGACTGTGAGAATGTTGTGAAACATTAACAATGCATCTGTGTTTAGGCTAGACTCAAATAGTACAACTGCAAACAAATTACATCCAAACTTTTGGGTGGTTACTGCAAAACTAATACCATTAGATATCTCTGAAACCCGTAACGAGGTCGGTCATGCAATTGTACGGACAAGAACATTATGGGATCCCTGAGATCGCCCGCCAAGCCGGGATCCCACCCAGTCGCGTTAGGTCGTGGGTTTATCGGTCAAGGGTAAGGACGGTTAAGCACCTAGACCGACTGTGGATCCATCCTAGAGAGGTGGTGAGGATGCTTGAACGACTTGAGGATATCCCTGATCAGTGTGTTGACAGACTGATGGACATTGCCTTGAGCCTTACACCCCTTACAACTCAGGGACAATAAGATCTCTTCTGTTGCTGGCATAGTGCTTGTAGATAACCTCTGGGGTGTTCCCTACCCACTTGGCCACATCCTTCACATCTATCTTGGATCCATCTGGTAGGGTTGCGTCCAGCGTTAGTGTGATAAAGGTGTGTCGGGTTTGGTAGGGGTTGCGATACTCCACGCCACACTTGCCTAGTACAGACTTCCAAGCTCGATTACAGAAGTTGTGTTGGTCAATATGCCTACCCTCTGGACTTGGGAATATCAAATCGTTTGCACTTGCATTGTTGGGCTTAATACTGTCCAAAAACGTTCTAAGTTGCTTGTTGATAGGGAAACGCCTATGCTCTTGAGTCTTGAGTCCTTGTCTCACCTCTAGTCCGAACTCACCATCCACCACCCCTTGTTCAAATAAGATATGGGATCCTTTATCATGTCTCCACTGCAAGGCGGTTACCTCAGAGGGTCTAGCACCCGTAAAGAACAGAAAGTAGACATAAGGATGGTAGTAGCTGTATCGTTCCCAAGTTCTGAAGGTATCCAGAATTAAGTCTCTTTCCGCTCTGGTAAAGGCTTTGATGTCTAACTCTTGTCTGTCTTTACCCTTATCTGACTTGGGTATCGTGATGTCTTTAGCCATGCCCTCAAATGGGTTTGTGTAAAGTAAGTTAGATCGGATCCCCCACTCAGCACAGGCGTTCAGTTGAACGAGTATCCGCTTGGCTGTGTAAGGTGGTGTGTTGGCTGCTAACCAATCTCTCAAGGCTTGAGCTTCATTAGGTGTGTCAAGCCCACACCGCTTAAGTGTGTTCTTCACACATCGAATATAAGTCTTCTGATAGGTGTTGGGACTCACCCCTGGACGCTTGAACTCTATGTATCGATCCCAAAGCTCCATCAAGCTGATGGTGTTAGTTGTATCAACCTCGCCCTTTGATACAAGTCTTAGGGATGCGGCACCCGTCCCTTGACTCTTGAGGTTCTGCCAGTAGTCATCAAACAATCCTAGAGCGATGGCATTGTCGATATCCTCAGCAGTCTTGCGAGCTGCCTTGAGAATCCTGGCAGACTCTTTACCTACTGTGTGGTTGTATGTCGTTCCCTTCAGAGTAAAGCGGATCCTGACACTACCTCTAAAGCGTTCTACCGTCACTCTGCCCACTTTGGCGACAACGCTGGTAGGTTTCAGGTCTTGTATCATCTTGTATCACCTTGAGCTTGATACAAGTTTGATACAAGATCGCAAGGCTGTAAACCCATTAAATTAGTTACCTCACCCCATGCTGATGGTGCTCAGTTGGTAGAGCAGCTCGCGTGAAATGAGTCTGGGAGAAGGTTTGAGACATTTGACTTAGAAGCTGATGACGGGACTCGAACCTGCGACCTGCTCATTACGAGTGAGCTGCTCTACCAACTGAGCTACATCAGCGCAATCTCAGGCCAATTTTACCATCTGTGGCATGACAACTTAGCACGGGATCCCTTCTGGGGGATTAAGGGTGCAACCAAGCTTGATAAAATAGCTGCGGCATCAAGGCTGTGCAAAGAGAAGGGATCCTGACGATATCTGAGCAGACCTTTGTGATGCCAGTTGTTCTGAGGATGATTACAGAAGCTAACCCCAGTAGCTTAACCAACAGAGAGTAAGCTGAGCCCCGCTAGATAAGCCAGACATGAGAGAGGGATGAATAGATGTTCAAGCGCAGCACAGTGATTTTGCTCATCTTGGCTTTTGCCTTGATTGTGGGCAGTTGGGGGATCGACACCCTCCAATCTCGTCGTCAACAACAACTTGAGGCCGACAGTCGCCTCTTGGCCCTCGATATCGATCAAGTAGAGCGGATTGAGATTGAGCGTCCCAACGAGGATCCCAGCGTGATTGTGGTGGAACAAGGGGCTGATGATGGTGGACTGGATCCCGACTGGCTGGTGGTGGAACCAGTCAATACCAATGCTGATGATTTTACTGTGCGTGCCCTCTTACGCTCAGCAGCTGATTTGAAGGCAACCGCAGAGATTGAAGGGGATCCCACGTTGTCCGACTTTGGTCTCGATCCGGCAGTAGAGTCTCTGACCCTGACTCTGGCTGATGGCTCGACCCAGACCCTGCAATTGGGGGATCCCGATTTCGATCAGACCGGTCTCTATGCCATGACAGACTCTGGCCGCGTGGTCACCATTGCCAGTGGGGAGCGATCAGCCTTGGCTCCAACTTTGTTTCAGATCCGCGACAAAGAACTCCTCAGTATTCGATCAGATCGGCTGGAGTCGATTGAGATTGCCCAGTCCGATCAAGTGATTGAGCTGAATTATGACGATGACCGCTGGCAAATTATCAGCCCTGAGCTACTCCCGGCTGACGAAACAGTGGTTAGTGCTCTGGTTAGCCCTTTGACCAGTTTGCAGGCGGCTAGTTTTGTGGCCGAAACCCAGGCGGATGAGTCTATCGATCTGGCGGAGTTGGGCCTTGAGAATCCCTCCGTCACCGTTACCCTAACCTTGCGACCTGAGATCGATGGCGATCCAGAGCAAACCGCTGTGATCTCATTGGGATCCCCAGCTCCCAATGGCCAGCACTACGTCCTTACCTCGGCATCCCCAGCCGTGGCGACGATCTCTGAAGCCACCTTTGCTGCCCTGACCCCTGAGCTGACAGAGCTACGCAGTCAGGCATTGGTCAGCCTAGATCTGGCAGATATCGCCAGCTTGACCATTGTCAGCAGCCACAATCCGGCCTTGGATCGCACCTTATTGCCGTCCGTAGAGAATCCCGGCCAGTGGGAAGTGTCTGATCAGCCCGAACGGCTGGTGTCGTTGAATAGCTTTTGGCAGGCCTTGGCAGCGCTACAGGCCACAGACTTTGTGCCGGAAGGAAACTCCTTGGCCCGACGTGCAATGGCAGAACCACGGCTGGTATTGACGCTAGAGCGCCTCAATCAAGCGGAACCGGTGGAGTTGACCTTTGGGATTGGGGGCAACCAAGCCTATGGCCGCAGCCCTCAACAGCCTGAGATTGCTCAACTGGAGCGGGCTGACTATGACGAGATCGAAACCTTGCTGGGCACCTTTAAACCCCTGGCCAATGGATCCAACTCCAGCAGTGATAATGAAGCAGATGAATCCCTCAGCGAGGATCCAGAGTCCTGATGCAGATTGAATTTCGTGAGTGCGACTGGTTTAACTTGTGGCTTTGGATGGAGTTTGAAGAAACCCCTACCCAAGCGGAGCGCCAATATCTAGAACAGGTCTTGGATGCTTGGTACACCCTGGGTATGTTGGGGGGCTTTAATGCCGAGACCTTGGTGGCCCAGGAGGCTGGGGTGGATCTGAGCTATTTGGACTATCGCCCCGAACAGGATCCCTTGCCTGCACTGATGCACAACATGGGACAGGTGGACTATCACCAGAATTGGGGCCGCTGTTGGTTTGACCTGGGCACCGCTGATGCCATGTCTCTCGATGTTCTGCTCGGGGCATTGACTACACTGCAAAAAGAGTATCTATCTGGCCTGCTCCGAGTTTTTGTGGGAGGGCAAAATGAAGATTGGCCTGTGCCCGAAACAGCAGGAGAGCAACAGGATACTGGCAATGGCTTTTTTGTGACGCCAAGTTCAAGCGATGAAGATGACGAGAGCGAAGACGAAGATTACTGATCCCAAGGTTAATGGGTGGTCAGGTCGTTTGCTTTCAACCTGTGGCGGGGAATGGCTAGGTAGGAACGGCCTCAAGGGGACGTAAGCGAGCCCACTTATCAGGTTCTGACCTAAAACTCTCGCAACCCACCACATCCCATTCCATCTCAGTCCCGCCTTTGCGGATGTTGACATTGATTTGGGGGTGTGTGGCTGCAAAGGTTGGAGCTTCCGTCAGGTGGGGCTGTTGATGCTGTTCTTCAACCGCATAGTAGGTGGTGCAGCTATCAACGTAGTGACAGTGGATGCAGATGCACATGAGCTTGCAGACGGATAGACAGCGATATCTCTTTATAACAAAGCTGAATAACAAAGCCGATTGATACTTCTTGACGTTGATCTTGAGATCGTCTTGAGATTGATTGAGAGGGTGAATGGACTAAACGGCCTCTACGACCTCCCCCAGACGGCGGAATTTGGCATAGCGCATCTCCCGCAACTGGGTGCCACTGTATTGAGAAAGCTCTTGGAGGTATGTACACAGGGCAACTTTGAGGCTGGCGGCAGCTTCGAGGGGTGAGCGATGGGCTCCACCGATGGGCTCCGTGACCACATGGTCGGCAATGCCCAGTTCCATCAGATCTTGGGCTGTAATCTTGAGAGCAGCGGCGGCTTGGGGGGCCTTTTTGGCATCTTTCCATAGAATAGCGGCACAGCCCTCTGGTGAGATCACCGAATAGACAGAATGCTCCAGCATCAACAGCCGATCACCGATGCCAATCGCCAGCGCCCCGCCGGATCCCCCTTCTCCAATCACGGTGGCAATGATCGGCACCTCTAGCCGGAACATTTCTCGCAGATTGACTGCGATGGCTTCCCCTTGTCCGGTTTCCTCTGCTGCAACGCCGGGGTAGGCTCCAGGGGTATCAATAAACGTCACAATCGGCAAGCCAAATCGATGGGCGTGCTCCATCAGCCGCAGAGCTTTGCGATAGCCTGCTGGGTTGGGCATACCAAAATTGCGGGCGATGTTGTCTTTGGTATCGCGCCCTTTTTGATGGCCGATCACCATGACGGGGCGATTGTCGAGCCGAGCCAAGCCCCCCACGATGGCGGGATCATCCTTGCCATGTCGGTCGCCATGCAACTCAAACCAACCGTCACAGATGGTCTGAATATAGTCGAGGGTGCTGGGGCGACGGGGATGACGGGCCACTTGCAGCCGTTCCACCGGAGAGAGCTGGCGGAAGATCTCTTGCCGCAGTTCTAGGGCTTTGGCCTCCAGCTGGCAGATTTCTTCGGCGGCCTCGATCTGGTTGTCCTCCGCCAACGCCCGGATCTCTTCGATCCGCTGCTCCAGAGCCACAACAGGTTTTTCAAACTCAAGCAGGAGACGGTCAGAGGCTTTGGTCATGGGTGAGGACAATCAGGATAAGGTCAGGGTCAATATGGATGGGAGTCGAGCTAGGGCCACAGCTCGGAAGCAGACGGGAAGCAGGTTTGGCGATAGAAACGGTTACTCGATTCAATGATTACTCAAATAATTAGCCAGTTATCAGCTAGCCAATTTACTTTAGTTCTCTAGTTTGTCATGAAAGCTCCGGGATCCCATCACCGGCTGTTGACTGCGATGACGCTCGATAAACCCCTGCATCACCTGCTCCAGCTCCACCGCCCGCGCTGCCTTAAACAGGATCCGATCTCCGGGTTGAACCTGTGTGACCAGCGCCTCAATCACCTCCGCCTTGGTCTGAAACACCTGGGATCCCTGCACCTGCTGCGCTAAAAGATCCATCTCCCCATCGGGATCCAGCAGCAGCACAAAATCCAACGGCAGTTGGGCCAGAGCGGATCCCACTTGGGCATAGAGTCTAGGGGCATGATCCCCCAACTCCCGCATGGCACCCAACACCGCCCCCCGTCGTCCTGTCGCCTGAGGTAATTGACAAAGGGCTTGGAGAGCAGCAATCATCGCCTCTGGGGCAGCATTGTAGGTCTCATCCCAGAGGCAAATATCCCCTGCCAGCTGGATCACCTGATTGCGGCCTTGGAGAGCTTCGGGCAACATCACTAGCTCTTGCAACTGAGCCAGATCCAGCCCTAACTGCTTGACTAGCGCCACAACACTCATCCAATTGAGGGCGTGATGGCGACCTGGTAGTGGGATGGGTAACGTGACATTATCCACCACCACCGTCTGAGCCTGGGGATCCCATTGCCCTCGCACGTCTCCCCGATCTAGCCCAAAGGTGAGGAGGGGTTGGGTCAGGATCCCCTGAGCCGTGGTCAACAGTAAGTCATCCTCTCCATTCAAGATCGCCGCCTGAAGGGATCCCGTTTGGAGTAGCTCACACTTGGCTTGGGCAATCGCTAGTTGGGATCCCAATCTGCCGATATGGGCGGTGCCGATATTGGTGATTAGGGCATGGGTGGGCGCGGCAGTGGTGGCAAGACGGGCAATCTCTCCCATTCCTCGCATGGCCATCTCCAACACCACAAACCGATGGTGAGGCTCGATCTTGAGCAGCGTTTCAGCTACGCCGATATCGTTGTTGTGGTTAGCGGCACTTTTGAGCACAGGCCAAACCGTTCCAGCGCCGCCGCCACCATCTCTTTGGTGCTGGTCTTGCCTGCCGATCCGGTGATGGCAATGATGGGGATCCGAAAGCGTTGTCGCCACTGATGAGCAATGGACTGATAAGCAGCAAGAGTATCTGGCACCACCCACAGGGATCCCGGTGGGACATTCTCTGGCGTGGATGGGATGGGACGGTCAACAATGGCTGCCACGGCACCCTTAGCAAACGCCTGGTCGATAAAGCGGTTGCCATCAAAGACCTCGCCGCGTAGAGCCACAAAGATTGCTCCTGGCAGAAGGGTGCGGGTGTCAGTACTGATGCTGGAGAAAGACTTACAAGAGAGGTGTCCCAACTGTTTGGGATCAAAATTGACTCCCAGCAGGGACGCCAAGTCAGGCAGGGATCCTTGGGCCATGAACGGTAAAGGAGTTATCCTTCGCCTCGGCTAGCAGTCTGGACATAGAGAATGACCAGGAAGATGGCGGGTACAAGGATGACCAAGACCGTGCCTAACAGACCGAGAAAATTGGTTTCCATGATGAGGTGCGGGTGACGCTAAGATCAACGATACTATATCACCCGCCACTTGCTTTTCTGAGAAATGGCATCCTGTTTGCAAAGGAGTGTTATGGCTCTTGCAGCAGCCCCTCAGTCAAGAGCACTCAGTCAAGAGCAGTTGTCAGAAATCAAGGCTTAGTCTTAACGCTGACATCACCTAATACCTTGGTCTGACAGGCCAGTCGGTAGGTATCTGGCTTCTTGCGCAAGTGCTTTTCCTCCGCTGTAGTCCGGGGGGAGAGATGTTGGGATCCCTCCACGACCTCCATCACACAGGTGCCACATTGCCCCACCCCACCACAATTCATCACCTTGGCCACCAGCTTATAGACATCGATCTGGGCCTCTAACGCCTTGAGCCGGAGGTTTGCCCCTTCAGCCGCAACGATATGTTTGTTTTCTTTGACGAAATGGATGGTGGGCATGGAAAAGAGGATCCTTTTCGGGTGGACAATGGGTCAGCAAGAGGCCAGTGATGGGAGAAACTGGCAGTCTTGTAGTTATGTAACAACTATTGTAAATCAACCGACCCCAGCTCGATCACAGCCATGAGATCAGGGTCTGGCTCTGGCTAGGGGATCCTTACCGTCCTCATCCAGCCCTCCCGTCCTCATCCAGATTGACTAGCATCGTTAGGTTATTCTCATCGGCAGATCTCCTTCCGCCGGGATCCCATTCGCGTACCGTTATGCTGACCTCGTTGTTGTCTCCCGCCCTGTTTGCGCCCGGTCGAACCCGTGGGATCCTGCTGGTGATTGTTGCTGCTGCCGGGTTTGCCGCCTTGGACAGCACCACCCGTTATCTGTCAGGATCCCTGCATCCTTTTCAGATGGTCTTTTTCCGTAATCTGGTGGGGGCGCTATGGCTACTGCCCTTTGGTCTGCGGGTGGGGATCCCTGTGCTAAAGACAAAACGGGGTTGGCTGTATGGCTGGCGGGCGCTGATCAATACTGGAGCTATGCTGTGCTTCTTTTCGGCTTTTAGCCTCGCTCCGATTGCCGAGGTGACCGCATTGGGATTTACGGTGCCACTGTTTACGGTGATGTTGGCGATGCTGATCTTTAAGGAGCAATTACACCTGCCTCAAGTCTTGGCCTTACTCTGCGGCATTCTGGGCACTGGAGTGATCTTGCAGCCGGGGGTGGAGGGCATCAGTCTGGGCTATGGGTTGGCCTTGGCGGGCTCAGCTCAGTTGGCGGTGGTGCTGATCATGATCAAAAGCCTGACTAAGACTGACTCCACCCTGACCATCTTGATCTACATGGTTCTGTTGCAAACCCCGCTGGCGCTGCTGCCCGCTCTCTTTGTCTGGCAGTGGCCTACTGCTCCGCAATTGCTGTTGTTGCTACTGGGGGGATCGATGGGCACGGTGGGGCAGATCTGTATCACCCAAGCCTATCGAGATACCGAGTTTGTCGCCCTAGCTCCTTTTGAATTTTTTGGCCTGATTTGGGCCTCTTTGTTAGGAGCACTGATCTTTGGAGAGGTGCCAAATCTATGGACATGGGTGGGAGGAGCGGTGATCTTTTCGGGTGGCCTGTTGACCATCGGGCACGGAATGGTGGCCCCCCGGCGACTGGCAGACTTGGATGGGGCGCTGAGGGCAGAAGTGAGCCCCAAACAGGGATCCCATCTTGCCGATCCACCCCTGCCTTACGATGATCTGAATAGCTGAAACCCTCTGGTGGCGCGACGACGGCAATTGTCACAGACTCCACAGGGATCCGCCGCTGGGTAGCCAAACTGTTCGAGCAACACCTGCCAGCGGCACCCTCGCGTCTGGATCAACTGGGCCATGCCCAAACCCGGATCAGGTGCCCCGCTGGGGGGGAAGTCGGGCAGGGCGATGCAAAATCTCAAAGGTAAAGGGATCCCGCCAGCGCAGACAGCCCGCTTGGTGCAGCAGGGCCAGAGCTACCTTGGCCTCCACCCTTCCGACCTGCTGATAGGATCCCTGGTCGGGCAGGCTGTGCAGCAGTTGAGTCGCTTGTTCTCTGATCTGATGGCGCTGACGGTCAAAAAAGGCTTGCCGATCCTGATCGCCAGAATCAAGACTGCCGGTGGGTTCAGAAACCAGCATCAGGGCTGTGGCGGGCTGCCCATCCCGTCCTCCCCGGCCCACCTCTTGAATGTAATCGGCCAATGCAGGTGGTGGTTGAAAATGCGCCACCCAGCGCACATCCGGCTTGTTGATCCCCATGCCAAAGGCGTTGGTACAGACCAAAAAAGGCATGGATCCCTGTAGCCAATCCTGTTCCAGTTGTCGCCGTTGCTGGGATCCCAGCCCCCCGTGATAGACCTCTGTTGCCAGACCCTGCTGGTGCAGCCAAGCGGACAAGACCCGTCCATCCTCCCGCGTACGGACATAGACTAGGCCCGAGGATCCCTGTTGGGACTGAATAAATCGCTTCAGCTGCTGCCGCCGTCCTGCCGGAGTCCAGGCGATGGAAATCGAGAGGTGGAGATTGAGGCGAGCTGGATCCCCCTTGATCACCGTCGGAGTCTGGAGATCCAAGACGCTTTGTAGCACCGACTGGGTATAGGGATCCGCTGTGGCCGTGAAGGCAGCGATGGGAAAGTGTTGTGCCAAAGCCCGCCGTACAGTGCCCAAGCGCCGGTAATCAGGCCGAAAGCTATCGCCCCAATGCACCAGGGTATGGGATTCATCGATCATCAGCCCGTTGATCTGGATCCCTTGCAATCGTCCCCAGACGGCTGGGCTAAACAAAGTCTCGGGCGACAGATAGAGTAGCCGCAGCCGCTCCTCCTCCAGGGCTTTGAAAATGCGAAGCCTGAGGGTCTTAGGTACTTCCCCATGTAGACAGGCGGCGGGCAGCTTGCGTTTCCACAAGTCCTGTACTTGATCTTCCATCAGGGCGATTAGAGGCGAGATCACTAGGGTGAGGCCGGATCCCAGTAGGGCCGGGATCTGAAAGCAAATTGATTTGCCAAATCCGGTCGGCAATAGAATCAGCGCATCTCGCTGCTGGAGCAGGCAGCGCACCACCTGATCTTGGGGATGGCGAAAGCTGTCATAGCCCCAATAGGCTTTGAGGGCGGCTAAGACCTGCTCCCAGGTGGTGCCATCGGCGTTCATGCTCTGCCCAACCTCAATCACTCTCCCCTATCCTGAAGGGATCCCAGCCCAGTCTGGTAGGGGCTTAACGTTGTCTAAAGCTGATCAGGTATGGATCAGTAGATTAGTAGCAAGAGCGGCAGAGCCCAGATGATAGGATTTGGCAGTGATCAACCCCCAGTACGGAGACAAGCGGGTGACGGCAGCTATACAACCTCCTTCTTCCCACGTGTCTGATTCCACTCAGGGATCCCTGAATGGAGATTGGTGGGATCTGACTTTGATGGCGGATTTGAGCCAAGAGGATCTGATTTTCTGGCGGCTGGGCACCTTTGGTTGCCAAGGGATGACCAGTGAACAGGTCAAAGAACGCCGCCAGTCAGCCCGTGGGTTTGAGCGAATCGTTATTCATGCCTATGTCCCAGCATCAGCGGCGACGGTGCTGGATATGGCGGCTCTAGCCCTGCGGCTGCGTCAGGATGCCCTGATTGAGAAAAATCCTCCCCCGCAGCTGACCTGGGAGCGACTGGAGTCGGAGGACTGGTCTACCACCTGGAAGCAACATTGGCAGCCTCAAGAGATTGGCGACCATCTGTTGATCGTGCCCGCCTGGTTGACGCCACCCCCCACCAAACGACAGGTGTTGACGATGGATCCCGGTATGGCTTTTGGCACGGGGTCACATCCCACCACGCAGCTCTGTCTAGAAGCGCTGGAAATGCGCCTAACCGGCTGGGCGGATGATGAAGTTCATGAGCCTTTGGTGCTGGGGGATGTGGGTTGCGGCTCTGGGATCCTATCCATTGCTGGAGCGATGCTGGGGGCCAAGAAAGTGTTTTCTGTGGACACCGATCCCTTGGCGGTGGAAGCAACGATGCAAAACTGCCGCCTCAATGGGCTGGCGGATCAGGTGGAAGCTCGCCTGGGTAGCCTCGAACATATCCCGCAGATGGTGGATGGCTTAACCTGCAATATCTTGGCCGATGTGATTTTGGATATGATCCCAGAATTTCGCTTGGTGGTGAAGGAGAATGGCTGGCTGATCTTGAGCGGGATCCTGATCGATCAGGCCAAGTTTGTCTCAGAAATGCTGGAAAACCATGACTGGGTGGTAGCCGCGCTCTGGAAGCGGGGGGAATGGTGTTGTCTCAATGTTCGTCAGGCCCAGAAGTAAGCGACTTTGACCTATTTCCCGCACTGATTTCCCGCACTGAAGCAACGGCGATTTGACAGCGAGCTATGAGCTGGGATCCATAACAAACAGGCGGTTATTTTAGCGGCGCTGCCCACATGGCCTTCTCGTCCGGGCAGCAGGTCTTTGATACGCTCCCATTGGTCGTCGCGGAGTCCGGCTCGTCGGGTTGTCATTTCAGTATCTTCTCTTCTCTCGGCCCCTGTGCTTTGTCTATCTGATGACACTCACTCCCCAGGGGGGACGCTAGCTTTGTAGGCGGCCCATCCTCCAAAGTGAGAGATATCCGGCCACTGATGTTGCTCGATCAAGGCGTAGGGGTAGATCATGGCAATGGCCATCCTGCCGTCCGAGAGTTCCACTTGACCGGGATAAAGGCCGGGAGGTTCTGAGGCCAGCAGCGCTTCGTATTGCTCCGCTGTCATTTCGTAGAGTTCTCCAGCCAGCGAGACACCATCGGTCTCCGTTTCATAGACACCAGGGTGCCAGCCATTGCCCACGGCGTGCATGCGGTAGCGGGGCTGTGTGCTGACCGTTCCGGCAAAATGGGTGGCGGCAACATTGCCATGATCGGGTTGCCCCTGTAGGGCGGATCCACAGATGAATACACGCTGCATAAAGATTCTTTTATCCCCAAACAACAGACATTAAAGATCATTATCTCTGGAAAAGTTTAATACAATTTTGGCATGGAGAGAGAGTCCCCTTGCGCTGCCAGCCCAGAACAGTGTAGTGATTAACACAGCCCAATGGGCATTAATCAGATTTGCTATTGAGGGCAGCATCAACATTGTCGTTCTTACTTTGATATGCGAAATTGACATGCGAAATCTCAAGGTCATTGTCATTGGAGCCGGGATCGGGGGACTAACCGCAGGGATTGCTCTCAAGCAAGCCGGGTGCCATGTGGAGATCTACGACCGAGTGCAAGAGCTACGTCCGGTGGGGGCGGGCATTTCGTTGTGGTCAAATGGGGTCAAGGTGCTGAACCGCCTTGGGCTGGGGGAGGGTATCGCTCGCATAGGCGGTGAGATGAACCGGATGGAGTACCGTACCGCCACAGGCGATCCCTTGAATCAGATCTCCCTGTTGCCCTTGATCGAAAAGGTGGGCCAACGCCCTTATCCGGTGGCTCGTCGAGATCTACAGATGTTGTTGCTGGAGGGGTTTCAGGATCCTGTCCAGTTGGGCCATCGGTGTGTGGATGTCCAGGCAGACGAAACAGGGGTCACTGCTTTTTTTGACAACGGACAGGAGGCTAGGGGCGATCTGGTTGTTGCTGCCGATGGGATCCGTTCTGTCGTCCGCAGTTATGTGCTGGGCTATGACGTGGATCCCAGTTATGTGGGCTATGTGAACTGGAATGGATTGGTTCCTGTTTCGCCAGATTTGGCCCCCCCGGATAGTTGGGATATCTATGTGGGGGATCATAAGCGAGTATCGTTGATGCCTGTGGGGGGGGATCGCTTCTACTTTTTCCTCGATGTGCCTTTGCCGCTGGGCAGTCCCAATGATCCCGCCACCTATCAAGTGGAGCTGAGACAGCATTTTCGGGGGTGGGCCGATCCGGTGCAAGCCCTGATCGAACGGATGGATCCCATGACAGTGGCCCGACCGGAGATTCATGACATGGGGCCGATTGAGTCTTATGCACGGGGCCGTGTGGCGCTCTTGGGGGATGCAGCCCATAGTACCTGCCCTGATCTGGGGCAAGGGGGTTGTCAGGCCATGGAAGATGGCTATGTTTTGGCCCATTATCTAGCCACGATATCGACTGGGATCCCTGAGGCTTTGCAACGCTACAGCCAGGAGCGGACGGAACGTGCCAATGCGGTGGTGCAAAAAGCCCGCAGCCGAGCCGAGCAAATTCATGGCAAGGATCCCGAGATCACTCAAAAGTGGTATCAACAACTGGCTCATGAATCCCCAACGGATGTGACAGATGCCATTGCCAAGGTGATCCTGGCTGGCCCCATGCGATAAGCAGCAAGGAATGCCCTCAAAGTTCTCAAAGGTTATACATATCTCTTCATGCCTGGATCCCATCTCTTAAAGTTTCGTTTAGCGGCTCTAGGATCCCTGGGCAGAGGGGTGATAGGTTGAGGTCTCATCAGCGACACGGTTAGTCCAATCCCTGTGGGAAACGGTGATTAGACTCTTTTAAGACCTTTATCTTTTTGAGATTTGTAGGCTTGCAATGAATAACCTCAATAACAAACCATCGGATCAAAATGGCCGTAATTGGGTCGGTCGGAGTGTGTCGGCAGGGGTGGGAGCTACGATTGCTGGCTCAGTATCTGCGGCGAATGGCCAATCTCCGTTGATGACCTTGATGGTGATTACCTGTGCAACTGTTTTGACATTGGTTTGTGACGAGTATGGCTTGATCTAGATTTAATTAATTGCTTCTGGCCCAATTGCTTTTGGGCGCACCCCAGGTCTAAATTGAATAACCTAAGTCAAATAATCTAGCTTTAGGTTTTTTTGATCTGCCAAAGCAAGCCGAAAGAGCAACATTTGGGCCACCAGAAGTGATTGTTTTTAGAACAACTGTCCTAAAGCGCTGGATCCCGACGCAGCGGTATCGTGACATTCTGAAGACAGGGTTCCATTTTTGGGACTCATCTTTTCAGAATTTTGCAGAATTAGGATCCCTACTCATGCCCATTCAGCGCATCGACCCTCAACCCGGCCAGGAATCTGTGTGGGACTACCCCCGCCCGCCGCGCCTAGAGCCCTCTGACTCTCATGTTCAAGTGATCTGGGCAGGTGAAACGATTGTGGAGACCCGCTCGGCTTACCGAGTGCTAGAAACCAGCCATCCCCCCACCTTTTACATCCCCCCGACAGATATCCGCCCAGGGGTATTGCAAGCCAGTGCCCGTCGCACCTTCTGCGAATTTAAGGGATCCGCTAGTTACTGGCATCTCACCTTGGGTGAGCGTCGGGATGCCGATGTGGCTTGGAGCTATGAAAACCCAACCCCAGGCTTTGAGGCCATCCGGGGCTATCTGTGCTTTTATCCCAGCCGCATGGATCGATGTCTTGTGGATGGCGAGATCGTGCAGTCCCAGGCCGGGGATTTCTATGGTGGCTGGATCACCAGCACAATTGTTGGCCCATTCAAAGGTGAGCCAGGCACTTGGGGTTGGTGAGAAGGGATCCCTCTCTAGGGGAGATTCCTTCGTCATGGCAGACTCAAGCTCAAGCCTGCTCAATAGGGCTCTGTTTCAGAAAAGGCTTCGTCAAACTCCTCAATCAATTCGTCAATCTCTTCTAGGGCTTGGTTAACATCCACCCGCAACATGCCCAGATTGGACTTTTCCAGCAATTTGGCAACGGCAGGGCGACGCAGGCGGATCAGCTCCACTCGGCTCTTGAAGGCTTGGATCTCAGCAGTATCCATCATGGTTTCGGCAAGACGACCTCACCAGCTTATCAAGGGATCCCGCCCTGCTGTGTCATGTCCCGCACTTGGTAGGATGGGTTGGGCTATGAGCTAGAAGCCAGAACCCAAGCTATCTTTGACTCAAGCACCTATCACCTGAAGCTGAGACCAATTGGAGGGGATCCCGTGGGAGAAGCCAAACGTCGTCAAACCCAACAAGCTACCAGTGCGGATCCCGATCAGGAGCTGATCTTTCCCAACCTGCCCGATCTGCCCATCACCAAGGGGCAAGCCAAAGCTGCCTACACATGGACGAGCCGAGGAGCCTGGGCTGGCATTATCTTTTTGGGGGTATTCTGGGTGGTGGTTCGGTTTGTGGGGCCTGCTCTCGGTTTGTGGCAGGTGAAAGGCTGATCTCAAGCCAATCTCTATCAGTCTCAGAACCCTCGTCCCGTCAGATTTTGAGTCTTGCTATGATGCGCCCCTATCTTGCTGCTGCCGTTCAGATGACGAGTGTTTCAGATGTGCCGGCCAACCTCTCTCAAGCCGAAGAGCTGATTGAGTTTGCGGTTCAGCAGGGGTGTGAGCTGATCACCCTGCCCGAGAACTTTTCCTTTATGGGGCCAGAGGCCGAAAAAATCGCCCAAGCGGCTGAGATTCAGACCCAGACCGAGATGTTTTTACACAAAATGTCGCTGCGGTTTCAGGTGACGCTGTTGGGGGGAGGCTATCCTGTCCCCGATGGCCAGGGACGTTTTTTTAATACTGCCTCCCTGCTGGATCCCAATGGAGAGGAGATCTCCCGCTATCAAAAGATTCATCTCTTTGACGTCAACCTGCCGGATGGCAACACCTATCAAGAGTCCAAGAGCGTCACCCCCGGCGAAAATGTGGTGGTGGCCTCCACCCAAAACCTCGGGATCCTGGGCATGTCTGTCTGTTACGACATTCGCTTCCCGGAGCTGTATCGGGCCTTGGTGGATGGGGGATCCGAGGTGTTGTTGATTCCAGCCGCCTTTACCGCTTATACGGGCCAAGTCCACTGGCAACTCTTGGTGCAAGCTCGGGCTGTGGAAAATACCTGTTATGTGGTGGCTCCAGCCCAGGTGGGGCTGCACTATGCCCGTCGCCAATGTCACGGACATGCCATGATCGTGGATCCCTGGGGGGTAGTCCTGGCGGATGCGGGCGGCGAAAAGCCCGGTGTGGCGATGGCTGAGATCAACCCAGAGCGTCTGCGCCAAGTTAGGCAACAAATGCCCTCGCTCGAACACCGCCAAATGACCTGCCGCTCGTTTTAGGTCAAGCTAGAGGAAAAGTGTCGAGAACGAAGCGATTAGAATCATGATCTAACGCCAGGGATCCTTTTGCATTTTGTTGTAGGGATCCCTATAGACATTCATACCCGTCTGAGTTCTCTGATAGAACAAAAATTAAGCGGTCTCTCTATCCAAATCTCCATCTCAGGGATCCTTGGTTATGAACAAGTGCTCAAGCGCCCCAGGTTACTGTTGCCCCAGGTTTAGGTATGTCACACTTCACCACCATCCAAATCCAAATCAAAGATGGAGACATCCTCTACGAAACCCTGCAAGAGCTGGGCTATCAAGTGGAGCGCAACAGCAATATTCGGGGGTATCTGTGGAAACGAACCCGGGCTGATTTTGTCATTCGCCAATCCAATGGCTTTGACCTTGGCTTTCGCAAAAACGGCGATACCTACGAGCTGGTATCCGATTTCTGGGGTGCCCAGATCGACCAAAAAGCCTTTTTAGAACCGATTTTGCAGACCTACGCCCACAAGAATCTGATCGCCGCCGCCCGCAAACAGGGCTATGCCATCGAAGCCCAAGAGACCTTAGAGGATGGCACCATCCGTCTCGTGGTAGGCCGTTGGGTTTAGACTTCAGCTTCCTTGGGATCCTGTTTGGATGATCACCTGCCCACGATGACAAACACGATTTTGAAAATGCGGCCTTGGGATCTAGTGTTGGGGGGCACTGTGGGGATTCCTACCCATGCGCTGGTATTGGGGGGACTGGCCGGGGCGCACCGACAGATCAACAGTCCCAACACAGCGGCCCGATTGGCCGGGATCCCGGTAGCCTTGGGCTATGGCAGAGAAGGGATCGAGCTGTTGATCGAAGCGCTGCAATCCAATAGCGAATGGCCGGTGCGGCTGGCGATTTGGCAAGCCCTCAGCCAACAGCAGGATGACCGCTGCCAATGGGCGACTCGGCATCTCAGTCCCTTTCGGGATGTGGGGGGATCCCAGGCTGTGGTTGTAGCTTATCGGCGAGGGGAGCGGGATTTTAGGTATGCCGAATTGGCTGAGATGAATTTGAGCCGAGCCAGTTTGGGGGGAGTCAACTGTTTTGCCGCCAATCTCAAAGCCGCCCAGTTGGAGGGCTGTAACCTCAATGGCATTCAGTGTGTGGAAGCCGATCTGCGGGGGGCACGACTAGCCGGATCCAAACTGAGCGGCGGCTGTTTTGATAAGGCGGATCTGCGCGGGGCGGATCTGCGCGGGTGTAAGCTGAGCGGCACCAGTTGGCGGGGTTGCAGAGTGGATGAGACCACCCAATGGGATCCCAAGGCAGCGTTGATTTGGCACCTACAAAATCGCCGGGACATCTCCCCTGCTCTCTCTCAAGTGGATCTGAGTAAAGCCAACTTACGATCTATCGAGCTGAAAGCCATCAACCTATCAAAAGCCAATCTGATCGGGGTTGATCTGAGGGGATCCCGATTGGAAAACGTTGATCTCAGTCAGGCAAATCTGACGCGAGCTGATCTGCGGGGATCCAATTTATCTGGATCCAACTTGAGTGGGGCAGTCTTGACCAAAGCCAATCTCACTCAGGCCAACCTCAGCCGAACC
The DNA here is from genome assembly GCA_012031565.1 of Synechococcaceae cyanobacterium SM2_3_2. Lineage (GTDB taxonomy): Bacteria > Cyanobacteriota > Cyanobacteriia > Thermostichales > Thermostichaceae > JAAUUM01. The sequence continues at coordinate 21,953 of JAAUUM010000016.1, forward strand.
GATTTGAGCAAAACCGATTTAACCAAGGCCAATCTGACCGGAGTTAATCTGACCGGTGCAATTGTGGAGGGATCCATCCGCTCTGAGACTCAGGTTGAAGGGGTGACATTTGCCGATGGTCGCAGCATCCGGCCCTGGTGGTGGTAGAGGTTCTGCCGATTGGATTGATTTCAGCAGTGACTTGCAGAGGCTCTACCTTCAGCTCAATCCGCCAGTCCTCGGCGGCGCATCAATTCAGCAACAATCAACAAAGGACTTAAGCCTCTTGTCTAGACTGTTTCAGCTACCGCAAGAGTTTAGAGTCGGGTCAAGATGTAGAGCAGCGTGAATAAAATGATCCAGATCACATCCACAAAATGCCAGTAGATCTCAGCCATCTCCACCCCAACGTGCTTGATGTCGGAGTAGTGGCCCTCTCGCCGTGACCGCCACATCACCCCCAAAATCAACAGCACGCCAATGAAGACGTGGAGGCCGTGAAAGCCTGTGGTCAAGTAAAAACAATTGGCAAAGATATTCTCGGTCAGGCCATAACCCAAGGTCATGTATTCATAGACCTGTCCGCCCAAAAAGATCATCCCCATCAGGGCTGTGACCCCAAACCAGAGTCGCATTCCTTTGATGTCATTCTCTTTAACGGCATGGGTGCCTTTGTTGATCACCAAACTACTAGAGACCAGGATCAATGTGTTGATGGCGGGCAAAACCAACTCAACTTCTGTTCCTTCGGGGGGCCAGACCGCATAGGTGGAAAAGAAGATGATATAGGTGGCAAAAAAGCCCCCAAACATAAGGGATTCTGACGCCAAAAACGTGACCAAGCCCCAGATGCGTAGATCGGGATGGGCATGATCATCATGGGCCACATGAGCAACAGCTTCGACAACGGTGGAGTCCAGATCAGGAGAGGAGGTGGTGGTCATGGCAAGAGCCTCATTCGGGGTATTCACTCAACACAAGCCGGGATCCCTGGCCTTTTTAACCCAAGGATCCCCAGCTGTGATCACTAGCTGACAGCCGCTGCCTCAGCCTGTTGGCGATGGGATCCATCCATGCTGATGGGGATATTCATGCCGTACTCGTAGGGGCCGTGGGTGATCTCAGGCAACACTTCCCAGTTTTCGATCATGGGAGGAGAGGCAGTTGTCCACTCCAGTGTCAAAGATTCCCAAGGATTTTCGGGCGCGATCGGCCCCCAGATCCAGCTATAGATCGCATTGAGGGTAAAGGGAATGATCGAGATGCCCAAAATGATCGCCCCGATGGTGCAGAGCACGTTCAGATCGGCAAACTGTGGGTCATACATCGCCACCCGACGCGGCATCCCGTGGGTGCCCAACTGGTGCATCGGCAAAAAGGTGAGATTGCCGCCAATGAAGGTGAGGACAAAGTGAACCCGGCCCCAAAACTCGTTGTACATCCGCCCCGTCATCTTGGGGAACCAGTGATAGAGTCCGGCATAGAGGCCAAACACAGAGCCGCCAAACAGCACATAGTGGAAGTGAGCCACCACATAGTAGGTGTCATGGACATGGATATCAAACGGCGGGGATCCCAGAGTAACGCCACTCAGTCCACCGAGCACGAACATCATCAACAGGCCGATGGCAAACAACATGGCACTGGTGAGTCGGATTTTGCCCCCCCACAAAGTTGCCACCCAGCCAAAGATCTTGACTCCTGTTGGCACCGCCACGATCAGGGTGGAGATGGTAAAGAAAATCCGCATCCAGGCGGGCGTGCCACTGGTAAACATGTGGTGAACCCAGACAAACAGGCCGACAAAACAGATGGCCAAGCTGGAATAGGCAATCGCCTTGTAGCCAAAGATGGGTTTGCGGGCATGGGTGGCGATCACCTCAGACATGATCCCAAAGATGGGCAGGATCATCAGGTAAACCGCTGGGTGGGAATAGAACCAAAATAGGTGCTGATAGACCACCACATTGCCGCCTGATTCAGGCCGGAAAAAAGAGGTGCCAAAGTTGATATCAAAAAACAACAGGGTCAAGCCCGCTGCTAATACCGGCGTGGAGAACAAGGCCAAAATCGAGGTGGCCATGATCGCCCAGCAAAACAGGGGCAGCTGATCCCATTTCATGCTGGGCACCCGCATCTTCCAGATGGTGACCACGAAGTTGAGAGCGCCCAAAATGGAGGAGCTGCCCACCAAGATGATGCTGAGGATCCACAGAGATTGAGCGGTGGTGGCGGTGACCAAACTGAGGGGAGGATAAGATGTCCAGCCCGCCTGAGCCCCCCCTTCTAAGACAAAGCTCAGCACCAGCAAAAAGGCTGCGGGAGGATTGAGCCAAAAGGCCAAGGCATTGAGCTTGGGAAAGGCCATATCCCGTGCCCCAATCATCAGAGGCACTAGATAGTTGCCAAAGCCCCCCACCGCTGCTGGCACCACCCAGAAAAAGATCATGAGGGTGCCATGATTGGTCAGCAAAGCGTTGTAAAGGCTGGGATCCACCCAATCAGAGTCAGGGGTGGACAGCTCCAAGCGCATCACCATCGCCATCAAGCCCCCCACTAGATAGGCGAAGAAGGCAAAAACGATGTATTGGATCCCAATTACTTTGTGGTCGATATTAAACGTGAAATAGTCGTACCACTTCCAAGCGGTGGGATGCTGACTATGGCCATCGGGATCCGGGCCTTGTAGATTGGCCTCTTGGTCAAGGGGAATATGTACTTGAGTCATAAAATCAGGCTCAGTCAATGCGAAAGGTCAATTAGTCTTAGTCAATGAATGGGAACAGTATTAAAGAAACAGTCAAACAAACATTAGTGAACGGTCTGTGATGGATTTCTGGGATTGATTAGTGCATCATCATGTGATCGTGGCTGTGAACCCGCTCGACGCCCATCTCTTTGAGGTGAGACTGCACAAAGGATCCCTGGGCTGGGATTTGGGCGATCTGGGAGTCAGGGTTGGCGGCAAACTGATTTTCAGTCAGCCATGAGGCATAGTCCTCTGGGGAATCCACCACAATTTCAGCTCTCATGCCGCCGTGGTAGGCTCCACAAAGTTCTGCACAAACAATGGGATAGGTGCCCTTCTTGGTGGCCACAAATCGCAAGGTGGTGGCATGTCCCGGAATAGCATCCTGCTTGAGGCGAAACTGGGGCACCCAAAAGGAGTGGATCACATCCACCGCCGATAGATTGAGCTGCACGTCAGTATTAACAGGGATATGCAGTTCACCTGCCACAATGTCGGTGCCGGGATATTCAAATAACCAGGCATATTGCATCCCAGACACATTGACTTCCATTTGAGCCGGACGGAAATCGTGGCCCTCGCGCGTGACCCCAATGCCACTGGCCTTGAGATTGGCTCGCACAGATGGGGATCCCTCGTCGGATCCTAAATCTCCGTCCATCACCAGCTGGGCACGGGGCATGGTGCCAGACTGCTCAAAGTCCATCTCAAAATCCATGTTGTCAGGAGCATCGGCCAAAGCCACCATCGTGCTCTCGTCCACAGGCCCAAAGCCACCCATCTCGCGGTAGACATCGACGCTGTAGACCCCCAATCCAATCACGATCACAGCAGGAATAAAAGTCCAGAAGATTTCCAGGGGCACGTTGCCCTCGGTGGAATCTCCATCGCCTTTCTCTCCATCCCGCTTGCGAAAGATCACCACGGCGGCGATGATCGCCCCTTCCACCACAATAAACAAGGCAGTGCCAATGCCAAACATCGTGTCAAAGAGCTGATCCACCAAGGGGGCTTGGATGGAAACCTGTTCTGGCAGCAGGCCGTGATTGTTGGCGGCCCACCAACTAATAATCGTGATTAAAGCCCCTGCCACCAGGGTCAAAAGTGAAGCGGGTATCTGTTTCATTGCAACCTCTGCCAATGACTGGCTTCGCGTCGTCCCAAAGTCATCGTGTTATTTGAACCACTGTGTCATCAGTTCAAGTGTGGCCAGACGGTATCGAAAACACCCACTAGCAAACACACGAGTAGATCGACACACGAATAGATCAAATATGCGAATGGCCTGAAAGCCGCTCTTGGGACAGGCACATCCTATCCTTCTCAGCAAGCTGAAGCTGCCCAGGGATCCAAGACTCTTAACGTTTTGCCCCCGATGCCAGAGCCCCGCCACTTGACATACCCCCTTCACTCTTATGCCAACCTCCAGGGATCCCAGGAGGACTCTCCTCTCTCTGTCTCGGTTTTGGTGTTCAGTTTTGGTGTTCAGTTTTGGTGTTCTGAGGTGAGCAGATCTCAGATCGGTCTAAGGGCAGAATGATCAGGCATGATGATCCAGCATGATCTTCATAAAGTCGGCAATAGCTCATAGCCTTGATTTTTGGGAGCATTGTGACAAAAAGGCGACAAAACTTGATGTTGATGAGAAGAGATCCTTAAAGCCTGTCTGGATCCTTAGCTACCCCCTCTAGGATGAACCCAATGGAATCCCGGCCTGGGCACTCTTATTCTTTTGCTGGGATATTACCTTTGCACTTTTGATGGACTCATCTCCAACAGCGTCTATGAACCCAACTTTTTCATCCCAACCCGTCCAGCAAGAGGATGCCAGACTGGAGTCGGATCCCGTCCTTCGTCGTCGCATGGGGATCCTGGCCTTGACCTTGGCGGGCTTGACGGTTTTTTTGATGGCGTTGGGCAGTGCCACCCGAGTTTGGAATGCGGGCCTGTCTTGCCCCGATTGGCCCCTCTGCTATGGATCCCTGCTGCCCCATGAGCAGATGAACTGGTATGTGTTTTTGGAATGGTTTCATCGCTGGGTGGCCACTGGGGTTGGCGTGCTGGTGCTGGGGCAGATGGCCTTGGCTTGGTATGGGCGCAACAGCTACCTAAGTGGGCACCTTGGGGGGCAACCCTGGCGGTGGGATTGGTGATCTTCCAAGGGATCCTGGGGGGATTGACGGTGACGGAGCTGTTGCGCTTCGACATCGTGACGGCACATCTGGGCACGGGCCTCTTCTTTTTCTCCACCCTCTTGGTGCTGGGGCTATCCCTGCTGTTTGGCAACATCGGATCCCGGCGGGAAGTCGTCGTGTCACAGTTGTGGAAACCGCTGCCTTGGCTGGGAGTAGGTGCCGTTGGCTTGGTCTATGGTCAGAGTTTGTTGGGAGCATTGGTGGCCACTCAATGGGCTTTGCATCAATGCTTAGCCAGCGATGATCGCTCCTGCTGGGTGATGAATAGCCACATCATCGGCGTTGCTCCCGCCACAATAGGCACCTTGATGGTGGTGGGTGTCACCTGGGTGTTCAAAAAGTCTCTGCCCAAGTTGCTCAAAGCCTGTGGACACTTGGCTGCTACCTGCCTGATCGCCCAAATTGCCCTGGGGGTGACCACCTACAAGATGCATTTGCAACTGGAAGCCCTGACCGTCGCCCATCAAGCGGTTGGGGCCTTGTTGCTGGGATCCCTGGTGGCCTTTACCACCCTCTCCTTTTGCTATGCCAACGCCCACAATCCAGCCCCCGAAATGGCGCTAGAAATGGCAGATGATGCCCCAGAACCGCAACGGGCTTGAGCTTCCAGCCCTCTGGCTAAATCCTGACTGAGAAATCCTGACTGAGAAATCCTGACTGAGACAGTCTTTAACCAAACCCTCATGCAAAACACACTTCCAGCTCGACTTCACCCCAACGCTCTTGCGGTGGTGCAAAGCTATAGCCAACTGACCAAACCCAAGATCATCTTTTTACTGTTGATCACGACGGCGGGGGCGATGTGGATCGCCTCTCATGGGCAGGTGGATCCCTGGCTGTTTTGGGCGACGATGGCTGGGGGGGCGATGTCGGCGGCATCGGCCAACACCATCAACATGATCTATGACCGGGATATCGACGATGTGATGGAGCGGACTCGCCATCGTCCTCTCCCTTCTGGTCGCATTCAGGTGCGAGATGCGCTGATCTTTGCGGCGGTGCTGGCGATAGCAGCGTTTGCCTTGCTGGCCACCGTGGCCAATCTGCTCAGTGCTTGTCTGGCCATGTCGGGCATTGCCGTCTATGTGGGGGTCTATACCCATTGGCTCAAGCGGCATAGCACCCAAAATATCGTCATCGGTGGAGCGGCTGGGGCGATCCCCCCGTTGGTGGGCTGGGCTGCGGTCACCAATCAATTGGACTGGGCCGCTTGGGTGATGTTTGCCATCATTTTTATGTGGACGCCGCCTCACTTTTGGGCCTTGGCGATTTTGAAACGAGAGGACTACAAAAAAGCCGGAGTCCCGATGTTGCCGGTGGTGCATGGCGAACGCTACACCGCATGGAGCATCCTGGTCTATGCCCTGTTGATGTTGCCCGTAACGGTGCTGCTGGTCTATCCCCTTCATGTCATGGGATCCGTCTATCTGGTGGCGGCGCTGCTCTTGGGGCTGGGGCTGATCTGGCGGACGGTGCGGCTAATTCAGGATCCCTATGATCGTGATCGGGCCGCTTCTTTGTTTATGTATGCCAATGTCTATCTGCTGCTGCTCTGTTTGGGCATGGGGTTGGATAGTCTGCCAGTGACCCAAGATTGGGTAGCCTCAACCGGATCCTGGTTGGCCACGGTGACTGAGGTCAAGCCTGCTCTGCCCCTGTCCTGATCCCAGCGGGGCAGGTTTGCTCTGGGGAGTGGTAACGGCGTAGGGTAGAAACCCCTGATCTTTGTTGACTGTTCATGAATACGTCCCCATCCAGCCCTGACCACGGTTTTGGCCCAGAGTTTGACCACTGGGATCCCTTGCTGCTGGATCCTGACCAGCTGACCCCGATGATGCAGCACTATGTCGGCCTGAAGCGGCAGTATCCCCACTGTCTGTTGCTCTATCGGTTGGGGGACTTTTATGAACTGTTTTTTCAGGATGCCTACATCGTCTCGCGGGAGCTAGAGCTGGTCTTGACCGGGCGAGAAGGGGGATCCCTGGGTCGGATCCCGATGGCAGGAGTGCCCCATCATGCGCTGGATCGCTATGCCGCTCAGTTGGTCTCCAAGGGGTACGCGCTGGCGGTGTGCGAGCAGATGGAGCCCGCCGATCAGGCCACCGGACGACTGGTGAAGCGGGATGTGGCCCGGATCATCACCCCCGGCACGGTGCTAGAAGACGAGATCTTGACCGCCCGCGAGAATAACTATCTGGCGGCGGTTGTCCTGCTGGAGTCGGGATGCCAGCCTCAGGGATCCAAATTGGCAGGGGACTTGGAATGGGGGTTGGCCTATGCCGATGTCTCTACGGGGGAGTTTTGGATCTGTCAGAGCCAGGGACAAGAGCGGCTAGAGCAGGAGTTGACCAAGCTGCAACCAGCAGAAGTGTTGTTGCCTGTGGAGGTGCCGTTGGGGTTATTGCGACCCGGCCAACGCTCTCAGCAAATCCCGGCAGTGTTGCCGCCTCAGCTCAGCTATACATTGCGCCCGCAGGAGCCGTTTCGCTTGCCACAAGCCCGCAATGAGATTTTGGAAACCTACCGCATCCGGTCTGTGGATGGGATTGGGGGAGACGGGATCCCGTTGGCGATTCGGGCGGCAGGGGGCTTGCTCCATTACCTAGGGGATACCCAAAAAGGCATCCGGCTTCATCTTCAGATCCCGCGCCGCTATCAGTTTTCCGACTATCTGATCTTGGATGGCAGCACTCGCCGCAACCTGGAGCTGACCCAGACGGTGCGAGAAGGCAGCTTTGTGGGATCCCTGTTGTGGGCATTGGATCGCACCCGCACCGCGATGGGGGGCCGCTGTTTGCGCCGCTGGATGATGCAACCGTTGTTGGATCCCGTGGCCATTCGAGAGCGACAGGAGACGGTGGCGGAGTTTGTGGCCCAAGAGTTTCTGCGAACGGCTTTTCAAAAGGTGTTGGATGGGGTCTACGATCTGGAACGCTTGGCCGGACGAGCGGGATCCGGCACCGCCACCGCCCGCGACCTAGTGGCCCTCGGGCAATCCCTCAGCAAGTTGGATGATATCGCCCAAGTTTTAGCTCCAGCCACCAGCCCCTTGGCCCAAGGGTTGAAACAGGTGGATCCCCACTTGGCCGAATTGGGACAAACCCTCCAGCGCTATCTGGTGGATTCGCCACCGCTGATCATCACCGAGGGCAATTTGATTCGCTCTGGCATGGATCCCCAGGTGGATCAGTTGCGGCAGCAGATCGAGGCTGACCGCCAATGGATCGCCGATCTGGAACAATCAGAACGACAGCGCACGGGCATCTTGACCCTGAAAGTGGGCTTCACCAAAGCCTTTGGTTACTACATCAGCATCACGCGGGCCAAGTCCACCCAGGCTCCGGCGGACTACATTCGCAAGCAAACCCTGACCAACGAAGAGCGCTACATCACCCCCGAATTGAAAGAACGGGAGGCCCGCATTTTCACCGCCCAAGCAGATTTATATCAACTGGAATACGAGCTATTTCTGGAGCTACGTCAATCCACCGGGCAATCCGTGGAGCCGATTCGGGCCATTGCGGGATCCCTGGCGGCTTTGGATACCTTGGCGGGCTTGGCGGAGATTGCGGTCTATCGGGGCTACTGTCGGCCCCAGATCAGCTCCGATCGCTCCCTTTTCATCTCGGTGGGTCGGCATCCCGTGGTGGAGCAGTCGATCCCGGCGGGGCTGTTTGTGGCCAATGATGTGGAGTTGGGCACTGAGTCCACTGACTCCTCAGCCAATCATCTGCCATCACCCGATTTGATTGTTTTGACCGGGCCGAATATGGCAGGTAAAAGCACTTACTTGCGGCAGATTGGCCTGATTCAGGTGATGGCTCAAATGGGATCCTTTGTGCCCGCTCAGGCGGCTCGGTTGGGCCTTTGTGATCGAGTGTTTACGCGGGTGGGGGCGGTGGATGATCTGGCCACGGGGCAATCCACCTTCATGGTGGAAATGAACGAAACCGCCAATATTCTCAACAATGCCACCCCCCGATCTCTGGTGCTGTTGGACGAAATTGGACGGGGCACCGCCACCTTTGATGGCCTGTCTATTGCCTGGGCAGTGGCGGAATATCTGGCCCATAACCTGGGATCCCGCACGATCTTTGCCACCCATTATCACGAGATGAATCAATTGGCGGCGCTGTTGCCCAATGTCCGCAACTTTCAGGTGGCGGTGAGCGAGTTGGGGGATGGCATCGTCTTTTTGCATCAGGTCAAGCCGGGGGGAGCCGACAAATCCTATGGCATTGAGGTGGGACGAATGGCGGGGTTGCCCGCTCAGGTGATCGCCCGTGCCAAACAGGTGATGGCCCAGGTGGAAGCCCATAGCCGCATCGCAGTCGGTCTGAGGGGTGGCAGAGGCAAACGGGAGGTCAGCCCAGGAGATAGAACCCCGCCGGATCCCCAGATGACGCTGTTTCAGGGGTCTGCGTTTCAGGGGTCTGCATTTCAGGGGTCTGCGTTTCAGGGGCAGTTTCTTGAGGATGAGCTGCCATTTTAGACGCTATCCCGAGGTGCTTCCCGCCGCATAATCGCATAATGAGGACTCTGGTGTTTGTAGAGGTGTTGAGATGTCTTTCAATCGGGTCATGGCTGCCCTGCTGGTGGCATTGTGCTTGGTGGCGGCGGTTCTATCGGGATCCCGGCCCAGTCTAGAGTCTGCGGGTCGGATGTCGCTGCCGGAGGGACGAGGTCGCATTCTGTCGCTATCCCTGCAAGGGGCGATTTCCGCCGGATCCTCCGGTGGCCTGTTGGCGGATGGGGGTTCAGCGACGGCCCTGCGGTCGCAACTGTTGGCGGCAGCTCAAGACAACCGCACCCGTGGGATCCTGTTGCGGATCAACAGTCCGGGCGGCACCGTAGGCACCAGTCAAGAGGTGTATCGGGCTATTCGCCAAGTTCAGGCGGCGGGCAAGCCGGTGATCGTCTCCATGCAGGATGTGGCGGCCAGTGGAGGCTATTACATCGCCAGTGCCGCCGACAAGATCTATGCCAATCCCGGCACCCTGACGGGCAGCATCGGCGTGATTTTGCAGGGCTTAGATGTCAGCCAACTGATCGACAGCTTGGGCATCGCCGCCAAAACCTACAAAACAGGATCCTTCAAAGATATCTTGTCCCCCTATCGGCCCGAAACCAGCCAGGAAGCCAGCTTTTTACAAGACTTGGTGGACAATACCCTGGAGCAATTCATCATCGATGTGGCCGAGGGTCGCCAACGGGTCAGAGAGGGTCTGGATGTGATTGTAGACTCAGAGATGCTCGACCTACGGGCTGGGATGGATATCGAGCAGGTGCGTGGCCTAGCGGATGGCCGCATCTTTACAGGGGTTCAAGCCTTGGAACTCGGCTTGGTGGACGCTCTGGGGGGCTCTGACGATGCCCTGACGGATCTGCGTACCTTGCTGGATGACCAAGAGGAACGCTTATCGGTGGAAACGGGATCCGAGATGGGGCTAGATCAGATCCTGCGGCTTCTGCAATCATCCGCCTCCGCCAGCTCACTTCTGCCAGAGCTGACTAATCTATGGCAGGGCTTGACTGGATCCAGCTTGGATCCCTTGCGGTCGGTGCCCGTCTTGTGGATGTCCCGCCTGGGCTAGGGGCTGGAGGGGCCTAGGATCCCGTCAACATCACACCATCAAGACATCCAATAAGAGAATTAAACAATACATCTAGGAGAATCAAAACCGTTGACGACTACTGAGATGAGATCTGGGATGCAGGGATCTTTGGTCACCAGTCGGGCTTGGGTGGAGGTCAATCTCGATGCCTTGCGCCACAACATCGCCCTGTGTCGGCAACAGCTCTCCCCTCAGGCCAGCATTTGGGCGGTGGTCAAAGCCAATGCCTATGGACATGGGGCTGTTTTGACCAGCTTGGCCTTGGTGGAGGCCGGGGTGGAGGCCGGGGTGGAGGGACTCTGTGTGGCTACCCTATCAGAAGGCATCGAACTGAGAACCGCTGGACTGTCCTGTCCCATTTTGATTCTGGGGGCCCTCAATACCCTGGTGGAGTGGCAGACTGCCGTTTTCCACCGGCTCGAACCCACCCTGACCCATCCAGCCCAAATACCGCTGGCAATCCAGAGTGCCGCCCAGAGACCCACCCCGCTCCATCTCAATGTCGATACGGGCATGACCCGCCTCGGGATCCCGTGGCAGCAGGCTGGGGAGGTGTGGGCAATGCTGATCAATCATCCGGCCCTGGACTGTCGGAGTCTCTATTCCCACCTGGCCACCGCAGATGAGGTGGATCCCACCGTTATGCGCCTGCAACAGACCCGTTTTCAGCAGGTGATTGACGATCTACACCGACTTGGACGCGGGATCCCAGTGCTGCATTTGGATAATTCGGCGGGCTTACTGACCCTGCCAGCGGGACATTTTCAGCGGGTGCGGCTGGGATTGGTGCTCTACGGGATCCCACCTGCCGACCATCTGCGACAACACCTAGCCCCCCCAGCCCTCCAGCCCGTGTTGACCATCAAGGCCCGTATCACCCACCTGCAATGGGCCGAACCCGGCACCGGGGTTAGCTATGGCCATCGTCATGTCTGCGCCCATCGAACTCATGTGGCAACCGTGGGGATTGGCTACGCCGATGGGATCCCGCGCCGACTGTCAGGCTGGATCCAGGCATCGGTGCGGGGACAGGTGATTCGACAGATTGGCACTATTACGATGGATCAGTGTATGTGGGATGTAACCGATATCAGCTCCGTGCAGATCGGGGATGAGGTGAGATTACTGGCCCCTCCCCAAGGGGTAGAAGCATGGGCAGAGCAGTTGGGCACCATCCCCTACGAGATTTTGTGTGGGTTATCCGCCCGCCTACCACGCCTAGGGGTGGACTAACCAAATAGATATTGCCAGACCACCCTATCTGTCCTCTCTTTTCCCCATGTCTTTCCACCATGTCTTTCCACCCTGCTCCCATGCCGAGCCATGAGGGTTCGGTGACACGTACTAGAGGCG